>JABMMM010000030.1 GCA_013205565.1 Alcaligenaceae bacterium | reverse complement strand
GTTTACCAAGACATCGAACAACCGCCCAGACCTGAATCAGCTAAAAACAGGGACACCTGCGGTGTCCGCGCTATTCATCCTCCCCCTGAACGGGGAGGATTTCCGCGCATTTGGTTAAAGTATTCACCCGATAAATGTCCCATCGTGCCGTTACCAAACGATGAGTAATTTAGCTTGCCAGGATTTTTCTTAGCATACGCAATCAACTCATCAAGCGTCTTCACCGGCAGTGAGGGGTGCACCGAAAGCACGATCTGCAAAATGCCCATCTGACTAATGAAAGTAAAGTCCTTCATGGTGTCATACGGCAATTTGTTATACAGCGCAGGATTGGTTCCAACGCTCGTGGTACCGACTGTAATGGTGTAACCATCAGGTGCCGCACGGGCACCATAGCTCATGCCAATCGTTGTGCCGCCACCCGCCCGATTGTCGATAATAATCGGCACCTTCCAAGCCTCGGCCAATTTGACAGTAAAAATTCTTGCGATCGGGTCGGTTGCACCGCCTGGTGGGTATGGGACAACAACCGTAATTGGCCGGTTTGGATAAGGTTGCGCCTGAGCCAACGTCGTAGCGCCAATTAGCCCTAAAAAACTTAAGGCAAATCCATTTAATAATCGCATACAGTTGTTCCTTGTTTGTGCCACGACTGGCCAACCTTAATCAAACTACTCCGTCTTCGGAATACGCTCAGCTACTTTTTCCCATTTTTTTAGATCTGACGCGATCAGCGCTGCGAGCCCAGCAGGTGTCGACGGCGTAACATCCATTCCCGCAATCGCCATGCGCGCTTTGAACGCGTCGGTGGCAAGAACTTTGGCCACTTCTGTGATTAGTTTGTTAATCACCGAGTCTGGCGTACCTGCTGGCGCTAACAAAGCAAACCATGAAGCTACGTTAAATTTTTCTAGACCCGCTTGTGCAAAAGTTGGCACTTGAGGTAAAGCGGCATTTGGTTGACTTGAAGGGACTCCTACCCCGATCACTTTACCCTCGCGCACCGATGGCGCCGCCACCGCAATCGAAATCACAGCAGCCGGAGTACTGCCGCCAATCACGTCGACAATGAATTTGCCGCTACCTGAACCACCATACGGAATATGAACCCAATCCAGACCGCCCTCTAGGCGTAATTGTTCTCCAAGCATGTGCGCCGTACTGCCTACACCAGGAGAAGCATATGATAGTTTGCCCGGATTTGCTTTTGAATATGCAACAAGTTCTTTCATATTCTTCGCTGGAATGGAGGGATTGACAACAATGACAAAGGCAACATCGGTGAGTTTAGAGATCGGTGCAAAGTCTCTAGTGGCACTGAAGGTGACATTTTTTTGGATAAACGGTGTGATGGTCAAGGTGCCATCAAATCCCAACAGCAAGGTGTGACCATCCGGTTTAGCGCGCGCCACCTCAGCCGTGCCAATGACACCAGTGGCACCCGCTTTGTTTTCAATTTGAAAAGGCAGACCGAATTCTTTAGACAAGCCTTCGCCAAGTACACGCGCCAGCATATCTGCCGAACCACCCGGCCCAAAGGGCACAATGATTTTGACTGGGCGCGCTGGATAGGTTTCGGTTTGAGCTATACCAACCACCGAATAACCTAGCAGCACAATCGCATGAGCAACATTGAGAATGCGTCGATTTAAATTGATCAATTTAATTAGCCTTAGTGTTTGACGTAAAAAACTCACACAAGCGTTAAACCACAGCCTCACTCTCATCATGGTTTATGTTTGCAGAGTCGCGTTCAAAAAATGTTACTCAAGCGAGGCCTCAAGCCGTTTTTCTCGTCGCTTACGAACCCACGATAAGTTTGGCAAAATCAATAGCAACACTGCAACAAACATCAAGATCGCCGACAGGGGTCTAGAGAAAAAAATCATGAAATCGCCTTGCGACAACAACAGGGATTGCCGAAAGTTGTTCTCCATGAGTGGGCTCAAGACCATTGCCATGATCAGCGGTGCCGCTTCATATTTAAGCTTTTTAAACAAGTAACCAATAAAGCCGAAGACGATCATCACGATCACATCAACCATACTGTTGCTTAAACTGTACGAGCCAATGACACAAAAAATGAGAATCGCTGGCACTAAGTAGTGATACGGGATTTTTAAAATCTTGACCCATAACCCGACAAAGGGCAGATTCAACACAATCAACATAATGTTGCCGATATACATGCTGGCAACAACGCCCCAAAAAATGTCTGGGTGCTGCGTAATTAACAACGGACCAACATTCACGCCGTACGATAAAAATGCACCGAGCAACAAAGCCATGCCTGGGGTTGAGGGGATCGCTAGCGTCAGCAACGGAATAAAAGCACCACCGATCGCCGCATTATTTGCGGCCTCTGGGCCTGCAACACCTTCGATCGCACCTTGACCAAATTGCTCTGGGTGCTTGGATATTTTCTTTTCAACGCTGTAAGAGACGAAACCAGCGGCCACCGGACCAGCCCCAGGAAGAAGCCCAAAGAAAAATCCAATCAAGCCACCGCGTGAAATCGGTCCGGCTGAGGCTGCCCAGTCTTTTCGGCTCGGCCATATTTGAGAAATCTTTCCGGCAAATACATCTTTTGAAATCCGCTGCTCAATATTCAACAACACTTCAGAGATTCCAAACAAACCCATGATGACGGGGATCAACCCGACGCCATCCGAAAACTCGACTATGCCGAACGTAAAGCGCGGTGTACCCATCACAAGGTCCATCCCGATCGAGCCAAGAAACAGCCCCACCAATGCCATCATCAGGGCTCTAACCATTGACCCCTGCGCCATGAAAGTCAACACAACCAAACCACAGCACATCAAAGAGAAATATTCAGGAAAACCGAAGATCAGTGCGACTTTTGCCAAATGAGGTGCTGCAATTTGCAAGCCAATAATCGCTAGGGTCCCACCAATAAATGAACCAATCGCGCTGATACCGAGGGCCACGCCGGCGCGGCCTTTTCGCGCCATTTGATGGCCATCTAGGCACGTAATGACCGACGAGGCCTCACCTGGAATATTCACAAGGATAGAGGTGGTCGAGCCACCATACATGGCGCCGTAGTAGATTCCGGAAAGCATAATGACCGCAGAGACGGGCGGAATACCTAGCGTGACGGGAAACAAAATTGACATGGCGGCGACTGGCCCGATGCCAGGCAAAACTCCCACCAAGGTACCGATAAAGACGCCCGCAGCGCAATAGCCAAGGTTGGCGATTGTCAGTGCGATTGAAAAGCCATCGAAGATATCCATAGCGTCTCTTAGAAGCCCAACAAGCCAATCGGCAGCGCGGTCTCTAACCACACCTTAAACACCAGATAAGTCGCCATTGACGACAAGACGGCTCCAAACACAATGACATACCAACGTTGGCGTTCAACCAACCATAAAAGAAAGGCAATGAAAAGAGTCGTGCTGAGAATAAAACCTAGGTGTTCCATCGCTAAGGCGTATATCAAAAGTGCAACAATAATTGCTGCAGCCTTAAATGCACCAAGTCGATTGGCAAACAAGGGTTCAACCGCCTCGGCTGAGACGGCACGCGCACCATCCGCGCCACCATCTACGGTCTGCGCGAGCGAGTGCGCGGCTTTTTGATTCGCACGCGTGGTGTTCCACCACTCAACCATTGAGAGCACACAAAGAACTGAACCCGCAATAAACGGAAACATGCCAGGCCCCGGATCATTGAGTGAACCAAGCGAGAGCCTGTAAGAGGCAATACAAATCGCGAGCCCACACACAATCCAAAACACGCTTAGCCAGTTTTCTTTTCTCAAGGCTGTGCTCATTTCTGTGACTACCTTTTTTATAAAGCTATCGGCACATTCAGTACAGCAACACCATTGCTCTTTAGAGCTAATTACCCATCGATTTCAAAATCCCACTAAACAAGGCACTTTGACCTTTGAGCCAAGTTTTATATTCTTCTGGGTTCATTAATTTAATGTCGACGCCAAACGGTTCAAGCCTCGTTTTAATCTGCGCGTTATAGGTCTCGACCGCTTTCTGCGCTGCAGCGTAGATCGCGTCGACAACGGGTTTAGGGGTTCCCTTAGGCGCCAAAATCCCGTAATACGAAGGGCTGGCGATGGTATAGCCTAGCTCTTGTAAAGTGGGAACATCAGGAAACGCTTGCAGGCGCTTGATTCCATAAGCAGCGAGCGGACGTAAGGTACCCGCTTTAATATGCGGTGCGGCAGGCGCGACTGCAGTTGACGCCATATTGATGTGCCCCCCTAAGGTCGCCGTAATGGCGGGCCCACTACCCTGTGAAGGTATGTGATTCCATTTCACACCCGCTTCTTTGGAGAGTCCTTCAGGAATCAAGTGATTAGTCCCGAAGGTGCCAGAGCTTGTATAGGTGATTTTTCCGGGTGCCTTTTTTGAGGCATCAATCTAATCTTTAAAGGTTAGCCAGGGCGAGCTCGACAGCACCACAATTAACGAACCACTTTCAACCAAACACGCGATGGGTTCAAACGAATCGAGGCTATACGTGACTTGCTTGTTAGTTAAAGGTACCACCGCAACCGAGGAGTGAGAGGTACCGACCAGCACGTAACCATCAGGTTTACTGGTCGCCACAAAGCCCGCACCCACTGCGCCTGCAGCACCGGGCTTGTAAACAAGCGATAAAGGTTGACCTAAGAATTCACCCATTCTTTCAATAAAAGGTCTTAACAAATTGTCGGTATCACCTGGCTGAAAGGGGATAATGACTTGTACGGGCTTCACTGGAAACTTTTCAGCCGCCACGCTTTGAGATGCCTGCAGGCTCAACATGCCGCTGAGCACCGAGATCACACCTAACCACAAAGATCGATTTAGTCGCATTTTGCTGTCATACCTCCATCAACAATTAACTCGGTACCGGTGATGAAACGAGCCTCATCAGAGGCTAGAAACAACGCGGCGTTTGCAGTATCACGACCGTCGCCCATAAAGGGCATCGGGATGCGTGCCTGGCGTCTTTTTAAAATAGCCTCGACATCGCCCCCGCTTTGATTTTTTGCCACACGCACCTCAACCAGGGGGGTATGTAGTTGACCCGGCAACACAGAGTTGATTCTGATCCCTTTGCTGGCGTACTCAATGGCTACCACTCTACCAAACTGAATGACCCCCGCTTTCGATGCGGCATAGCCAACCTGAGCGGCCCCAGACCAACGTATCCCAGAGATCGACGCGATATTGACAATAGATCCCGAGCCTTTTTCAAGCATGACAGGCATCACATGTTTACACATCATGAAAACTGTTTTGAGATTGATGTTCATCTGGGCATCCCAGTTTTCTTCACTCAAGGTAATCGGTCCGCCGGGTGAACCGCCGCCAACATTATTCACAAGGATATCGATACCACCGTATTGTTTGACGCAGGCTGCCACTAAGGCGGGTATCGCTTTGCTATCTAACACGTTGCATTGATACGGCGTGGCATCACCACCCGCCTCGGCGATCAGTGCAAGTGTTTCTGTCATGGTGCTTAAATCTTTATCGACCGCAAAGACACGCGCACCTTCTTGCGCAAATCTCACGGCGATTGCTCGTCCGTTGCCCCAACCGGGGCCCACACAGCCTGCACCCGTCACTAGCGCCACCTTCCCTTCTAAGCGTCGTATCATTTTTTGTTCTTCACAGAAGTGGTTGATCGATCAAGCAGATAAACAGCTAACCATCAAGTTCCGCTGGGTCCGAAGGTTGTGTATCCGCCATCAACAACAATTTCTGTACCCGTAATAAAGGCTGCCTCATCCGACACCAAGAATAAGACCGCATGAGCAATATCCCATCCTGTTCCCATCCGGCCAATCGGCACCATGGCATTACGCTTAGCAATCAACGATGCGGCATCGCTTTCGGAAAGTTGTTTGGTTAAGCGATACTCGACAAGTGGCGTGTGCATCAAACCAGGCACCACCGTATTGCAACGGATTCCTTTCTTTGCGTAAGCTCCTGCTGTTGAGCGTGAAAACTGAATAATCCCAGCTTTACTAGCGCTGTAAGCAACGTGCGTACGATCTTTTGAATTACGTAACCCAGCGACCGAAGAGATGTTGATGATCACGCCTTTACTCTGCGCCTCGAGTACTGGAATCACATGCTTACAGCCCAAGAACACTGTTTTTAAATTGAAATCAATCTGACGATCCCAAGCCTCCTCGGTCATCGTCACGGGATTACCGGGCTCAGAGCCTCCCACGTTGTTGATCAAGATATCGATGTGTTTAAAACGGTCCAGGCAGGCTTGCACCATTTTTTTTACGCTTGCAGAGTCGAGCATATCGCACAGATGCGTTGCACAGACAAAGCCTTCATCTTCAATTGTCTGACGCGTTTGCTCAACGGCGTCTTTGACCACGTCAACTAAAAATACTGAAGCACCTTGTCGCGCAAGCAGAACCGCTGTTGCCCTTCCGTTCCCCCATCCAGGCCCCACCGAGCCCGCACCCGTTACGATTGCAACTTTTCCAGTTAGGTTAAGCATGTTGTCTCCTGTTTTTATGTTTTTAAAAGATCGGTGTGTTGAAGCTATGATGGTTAGGATGAATGCTTCTGAATAAAATCTAATGTGGCAGCTGCCGACTCTTCTGCTTTCACTGCAGCCACATGATATGAATCATCATCCAAAACAAGCATCGTTGCGTGTTTAATCAATTTGCACCAAGACTCAGTGTCTTGCACCGACCCAAGTCCGCTACCCGTTGTTGTAATCACCAAGGTGGGGCATTGAATCTTTGATAGTCCAGGCCTCACATCTAAGGTCGGCACCATTTTCATAAAGCCGAGTTGCGTCGACAAAGCCGTCTTTGCCATCAGTTGAGTCCAGTATTCGAGCATTTTTTCTGGTGCCCGACTTCCCAAGCGACCACGCATGGATTCGCGCGCCCAAGGCTCGAGTCCGTCTTTTTTAAGTTGCTCAACCCATACCGCAACCGTGTGGGCTAGTGAGTTTTTAGGAGACGGTGGCGCCCCGAGTACGGTTAACGTTTTAACAAGCTCTGGATGTTCGGCTGCAAAATTTAATGCAATGGTTCCGCCAATCTTTGCAGCAACAAGATGGAATGATTGAATCTTTAAATGTTGGGTCAGTTTAATCAGATCGTCACCCAGTACCTTGAGTGTCCAAGGAAAACCTTCCAATGTTGCAGTCGATCGACCAAAACCACGCAGATCTGGCCTGATGATTCGAAGGTGGCGACCCAAGTGAGGAATCCAACTGCGCCACGCCTCGCCACTCTCCGCGTTGCCGTGCAACAGCACAACCGTCTCTGCAGGATTCCAGGGGTCTGTGAAGTCATCGATTTGATAAAAAATATCACAACTAGAATCAGTTGAAAACATTGGCATTTTTTGCGCTCTAAGATTTTAAAAAATTAAGTACGAAAATTATTTCATTGCGACTGAATGCCCGCCGCTGACAAGATTTTTGCCCACTTAGCAATGTCGCTCTGGATATCTTGTGCAAATAATTCGGGCGACCCTCCAAGGGGCTCAAGTGCCTTCGACTCGAACCATTGTTTAACTTCCGGCTGCTTCAGTATTCGTCCCACCTCTTGATTAAGCTTTTGAATGACAGGGTTCGGGGTACCTGCCGGCGCTAAAATGCCATTAAAGCCGGCTACTTCAAAACCAACTAAACCCGCCTGCACCATGGTCGGGACCTCTGGCAACACCGATGCTCTCAGCTTACCGGTCACTGCAAGCGCTTTCACTCTTCCAGCCTGAATTTGAGGAATCGCTGTGATTGGAACATCAAAGAAAATCTGAATATCATTCGCCAGTAACGCTGCTAACACCTGCGGCGCACCCTTATAAGGGATATGTACAAAACTAACGCCTGCAGTTTCATTAAACAGCAGTGCGCCAAGATGCCCCAAGCTGCCGTCTCCCACTGCTCCATAATTCATTTTTTGAGGGTTACGTTTCGCTAAAGCAATGAGCTCTTGAATACTATTAGCAGGCACCGCTTGATTCGCAATAAGAACTAATTCAACATTGGTCACTTTAATGACAGGAGCAAAATCTTTTACCGTATCGTAGGGAAGACTTTTAAACAGAGACGGATTAACGGTATGGCTCGGGAAAATCCACAGCAAGGTGTATCCGTCAGGCACGGATTTCGCCACTGCTGAAGATCCAATCGTACCCCCCGCGCCTGGCCGATTCTCGATGACGACGGGTTGCCCCAAGTTTTCGGATATTTTTTGGCCTACGAAGCGCGCTAGAAGGTCCGTGATCCCACCAGCACCGGTCGCAACAACAATTTTGATTGGTCGATTTGGGTATGAGGCGGCACTAGCGCCTGCAGGCTGAGCCGATACCGAAGTCCCTGCAAAAGTAGCTAGCATGAAAAGGAAAACACACAAACATTTAAATCGCTGGTTCATGTCACTCTCTTTGGTGATGAAACGAAATGGTTGATCACGCGCAAACCACCCTTCTTGACTTTAAACATTTGGCAAGCGCCACGTTCTTCGTACATTCTTGGGGCTTGCGGCTTAAGGACATGAATATCTGCCTGCGCAATCAATAAAATGAAACTGTCGACTGAATCAACTCGCGCGGCACTAAACACGAGCTGAGTCCAACCACCGGGCGCACTCTAGAACCTGGGGCACTCGTCGCCCATTTGCCTGTTGCAGACATTCCATTGACTGCCAGGGGATCGATTTCGCGACGAATCTTCTCGGCCTCTGAGCGTTCTGCGGTTTTGACAGCCACTCGCAAAATGACTTCATAAGGCTCGTGAACCACTGAAGGTGAAGACTCACGATGCACGCCATTGATCCCCAGATAATCAAAACGAATCTCTGTGGCCCGCAAAGCAACCTTCTGAAAGCGCTGTTCGAGCAAGTCTTGCGTGCATTTTGCTCGCTCAAGCGCTCCTGGGCCCGCAAAGATCACCATTTCCTCAGTCATGAAGCCTTCGGTCAAACCAACCAAGGCCTTGAGCGTTGGAGTTCGAGGTTTGCCCGCTTGATCAGCAAAGGCTTCAACCAAATCTTGACCAACCTGTTTGAAACTGACCTTGGTGAAGTCAACAATACAGTCCGGGCAAATGTAATTGGCGGGGTCTCCAACTTCGTAGAGCAATTGCTCTTTGCAAGTGGCCTCAGACACGACCCCACCCGAGTTCGAAAGCTTGGATAGCAATACGCGATCGTCACTAACCTCTGCGATTGGGTTACCAACGTTGGCCAAATCGGGAACGTCTTTATAACCAGGATCACAGAAATAGCCGCCACTGAGTTGGCTGCCACATTCCATCAAATGTCCGATCACCATCCCCTTTGCCATTAACTGATAGTCGTCAAAACTCCAGTCAAACTCATAAGCAAGTGGGCCTAGATATAAACAGGCGTCAGCGATGCGAGTGGTAATGACGACATCAGCGCCGCCTTTCAACGCCTCAACAATTCCTTGAGCACCGAGATAAGCCTCTGCAGACACGACCGTATCAAGACTCTCGGCGATTGGTTTGCCCGTTTCGATGAAATCTAACCCCATCGTGCCAATCGTATTCGTCAAAATACCGCCTGATACTGAGGCAACCCGTAAATCCTTAATGCCGAGTTTGATCGCTAAGGCCGCCACCTGTTG
>JABMMM010000292.1 GCA_013205565.1 Alcaligenaceae bacterium | reverse complement strand
GCTAATGCCTTCAAGGTCAGCAGGTACGAGAAAGGAAGATACACCAGAGGGCCCACTGCCTCCGGTGCGCGCCATCACGATTAACACATCGGTATCGCCACCACCCGAGATAAAAGCTTTGGCACCGTTCAGTACGTAGTGCGTGCCCTCAAGAACTGCGGTGCTGGTTAAAGAGGCTGCATCAGAGCCCGAGCCCGGTTCGGTCAGACAATACGAGGCAAGCTTTTCGCCCGAAGCTAGGGCTCGACCCCATTGCTCTCGCACCGAGGGTGTCGCCCACTCGCCCACCATCCAAGTCGCCATGTTGTGTATGGTCAAAAAAGCGGTGGTCGAAGGGTCAATAGCAGCCATTTCTTCAAATACCAAGGTCGCATCCAGCCGAGGCAAACCCAGACCACCAATTTCGGTTGAGGCGTACATCGCACCAAACCCCATGCGACCCGCTAGCTTAATCGTCTCAAGCGGGAAAATCGCCTCTTGATCCCACCGTGCAGCATGCGGTGCAAGTTCACCAAGCGCAAATTCTTTAGCGGCTTGCGCAAAAGCGAGCTGATCATCGTTGAGTTCCATATCCATAACGTTCTCCTGAGGTCGGTCGGCGAAGTCAAACCGTTAAGTCATTGATGGGCATTTTCTTTTTAATATTGCGAACTTTTTCTCGGTGAATTGCCCGACGTCTTCGGGCCGCCTTGGGTTCAACAATTAAGGGGCGGTACAGCTCAATACGATCGCCCTCTTGCAATACCCGCGACAAGGCACAACGTTGCCCAAAAATACCTACCAGCGCGCCCTCTTGCGCCAGAGGCTGCCCAAGGAGTTCAAGCGCACGCCCCACACAGGTGCCAGGCGGGACGGCCAAGGCTTGCTGCAAGACTTGCTGGTCGCTTGACCAACAGACGGTAATATTCAGAAGCGTTTGAGACGGTTTAAGCGTCGCCATAGATGCTCTGGGCGCGTTGCGAGAATGAGTCGATAAAACTTGTGGCAATGCGATTAAAAATCGGCCCAACCAGCGCCTCAAGCGCGCGGTTTGAAAACGCGTACTTGAGCGTGAACGATACTTTACAGGCGTCATTCGCCAAAGGTCTGAAGACCCACTCACCGGTTAACGCAGAAAAAGGGCCGTTCACAAGTTCAAGCTCTATTTTGTGGGGATAATCGTGTCGGTTACGCGTGGTAAACGTTTGGCTCAGACCGGCGAGGGAAATCGTGATCGAAGCCTGCATGCCGTGTGCATCGCGCTCGGTCACCGAGGAGCCTCCACACCAAGGCATAAAGTCAGGATACTTTTCGACGTCGGCCACCAGTTCAAACATTTGACTGGCACTAAAGGGCACTAGGACAGAACGCTCGACGCAATGCATTGTTAATCATGAATGGTTGATAGAATAGAGGTATTTTACTGGTAACACACCAGAAGTCTTAGGCCCCATGAGCATTATTGAAAACCGCAAAGCTTTTCACGACTACCTGATCGAAGAACGCTTCGAGGCCGGTCTCGTGCTGCAAGGCTGGGAGGTCAAAGCAATCCGCGAAGGCCGCGCACAGCTTAAAGAAAGCTATGTCGTGGTGCTCGAGGCCGAGATTTGGTTGATTGGCATGCATATTAGCCCTTTATTGTCAGCCTCAACGCATATTTTGCCCGATGCAACCCGCACCCGTAAACTGCTGCTCAAAGCCGAAGAGATCAGCAAGCTCATCGGCAAGGTTGAGCAACGCGGCTTTGCTTTGGTCCCCATTAATTTGCACTACAAAAACGGTCTAATCAAGCTCGACTTTGGCTTGGGTAAAGGTAAAAAGCTGCACGACAAGCGTGACGCCTCACAAGAAAAAGACTGGGCACGCGAAAAAGAGCGCCTCATGAAGCACGACACCCGCACCCGCGACTGAGCGGTTAAGCAGTGAATCGCTTCAGCAGCGAAGGGCCACAGCGCACAACCCGCATACCTTGGCTTTTTGTGGTGGTTCGACGCGCCGTTTTGACGCGTCGACTGCCCCCATTTAGATCGACTTGGCGGCCAAGCGCTGCCAGGTGTCTACGACGGTGTCAGGATTTAAAGACATCGACAAAATACCTTCGTCTTTTAACCACTGCGCAAAGTCAGCATGGTCGCTCGGGCCTTGGCCGCAAATACCGACATATTTACCGGCCTTTAAGCACGCCCCAATGGCACGTTGCAGCATGAACTTAACGGCCGCATCGCGTTCGTCAAAATCAGCTGCCAAGATCTCCATACCCGAATCTCGGTCCAGGCCTAGAGTCAGTTGGGTCATGTCGTTTGATCCGATCGAGAAACCATCAAAGTGTTCAAGAAACTCTTCAGCCAAAATCGCGTTTGACGGGACTTCACACATCATGATGACGCGCAAACCGTTCTCGCCCCGAGCCAGGCCTTCGCGCGCAAGCAAACCCACCACTCGCTCGGCTTGCTTGACTGTTCGCACGAACGGCACCATGATTTCGACGTTAGTGAGCCCCATTTGTTCGCGCACCCGTTTCAGGGCTTCGCATTCCATTTTGAAGCATTCGGCAAAATCCTCAGCGATATAGCGCGAAGCACCTCGAAACCCTAGCATTGGATTTTCTTCTTCGGGTTCGTAACGCGCGCCACCGACTAACTTACGGTATTCGTTTGATTTGAAATCAGACAAACGCACGATCACGGACTTAGGATAGAAGGCAGCTGCAATTGTGGCGATGCCGTCTGCGAGTTTTTCGACAAAGAAAGCTCGCGGACTCGCGTGGCCGCGCGCGGCCGATTCAACCGCAACCTTTAACTCGCTGTCGATATTCGGGTAATCAAGCACGGCTTTAGGATGAATGCCGATGTTGTTATTAATAATGAACTCGAGACGGGCCAGACCGACGCCGTGATTGGGAATTTGCGAGAAATCAAACGCCAGTTGTGGATTGCCCACGTTCATCATGATTTTTAAGCCGATCTCGGGCATCACACCGCGGCGCACTTCTTCGACTTCGGTTTCGATCAGGCCATCATAAATTCGCCCCTCGTCGCCCTCTGCACACGAAACTGTCACGATTTGGCCGTCGCTTAAAAGATCTGTAGCGTCCCCGCAACCCACAACAGCCGGAATACCAAGCTCACGCGCAATGATCGCGGCATGGCACGTGCGCCCGCCACGATTGGTCACAATCGCCGCCGCACGCTTCATAACGGGTTCCCAGTTGGGATCGGTCATGTCAGTCACCAGAACATCACCGGTCTGGACTTGATCCATCTGCGAGATGTCAGCAACGACACGCACACGACCAGAGCCAATTTTTTGTCCGATCGCACGACCCGTAAGCAAGATCTTACCCGTCGCTTTTAGACGATAGCGCTGTTGGACGTCGTGATGGCCTTGTTGCGACTTTACGGTTTCGGGCCGAGCTTGCAAAATATAGATTTTGCCATCAATACCGTCGCGTCCCCATTCGATATCCATGGGCCGTTGATAGTGTTTTTCGATGATGATGGCGTAACGCGCCAGTTCGATGATCTCTTCATCTGTTAAAGAAAACCGATTTCGCTCAGAAACTGGAACGTCAACCGTGCGAACTGCACGGCCTTCGGTTCGTTCTGGGTCGAATTCCATTTTCAAGAGCTTTGAACCGATACGACGATTGACGATTGGATAAAAGCCTGCAGCCAAGGTCGGCTTAAACACATAAAACTCATCGGGGTTTACTGCACCCTGAACCACGGTTTCGCCTAAGCCGTAAGACGAGGTAATAAAGACGACATCTTCAAAGCCAGACTCGGTATCCAGAGTGAACATGACGCCTGCGCTACCCTTGTCAGAGCGCACCATGCGTTGAATACCGGCTGACAAGGCCACGTCAGCATGCGCATAGCCTTTGTGTACGCGATAAGAAATCGCGCGGTCGTTGTAGAGCGAAGCAAACACGTGACGAATTTTATCGATGACGTCATCAAAGCCGACGACATTCAGAAAAGTTTCTTGCTGACCAGCAAACGAGGCGTCGGGTAAGTCTTCGGCAGTGGCCGAGGAACGCACCGCGAACGATCCTTTGCCATCCGCATCAAGCACCGCGAAGGCGGCTTTGATATCGTCGTTCAGTTGACCAGGCAAAGGTGCCTCGGTGATCCATTGACGAATCTGTGCACCGGCCAAAGCCAGCTCACGAACATCTTCAGGGTTTAACGTGGTGAGGCGTTCGGCGATACGCTGATCAAGCCCCGTGCCAGATAAAAAATCGCGAAAAGCCTGTGCAGTTGTCGCAAAACCACCTGGCACCCGAACGCCCGCGTCTGCCAGCTGACTGATCATTTCGCCCAACGAAGCGTTTTTACCCCCAACAGAGTCAACATCCGTCATGCGGAGTTGCTCGAAAGAAACGACATACGACATGGAAACCACCTTTGACAATATAAGAAAGCGAGTTTGGTCAGCATGCAAAACAGGCTGACCAAACCGGCCTTAACAGGCAAAAGCATCCGATGGTTGAGGTGCTGGCAAAGTGGGCTTGACCAAAAAAACTCTGAAGAGCGCGCACAATGCTGCATCGCATTATACTACTGACGATTACTTTTCTGGATACAGATTCATGCACAGCGACCCCACAGAGCGCACCGTTTTTATCATCTCCGATGGCACCGGAATCACTGCTGAAACATTTAGTCATTCGGTACTCTCACAATTCGATTCTGTCAGTTTCAAGCAAGTTCGCATGCCCTTTGTCGACACGGTTGCGAAAGCCGACGGCGTGGTCAACCGAATCAACCTGTGCGCCCTTGACCAGGGCATCCAGCCGATCGTGTTCACCACGCTTGTGAGTCCGGACATTCTGGCACGCGTCAAACTAGCCAACGCGTTATTCTTAGATTTGTTTGGTGCCTTCGTTGAACCGCTCGAACAAAATCTGGGTGTCAAGTCAAGCCACTCAATCGGCAAATCACATCTTTCGGTCAGTTCAATTGCCTACCGCAACCGAATCGAAGCCATTAACTTTAGTCTGGCGCATGATGACGGCCAATTCGTTCGCGGCCTGGCGCAAGCCGATGTGATTTTGATTGGGGTCTCGCGCTGCGGCAAAACACCAACCAGTCTTTACTTAGCGATGCAATACGGCATCAAGGCTGCAAATTTTCCGTTGATTCCTGAAGACTTTGAGCGTAACGCACTGCCCAGCACCTTAACCCAACATAAACAAAAACTGTTTGGGCTGACGATTCAACCCGAGCGTTTAACCGAGGTGCGCTTTGAGCGCCGCCCCGATAGTGTGTATTGTTCGCTGGCGCAGTGTCGCCACGAAGTTGCAGAGGCCGAACGCCTGATGCGTCGTGATTCGATTCCGATGCTCTCGACCACCACAAAATCAATCGAGGAAATCTCGACAACCGTCCTGCAAGAGTTCGGTCTGGACAAACACTCAGCCTACTAACTCTAAGCGTTTCGGTTCAGATGCTGGCGACGTTGCTCGAACAAACAAATCGCAGCAGCGGCGGTAACATTTAACGATTCTGTGCCGGTCAGGTCGTGGTTAATTTTTAGGCGTAGCTCAGCGCGTTTGCTCAAGGCCTCGTCGACTCCTTGCCCTTCATTGCCAAATACCCAAGCGCACTGTGCGGGTAGCGTCGTTGCGAACAAATCTTGCGCGTCTAAGAGCGAGGTGACCACTAACGGAATCTCAAGCGTTGCAAGCAGCGCCTCAAGATCGGCTTGCTCGTGAAGGCGTAGCGCAAAGTGCGCGCCTTGCCCGCTACGCAAAACTCGGGGCGACCAAAGCGTGGCGGTTCCGGTTGAAGCGAATACACGTTTGATGCCGGCAGCCGCACACGTCCGTAATAACGTTCCGACATTACCCGGATCCTGTATGCGATCCAAAATTACGATCGACTCTTTGAGGCGCTGAGGCAACGTATCAAGCTTTGGCTGAACCACAAAGAGCACGCCTTGATTCGTATTAAAGCCTGACAGTCCCCCAAGCAAGGTGCCAGACAGGGTCAGACAAACCTCGGGTGCGAGACGCTCGCGCAAAGCGACTAGCTGGGGCTCGTCAATGCGGTCGATATCAAAGATCGCGTATTGTGGGGGCCGACCCACCCCTAACCAAGCCTCGCATAAATGGATGCCATCCAAGATGACGGGCTCGCCACGCCGACCCGCGCTAGACTGCCACTTATACAATTGCTTGAACAAAGGGTTCGAACGAGATTCAATGTGTTTCAACAGGCTTCCAATAAGCGTCGCACGGGTGCAAAACTGCGACGGTGCGCAGGACAGGGGCCAAACTCTTTTAACCGCGCCATATGCAAAGCTGTGCCGTAGCCTTTATGCAGATTAAAGCCATACGACGGATACAAACCATGAAGGCGCAGCAACTCAGCATCACGTGCTGTTTTTGCCAAAATCGAGGCTGCCGAGATCGCAGGCACTAACGAATCCCCTTTCACCACGGTTTGTACGCAACAAGCAAGTCGTGGAGCTTGGTTGCCATCCACCCACGCTAGCTGAGGCGCAACGCTTAAGCCTTGCACTGCGCGTTGCATCGCCAAAAGCGTTGCCTGCAAAATATTGAACTGATCGATCTCTTGCGTCGTCGCAAAGGCCACGCACCAGGCCAGCGCCCGCTGCTGGATCAAGGGCGCTAACGCCTCGCGTCGTTTTTCGCTTAAGACCTTTGAATCGGCCAAGCCCTCGATAGGCTGCGCTGGATCTAGAATGACCGCAGCCGCATACACAGCGCCAGCAAGCGGCCCGCGACCGGCTTCATCTACCCCGGCACAATGTTCAGCGAGCGGATCCACACTCACAAACAGACTTTGTTGCGCGGCGCGCTTCATTGCGTACTCTCGGCGCTTTGCGTTGCTCTGTTGCGTGCGGGCTTGCGCGCGTGTGCGAGTTCCAGAATCACTTCGGTCGCCCGCTTCGCGGTGTCGCAACGTAACGACTGATGTAATGCCTCAAATTTTGTTTTGATCTCGCGAGCCCCACGCTCGTCGATAAATTTTTCAAAGACGGCGGCACAGAGTTTCTCGG
>JABMMM010000291.1 GCA_013205565.1 Alcaligenaceae bacterium | reverse complement strand
GGGAATAATAGTCTCGCCTCTTCGATTGATGTCATGTTTAATCTATTTGAATTTTGGCTTCGCGTACGATGAATTCCCATTTAGAGAGCTCGGTTGCGATATGGTCAGAGAACGATTTTGGCGTTGATTGCATTGGTTCAAGCGCCGCACCGTTTAGGCGTTCGCGCACGTCAGGCAACTGCACGATTCGAGCAAGTTCTTGACTGAGTCGTTCGATGATCTGAGGTGGGGTTCCGCCAGGCGCAAGCACACCGTACCAGTTTGTAATGACAACTTCTTTAAAGCCCAGCTCAGTGAAGACAGGTACATCTGGCAACGCAGCGCTTCGTTTGGAAGAGGCAGCGGCTAAAATTTTTAGCTTGCCACTTTTGTAATTTTGAACAACGCTCGGAGCTGTTGCGAACGAAGATTGTACTTGGCCGGACATGGTATCAATGGTGACTTGGCCTGAGCTTTTATAGGGGATATGAATGAGTTTGAGGTTTGCACTGAGCTGAAACAGCTCGCCAGCCAAATGACTGCCACTCCCATTGCCGGCAGAGCCAAGGCTGATCTTATTGGGTTGCGCACGCGCTTGTGCGACATATTCTAAAAGGGTGCTTGCTGATTCGGTTGCGGGTGTAATAAACACATAGGGCGTATCTGCAACCAGTGCAATTGGCGCAAAGTCTTTCGTGGCACTGTAGCTAGACTTTTTGTTGATGACGGGACTAATTGTGAACGAGGCATCTGCGAGCAGAAGGGTATAGCCATCTGCAGGCGCGCGCGCGACTAGCTCGGCACCAATGAGGCCACCCGCACCGGGCCGGTTATCGATAATGATCGACTGCTCAAGAACTTCGGTGAGTTTTAAGCCGATCAGGCGCGCAACAAAATCCGAGCCGCCGCCAGCTGCGTACGGTACAACGAGTTTGATTGGTTTGCTTGGGTAGTTTTGTGCTGAGGCACCATAAGCGAAACAGCCCACAAATGAGAATAAAAGTAATTTGACTAGTTTCATTTTCTACACCGTTAGATTGAACGAATCTGCGCGACTTGGCTTATTCATAGCTCATTGAGTACAAAATCAGTGAATCCTTCTTCGTAACAATATAAACTAAATTCTTAGGGTCGTTCACTAAGGTTGCCAGTAAAGGGAGTTCAACTTGAAGTTATACATCGCAAATAAAAATTACTCGTCTTGGTCGCTGAGGCCGTGGGTACTCATGCAAGTGCGTGGCATTGCTTTTGACGAGGTTTTGGTGCCTTTTGGCGTCGAGGGGCAGTTCAATAAATTTAAAGAGTTCTCACCAACAAGCAAGGTGCCTTGTTTGGAAGCCGATGGCCTATTGATTTGGGATTCACTGGCGATCTGTGAATATCTTGCTGAGACATACTCAGGTTGTTGGCCCGTCGATAGCGCAGCTCGCGCGTGGGCACGAAGTGCGGCCGCTGAGATGCATTCGGGGTTTCAGGCGTTGCGTAGTCAGTGCCCGATGAACTGCGGGATTCGTGTGACTCTTCAAAAAATCGATGGAACCTTACGCGCAGATGTTGATCGCATCGATGCCCTCTGGCAAGACGGGCTCACTAGATTTGGTGGCCCTTACTTAGCTGGTAAAGAGTATGGCATCATCGATGCATTTTTTGCACCGGTAATTTTTAGAGCGCAGAGTTATGGACTGCGATTGAGTCAATCCTCGCAGTCGTATGTCGACCGACTGTTAAGCTTGCCTAGTATGCAGCGTTGGTATACAGACGCATTAATTGAAACTTGGCGCAAGCCTGAATACGAGCAGGCGGCTGTCGCTAACGGAATAATTGCGCATGACTTCAGAGTTTGACGTCTGGATCGAAGTGCTAGGTCCGTCGCGTCGTGCCTATGGCGCGTACGGATCAAATTGATTGGGTCAAGCCTTGCTATTCTGGCTGAATGCCGGCTGCTTGAATCGACTCACCCCAGCGTTTCGCTTCTGATTTCAAGAAAGCTGCGTATTGGGCAACGGTTGACCCTCGCACCTCTGCGCCGGTCGCGTTAATCTTTTTGCGAAGTTCGGGATTCTGTAAAGCCTTATTAACTTCGCCGTTTAGTTTGGTGATAATTTCTGGCGACGTATTGGCGGGCGCCATCATGCCCGACCAGGCGCCGAACTCAATGCCTGGAAGAATAGTTTCTGACAGCGTTGGTATGTCAGGTATTTGCTCGATCCGTTTGAGGCCACTGACCGCTAGTCCTTTGACCCGATTCTGTTTAACGAGGGGGATGAGTGCATTTGCCGTACCTAGATAAAACTGCACTTGACCACCTAAAACGTCGGCGAGGGCGGGAGCTTCGCTTTTATACGGAACATGAGTTGCAGTGACGCCTGCGATCTTGAGCATTTGTACGGTGGCTAAATGTGTGACATTGCCGTTTCCAGCTGAGGCATAGTTTTTATCTGGATTTGCTCTTAGGTAGTCGATCAGTTCTTTAGGAGTGTTGGCCGCGACGTTAGGTGGAACAACCAGGAGCAAAGGAATATTTGCGGTGAGCGCAATTGGGGTGAGTTCTTTTGTAAAGTCGTAACTTAATTTTTTGTACAGCGAGGGACTCAACACCATCGACGACGTGTTGTACAGCAGCGTGTACCCGTCGGCGGTCGCTTTAGCGACGATGTCTCCAGCGATATTTCCATTTGCGCCGGCTTTGTTGTCAACGATGATCGGGACACCCATGTTGTTTGAAAGCTCGGCTGCAAGTGCACGTAATACTGAATCAGTGCCCCCGCCTGCAGCAAAGCCAATCACAATTCGAATGGGACGATTCGGGTAGGTGGCTTGCGCTTGTACGGTGTGTAACCAGAACGCCGTTAAACCCAATATGAACCCGCCTATAATTCTTTTTAAACTCATCGCGATTGCTCCTGTGTTTTATTAGTAAATTTTTGAGTTGGCAAACAGTATTGATGTAGAAGTGGTGGTGACCTGGGTCGGGCGTTAGCCGGCCATTGTGAGTCCACCCGAAACGCTTAAGACTTGACCAGTAATAAATGCAGCGTCGTCACTAGCGAGAAAGCAGACGGCCCCGGCAAGATCGTCGGGCTGACCCAGTCGACCAAACGGAATCGCTTTGGTCAATGCCGCTTTTAGTTTGTCTGCGCTTTCGCCCTCGCCTGCAAAATCTCTAAATAATGCGGTGTCGGTCGGCCCTGGGCACACCACATTGATATTAATTTGCTTGCGCGCCATCTCGCGCGCCATTGTTTTTGTGAAAGCAATCATGCCGCCTTTGCAGGCTGAGTAGACCGCTTCACCGGATGAGCCCACGCGACCCGCATCGGACGCGATATTAATCACACGTCCTTTTCCTCGGGCACTCATCAGCTTTAAAACAGATTTGTGTAGATTCAAAGGCCCAAGCAGGTTAATGGAAATAATCTTCTGCCACATGGCAGGGTCTGTATCCAAAAAACGAGCGCCATGATCCCAGCCAGCATTGTTAATCAGGACGTCAATGGGGCCTTGCTTTTGCTCGACCGCTAAGACAGTCGCTTGAACTTCTTGAGCATCGGTGATGTCGACTTTGTAGGCGTGCGCTTGACCGATATTTTTATTGAGGATATCTGTCACAACAGCGAGGGCAGCTGTGATATTTAAATCAAATATTGCAATATTTGCGCCTTCTTCGGCCAGACGATGACAGATCGCCGCGCCGATGCCGCCCGCTCCACCTGTGACAATGACAACCTTGCCCGAAAGTCCTCTCATACGTTTTCCTTTTTATTGCTGATTGTCTGTTGAATTTGGATGCTGCGCAGAACCTCTTCGGTGTGTTCGCCAAGTCGAGGTG
>JABMMM010000029.1 GCA_013205565.1 Alcaligenaceae bacterium | reverse complement strand
GCCCCAAGACCTACTTGGGTTTGATGACAGCAGGTTTCCCAAATATGTTGATCATCACAGGCCCGGGTAGCCCATCAGTCAAAACCAATATGATTTCAGCCATCGAGCAACACGTTGATTGGATTTTTGATCTGCTCAAACACGTCAAAGACAAACAATACGCGCGCGTCGAGGCTGACTTGGATGCAGAAGAGAAGTGGGTCAAGCACGTCAACGAAGTGGCCGATTCAACCCTGTATCCGCTGGCAAACTCTTGGTATGTCGGTGCCAACATTCCTGGCAAACCAAGAATCTTTATGCCTTACGTGGCTGGCTTAGATAAATACCGCGTCATCTGTGATCAGGTCGCTGCCGAAGGGTATCGCGGCATGGTGCTAGCCCGCTAAGTTTTTACACGACACCATACCAACCAAAGTCCCCCCTCCGAGCACGGAGGCGGCGATTTTTTTGTGCCTGAGTATGAAGACTGACCATACTGATCAAAAGCCAGTCGACGGCCACCCCCAACGTTTCACCTCTCGCGCGGCTTCAGGGCATAATGTGATTATCTATTTCACCAAATAATCGTTAGCCAACCCTTATGAGCAGAATCGCCAAATTTGAATGGACCATTACGGGTCTGAAAATCAATCTTCCTCCCGAGGATGAAATTGATGATGATGAGGATTACGGCAAGATCAGCGACGCGTCTGAATTGTTGCTGGCAGCCAATGGTGCCTCGGGCCCGGCTGAGCGTAAAAGACTCAAGCAGGCTGCCTGGCAGGCTTTACAGCCACTTCAGCTAGACGTCAACTATTTCACGGGTGGTTTGTTTAAGAAGCAGGGCTTGTCGCTGGGGCGCAACACCGGCGTCGTTGAGGTCGCCTTGACTGAAGACAACACCGAGTGGGCCATGGACGGCGACGAAAACGGGCTGACGCTTAGTGTGACGGTTCGTTTCGAGATGCCGTCAACCCGCGATTTATCAGAGCAAGTTTATCAAGATTGGTTGTCTGGACATGGTTGGGAATGGATTGGTTTGGCTTTTGTTGGCGACCTGTATGAGGGCGATAACGGGACCGATATTGTTTTTTCGTGTGATGAGTTGTGAGCGACTAGGGCAGAGCCGCCAAATTGTCTTTTCATGTAATTAGTCTTGAACGACTAGCCATTGTTCGTTAGCATTGCAGGCAATACCTAAAAATAACCGAGACAACACCATGCACATCCTAACGATTGGCAAATTCGTCATCAAGCAAACGGCAGCAATCGCCTTGGTTTTAGGCGCATTCACTGCGCAGGCGCAGTCTTACCCCGAGCGCAGCATCAAACTGGTGATTCCTTTCCCACCCGCCGGCGTGACTGACATTGTGGCCCGAACCATGGCCGCCAAGCTGACTGATGAGCTCGGTCAAACGGTTATCGCAGAAAATCGCGCCGGTGCCAGTGGAGCGATTGGCGCTGAGGTGGTCGCCCGCAGCCCCGCCGATGGGTACACCTGGGTCATGGGCAACATCAGCACCATGGCGATTAACCAGTGGACGATGGCCAAGCTTAATTACGATCCTTTAAAAAGCTTTGATCCAGTTGGTATGGTGGCGGTGCAACCTTTGTTGATCGTGGTCAATCCAGCCGTACCTGCAGCGACCTTGGCTGAACTGGTGGCCTACGCTAAGGCCAATCCAAGTAAATTAAATTACGGCACCGCGGGTACTTCTATTCACTTGGCTGTTGAGTTCTTTTCGGGACTTGCCGGCATCAAGATGAATCACATCCCTTACAAGGGCAGTGCGCCGGCGGTCACGGATTTATTGGGTGGGCAGATTCAGGTCTTGTTTGATCCCTTCTCAAGCGTGTATCCGCAAGTGGCCTCGGGTAAGGTACGTGGTCTGGCAATTACAACGCCTGTGCGCTCAAAAGTTGCACCGACTATCCCGACCGTCAATGAGTCAGGCTACTCGGGTGTTGACATCAGCTCTTGGCAAGGCATCTTGGTACCCGCAGGCACCCCGAAAGAGATCGTTAAAAAGATTAACGCGGCGATGTATAAAGTCTTGGCGTCTAACGAGGTTATTGAGAAGTTTGCTCAATTCAGTGCTGTACCGACGCCCTGGACCCCCGAGCAATTTGGCGACTATATCCAAAAAGAACAAGCACGCTGGGGCAAGGTTGCCAAAGATGCTGGGATCAAACCGGAGTAGTGAATCCGAATCTGCCGAACTTATAATCCGAATCTGCCGTAACTTGTACGCGAATATTAAGGCCACCGTGATAACAAGCCTTGCTTGTGCGCGGTATGTTTTGCGAGTAATTAGCTGACTAACTTTTATTCGATACGGCATACTAAATGTTGACAAAGTCAGTTATTAATCAGAGAGTCGCACCATGCCCTTAGACACAACGATCGCTCAACTTTTTGCCAAAATGATTGCCGCCGGTCGCCCTGCGCTGTCAGCTGGGTCGCCCCAAGAAGCCAGAGATATGACCGCAGCCACGCGTGCAGCGCTTGGCAAGGGTCCAGATATCCATCAGGTAAAAGATTTAGCGATTCCGACGCGTGCGGGTTCAATGGCTGCTCGACTGTTTATGCCCAGTGCTCAAGTTAAAGGCTTCATCGTGTACTTGCATGGTGGTGGCTGGGTAATCGGCACGATCGACGACTTCGATGCGATGGCACGCGCCTTGGCAGCACGTAGTCAATGCGCCGTGCTACTGCCTGACTATCGTCTGGCGCCCGAGCATCCTTTCCCTGCAGGGATCAATGACACTGAAGACGCGATTGTTTGGGCGTCTGAACACATGAAAGACTTGGTGGGCGCAACTGTGCCTTTACTTGTTGGCGGGGATAGCGCGGGCGGCAACTTGGCTGCGGTTGCCACGCATTCATTGTTGGATCGCGTGGCAATTAAAGGCCAGTTGTTGATCTACCCCGTGACTGGCCATAATTTCAATACCGAGTCATACAAAAATTACAGCGATGGCATGCAGTTGACTAAACGAGACATGCAATGGTTTTTTGAACATTATGCGCCAGCCTCGCTGCATGGCGATCCAAAAATTTCACCGATGGCGCAGCAGAATATTGAAGGCTTGCCCCGCACGGTGGTGTTGACTTCAGAGTATGACGTCTTGCGCGACGATGGCGAGCTGTATGCCCAAAAATTGATGTCAGCTGGTGTGCCAGTGGTTACTAGACGCATGGCGGGCTTACCACACGGCTTTATTCGTCTCTACAACATTGTTGAGGCAGCAGATCGGGCAATGACAACGATCGCGCAAGATGTGAATACTTTGCTTCAATAGATAACAATTTCGTTGCAACAGAAAGATGAGAAAAGAGGCACGTTGATGAAAACCTACAATCACTACATCGATGGTCAATACGTTGAGCCCATTGGCAAAAAGTGGATAGACAGCATTGATCCCTACCAAGGCAAGCCCTGGGCGCGTATCCCCCAAGGCTGCGCGCAAGATGTC
>JABMMM010000290.1 GCA_013205565.1 Alcaligenaceae bacterium | reverse complement strand
GAGTTCTCGGTGGACATTTCACCCGGATTAATGATGCCAACTTGTGGCACATAGAGAGCGCCCGCCACCGCGCACAACATGGCAGACAGTGTCCAGATAAACAATTTGAAACCCAATGGTTCGTAGCCTAAAAAGCGCAGGCGACTTTCAGAATCACGAATGGCGGTCAGTATCCGGCCGAGTTTGGATTGTGTGATGGCGCGGCCTAATACCAAGGCGCTGAGCAGTGCCGCCAAACTGACCCAGTACAGCACTGCTCGAGTGTTGGCCGAGGTGATATCAAAACCCAGAATCTTTTTAAAATCGGTAAAGCCGTTGTTACCACCAAAGCCTGTTTCATTTCTAAAAAATAACAGCATGGCTGCAAACGTGAGGGCCTGCGTGATAATCGAAAAATAAACACCTTTGATGCGCGAGCGAAACGCGAAATAGCCGAATAAAAAGGCTAGCAAGCCTGGTATGGCCAGCATCAAAAACATGGCGTACCAAAAGTGTTCGGTAAACGACCAAAACCACGGATAGGTTTTCCAGCTGAGAAAGGTCATAAAGTCGGGCACGATATCCGTAGACGCTTTACCCGCGCGCATTAAGTACATGCCATGGGCATAGCCGCCTAGTGCAAAAAATAAGCCATGTCCTAAAGACAAAATACCGGTGTACCCCCACACGAGATCGAGCGCGAGGGCGGCCATTGCGTAGCAAATAAATTTGCCGATCAGACCGATGGCAAACGAAGATACGTGTAGCGGGTGTCCCGCTGGAAAAAGCAAATTAAACGCGGGTAGGCAAGCAAACACTACGACGACGAGCGCGATCGCGGCCCAAGCCTTGGGCGAATACAGCGCGGTGGGCGCAGAGGATAAGGACATAGCGGCGGATGGCGCCATGGTGGCTGCACTCATTCTGCGCTTCTCCCTTTGGGTGCGAATAATCCCTGCGGGCGCTTTTGCACAAAGAGCACGATGAATAACAAAATCGCAATTTTGGCAATCACGGCGCCCCAAAAGGGTTCGATGATTTTATTGAGAGCACCAAGCCCAATTGCGGCGACGACGGTACCCGCCAGTTGTCCGACACCGCCCAACACCACCACCATAAATGAATCGACAATATAGCCACGGCCCAAGTCGGGGCCAACGTTGCTGAGCTGCGATAAGGCCACACCGGCTAAGCCTGCAATCCCAGAACCCAGGCCAAAAGCCAGCATATCGATGCGGCCAGTCGGTACCCCAACGCAATCTGCCATGCGGCGATTTTGCGTAATCGCGCGCACAAAGAGCCCCAGTCGCGTGTGGTTCAAGACCAACCACACCGCGACCACGACACAGAGCGCAAAGCCAATAATCACGATACGGTTGTAGCTGAGCGACAGACTGCCCAAGATGGTGACGCCACCACTCATCCAGCTGGGGTTGGCGACCTCGACGTTTTGTGCGCCAAACAAGCTACGTACAGACTGCATCAGGATCAAACTAATGCCCCAGGTCGCCAGCAAGGTTTCAAGCGGGCGACCATAGAGCCAGCGGATGACGGTGCGTTCAAGTGCCATGCCAACAAGTGCGGTGACGATAAAGGCAACGGGCAAAGCGGCGACCACATACCAGTCGATGTAGGCGGGTAACCATTGTTTGAACAGCCCCTGCACCAGGTACGTGGCGTAAGCGCCAATCATTAAAAGCTCACCGTGCGCCATGTTGATGACACCCATCAAACCAAAGGTGATCGCCAGTCCAAGCGCCGCGAGTAACAGCACGCTGCCAAGGCTGATCCCGAAGAAGATGTTGCCAACCCAACTCACAACGGTTTGATGCCATTCGATTTGAGCGATGGCGGTCTTTGCGGCCGCGCGTACCTCTGCGTCAGACTCGGCGAAGATACCCGTGGCGTCGGGTGTGACCATCGCGGTCAACAAAGGCTTAAAACTCGGATTTTTGCTGTCGCCCAGCAGCGCTACAGCGCGGCGGCGTGTCGCAGCATCGGTGCTTTTAATCGCGCCGCTCGCTAAGGCGATATTCAAGGCACTTTTAATATCGGGATCTTGTTCTTTTTCAAGCGCGCGTTCAAGTAAGGGCGCACGTGCCGGATCGGCTTCTTTTTGTAGGCGTTGTGCGGCCGCTAAGCGCACGGTGCGCTGGGTCGAAAATAACTCAGCGCTCACCATCGCAGACTGCAAAGCGCTGCGCAAACGATTATTTAGGGTGAGTGCTTGGGCATCAGCAGGTGCTACTACCGTTTCACCGGTTGTAGGGTCGATTGCTTTGCCGCCATCCACTGACAATAAAACTTTGTTGTCAGAGGTAATCAGAACGTTGCTCGCCCCCAACGCAGCCAACACTGCGGCTGCGCCAGGAGTGGTGAGTTGCCCCAACGCTGTAATCGACTCGACCCGCTCGGTGTTGCTCTCGCCGGCCAAGCCCTTCAACACTGAGGGTTCGACCAAGTCGGCGGCCAAACTGCAATGCAGCGGACACGCAAGCAAAACAGTTAGCAGCCACCGTTTC
>JABMMM010000289.1 GCA_013205565.1 Alcaligenaceae bacterium | reverse complement strand
GTGTGAATCGGCACACACGAGCAATTCGCCCGGTCGAGCCAAACCATTTTCGGCCAAAATCACATGACAAATACCATGTTGCCCGACATCAAAAAAATGTTTTAAGTCGAATTCTTTGGCAAACCGGCGACCTTCAATCATGCCACTCGCATCTTTAATCGTTGGTGCTGGCACACTATGATCAAAAACTAACACTACACGTTCTCGATCAAATATCTTTTTTGGTCGATGCCAGGCGCCTTCAGACGAAATTGGCAAATCAAGACCGACCACCATATCTGGTCGGCAGACAACGATATCCCCGGGCTGCACGTGCGATTTACCACTGGCCCGCGCTAGAATCTTTTCAATCATCGTCATTGCGCTCATTTAACGTTCTCCTAAAAGTTAAGTTCTGAACGACTTGTATGAATAGATCAATCGTTCAGAGACACAGTCAACTACGCTTATGCAATTTTTTATCAACCGATAGCATCATGCCATTGACACAAGTAGCGAAAAAAAACAGTATCAAAATTAACGCCATGATCAACTTAACGTCATTCATGTTTATGGCGTTGATTAACAAAAAACCAAGTCCGCGCTGCGAAGCGAACATTTCTCCGGTCAAGACACCTAACAAGGTGAGAGAAAATCCAACGCGTAGCCCTGTAAAAATCTCAGGCACGATCGCCGGCGTCACAATCGTACGAATCGTCTCAAAGCCTGAGAGCCTAAGCGCGCGCGCGGTGCGCAGATGGCTTTGATTAATCGTTTGTACGGCGTTCATGCAAAATAGCGCGACAGGGATGAGACCATGAATGACGCCGAAGGCAACTTTGGCCGAGGTTCCAAGCCCGAAGGTGAGTAAGACAATCGGATAGAGCGTCAGTTTTGGTAAAGAGTAAAGGGCACTTAACAGGGGTTCGATGACCTCGCTGGCGAATCGATAAAAGCCTAAAGTGAGTCCCAATACCAAACCTAACGCATAGGCGATCAGTAAGGCTTGATAAAATGCGTCTAAGCTTGCCCTCATGTGTAGCTGAAAATCGGGCTCCACTAAGAGCTTGAGCGCATAAGTGAGTGTCGCGACAGGTGGGGTTAGTGCTGCCGTACCCACCAGTAAATACAGTACCTGCCAAGCTGCAAGAATCACCGCTATCAAAATAACAAAGTCAAAATAGCGATTGAAGCGAGTCTGGAGAATGAAGGGCACGCTCATCGGGTGCGCCCTTTTAAAAAATAACGCTCAAGACTAAGCAGCCCCATATTCATCAGGGTGACGAGGATCAAGGTAAAGGCGATTAAGCCATACATGATCTCGTTGTCAAAAGAATCATAGGCAAAACTAATACCATGGCCGATTCCTGTGCTCGCTAAAATAAATTCTCCCGCTAGGACCCCAATGAATGAATAGGCCAAGGCCAATTTCACACCGGTAAATAACTGAGGCATGATCGCGGGTAGGATAATGAGGGACAGGGTCGAACCTCGCTTCATACGAAAACTCATTGCGGTGCGCAACAAGACGCGAGGTATACGGTCAATGCCATTGAGCGTACTGACGATGACCGCAACGATCGAAAAAACAAGTCCAAGCAAAATAAGTGGCCAGTCATTAAGTCCAAATATCACGACAAACAATGGGTAGAGGGCAAAAAATGGTACCGAATAATAGGAGGCAAGTAGGGGGTCAAAGACGCGTCTGATCCTTGGCATTTGATGCAGTAGGGCGCCGATGAACGTCCCAAACAGTACCGCTAAGGCAAAAGAAATTGCGACATTACGAATAGACGACACGAACTCCTTCCATAAACGACCTGACCAAGCCATCTTCCACAGGGCCACTAGCATTTGAGAGGGTGGAATCATCGTCATGTTGTTTATAACGTCAGTGCGACACAGTGCCTCGAGCAGTAAAAAGAAAGCCAGCACAATCAACACTCGTACGCGAGTCGCTGGCTTCAAAGTGATCCGCCTTGTCCGACCCGCTGCGTGTGCCCGATCGCGCGCAGCGATTCTTCTCGCAAGATTGACCAAACGTGCCCAGTCAGTTTGCCAAACCGTTCATGAGATACCACCCTTGAGTCGCGATCTGGTGTCCAGTCAGTTGCTATTACATCGGCAAAGCGTCCTGGTCGGGCAGTCATAATGCCGACACGGTCAGCGAGCATACAGGCCTCGTCGATAGCGTGGGTAATGAGTACCACGGTCGCCCCTGTCGAGCGCCACAGTCTGAGGAGTTCATCGCCCATCAACAGGCGGGTTTGCTGATCCAGTGCGCCAAAGGGCTCGTCCAGCAAAATCAGGCGAGGCTTTAAGACTAGCGTTCGAGCAATACAGACGCGTTGCCGCATGCCACCCGATAGTTGTGCGGGGTGTGCCTTGGCAAAGTCCGTTAAACCCATAAACTGCAGAGCGTGATTCACGCGCTGTTCGATTTCAGCGCGTTCGATGCCTTGGCGTCTCAGGCCAAACGCGACGTTATTCCAAACCGTCAGCCAGGGAAAGCTTGCATCTTCCTGAAACACGACACCAACACCATCTGGTACCTCGTCTTGAACCAACTTGCCTTCAAAAGAGACCTCTCCTGTGGTGGGGGGAGTGAGCCCGGCTAGGATGTCGAGTAGAGTGCTCTTGCCACAGCCTGAGGGGCCGACGATAGCAAAGAACTCTCCACGACGAATATCAAAT
>JABMMM010000288.1 GCA_013205565.1 Alcaligenaceae bacterium | reverse complement strand
GGCCAAGGCAAGCCTGGCGCGAAACTGATCCCGGCCTGAACGGGTGTTGGATAAAAACTGTTGCAACGTTGCGACCGCCACCTCCGAGTCACCCGACCCGATGCTTTCATTCGCTTGCTTTTTTGCCTCAGAAAATTTATCGGCCGCCCCGGAACCTGCGCGCTCAGCCTGGCAGGTGGCGAGCCACGCTAAAGTCGCCTCGTCAGCAAAGGGGGTTCCATCCGAAAAAGTCAGGCGCTCAATGCCCGGCAAGCGCTTGATAAAAGTCAACACTTCATCGACCACCGCAGCGCGCATCGCAGCCCCTGCAGCGCCCATCGCACCGTAGGCCAGCGCCGATTGCCGGTCAAGATCCAGCCAGAAGGGATAGGTGGTCAGGCGCCCTTCACAAAAGCCCGTAACGCCTTCAGGATTGCCCGCGCTGCATACTAACTCGAACGTTTGCACCTCGGCTGAGGGTGGCGCGGCAATCAGCGTGACCTGCCCTTGCGCGGGCGGTAAAACCAAAAGAGCCCCGCGCGCACCAAAACGATTCAAACCAATGGCGAGCGGATGATAGGGCTCAAGCTCAGCAAGCTTTTGACTGGCCTCACCCAAGTAGCTAAAGACCGGAGCCAACGTCGTCACTAAGTCATCGGCGCTCGTGACTTTACTTAAGCTACTAAGTTCAGGGCCCGCAGCCGCGGGGGGCGCCTTGGCAGCGTTCGCGACGGCGCCTTGCGAGTAGGCCTGCGCCCCTGCGGCCGAGGCAGCCGCCTGCTCTTGCGCTTGTGGCGTCGCCGGCAATGACCCTGCAGTTTGCACAGACGTGGCCACGGGCTCAAGCATGTCAAGGCGGTTGACTAAGTTAATGAGTTCGTTAAAGGAAGGGGCCTCAGGATCAAATTCGGCAAATACGCCATCGATCTCTTTCAGGCGCTCAACGAGCAAACCATGTTCTTCAGGCGCCAGAGCAGCCACCGTGTTATTCGTTAACCAGGCGGTAACTCGATCTGTCCACCACAACACAGCGTTGCGTCGTCCGCGCAGCCTTTTAACCGGCGGAAAACCAGTCTCCCAATAGGTTTTTAACAAGCCTGCAAACAGTCCAGAACCTGCGGCTAAGCCTTCAATTCCAGCCCGTTCGACCCAAGCCGCTGATAACCAGGACGCGACCATAAAGTCTTTTGAAACGGTTTTTAATAGCTCAGTCGCTTGCGCTTCGATCTTAAGCCAATCGGGCTGTCGCTCTGCCGACGGGCTAGTCAGGCGTTCAATCTCGGCATAGACGACACCATATTGAGGCGTGTCACGCGCCTCGGCACCACCGGGTGACTCAGAAGAAACAGGCAGCAACAGCGCCTCAAAATCGATTGCCATAAACAAGCCTCAGAGCATACAGTTCACAGATTTTGAGGGTAGCACGGGTAGAAGACGACCTCAGTTCAAGTAAACAAAGTCGACATCCGAAGGTTCGCCTCCTGGCAGTTCGCCAAACGCCAGAACATCGGGTTCGCCTTCCAAGCGAATAAAGTAACTTTGCTTTGAATCAAGATGATTTTGCAAGCCCCACGCTTTGAACTCCATCCCCAAGGCGTCGAACTTTAAGCCCCTCAACTCGTACTCATTTACAGATTTATCAGGTAACCGCCCGCTCGGGCCAACCGCATGAAACGTAATGTCTGCGCCCGCACCCGAAACGCCAGCCAGCATGCCCTTTAAAACTTCAGTGGTATGCGGCCTGAGTTCGAACCAAACGCCTAACCGCTCTTGTGCATAAACCGACAATTGCAAGGGTAAAGACGATTTAGCTGGCGCATGCGCACGGGCGACCGCCCGAGCGACCCACTTATCGGTCGGTCCTACCACCAGCCAGTCGTTGAGCACCCCCACACCGGGCCGCGCTGGCGCGGCGTCTTGAGCTGGGCGTTCGCCTTGCGGCAACACCACCGCATCAATCTGTCGCTTGCGCAACGATTGCAACAGTAGCCGAAACAGAGCTAACGCGCGTCTTGTCTCGGGTTTGGCATAAAGCGCCGCCGGAATCACCAGCAACACCACCGAGGCGTTGGCCTGCGCAGCCTCTTGTGCAGAGACCAACCACGCTTGCTGCTCTTTTTCTGGCCAGTGCTGGCCCTTAACGGTTAGGCCATATTGCCTTGCGGCCCCGGCCACCAACTGGGCTGCAGGGTCAACGCCTTCACCCCATGCAATCAACCAAGCACATTGCTCTGCCATCGGGCGTTCCTACGAAAACGTGGCGACGAATTCACCAGCAGCATCGACCGCCAATTTTGCGTGTGCCGGGTGAGTATTTTTTGCCATGCTTTCGAGCAAGCTATTTGACAGCAAGGGCAAAATCGTACCTTTCAAAATAAAGTCGATATTGCGGGCACCCGTTTCAACTTCGGTACAGCGCGCGGTGATAGCGTTGCGCGCCGGGTCAGTGATTTCAAGTGTGATTTTGTTATTGGTTGCCATTCTGTTGATGACCTTTTTAAGCTTGAGGTCAACAATGCCGCGCAACGCATCTTTGGGCAAGGTATAAAACGGTACCACCGTCATCCGCGCCAACAAAGCTGGCTTAAAATGATTCGATAAAATCGGTCGTACGGCGGCCATGACCACAGTCGGATCGGGGCGCTCGTCGCCCGAACAAAGCTCTGTAATGACATCTAAAGCCAAATTAGAAGTCAAAAACACCACTGTATTTCTAAAGTTGATCTCACGCCCCTCGCCGTCAGACAAAATCCCCTTGTCAAACACTTGATAAAACAAATTCACGACGTCAAGGTGCGCTTTCTCGACTTCATCGAGCAGCACAACCGTGTAGGGTCTTTGACGCACGGCCTCGGTCAGAACGCCACCTTCACCGTAACCCACATAGCCCGGGGGCGAACCCACCAAACGGCTGACCGTGTGCTTCTCTTGAAACTCACTCATGTTGATTGTGACAATAGATTGCTCGCCACCAAACATCATGTCCGCTACTGACAGCGCGGTTTCAGTCTTGCCCGTGCCCGAGGGGCCAGCCAATAAAAATACACCCATCGGCTGATCAGGGTCACGCAAACCAGAGCTGGCAGATTTCAAAACTTCAGCGATCGCGGCGATCGCGTGATTTTGGCCTTTAATCCGAGCTTCGAGCGACTGCTCAAGTGCGAGGGCGCTAGCCGCGTGATCGCGCAACATTTTGCCTAAGGGCACACCGGTGCGATCTGACACGACTTTTGCAATCGTATCTGGAGCCACTTCAATAAAGACGAGTTTTTCTTTAACTTGTAATTCAGCGAGCACAGCTTCAGCTTTGTGAATATCTTGCTCGACTTGGTCGAGTGTGCGCGGCGTAACCACGGGCGCAGCCTCTTCAGGCACAGCGCTTGGCACAGCGGCAGTGGCCTCGGCAGTGGCTGGCCCTTTTTTAAGCTGCGCACGTTCTTGACGCAAGCTCACCACGGTACGTGCCGCCTGAAGCTCTTGATCAAAGCGTGCTTGCAAGCCTTTTAAGGTCTCTGTGAGGCTGGCCTGCTCGGTTGCAATCGCAGCCAGACGCTCTAGGTCAACACTGACACCATTATCCTGATCGCGCAACAAGCCCAGCCTTTCGCGCTCGAGCATTTGCACTTTGCGCTCGCGGTCTTCGATAAAGTCTGGCTTTGAAGATAAGTTCACTTTAATGCGCGCGCAGGCGGTATCGAACAGATCAATTGCCTTATCGGGCAACTGCCTGCCCGTAATGTAGCGATGCGAAAGCTCTGCCGCGGCGTGTAAGGCATCGTCGCGCACAATCACTTGGTGCACGTCTTCATAGCGCGATTTCAAACCACGTAAAATTTGTACGGTCATCTCGACAGAAGGCTCGTCAAGCTTAACCAGCTCAAAACGCCGAGCCAGCGCCGGATCTTTTTCAAAGTATTTTTTGTACTCGCTCCAGGTCGTTGCGGCGATCGTACGCAACTCACCACGTGCGAGCGCAGGCTTGAGCAAATTCGCGGCATCGTTTGTACCCGCAGCGCCACCGGCGCCGATTAAGGTGTGCGCCTCATCAATAAACAACAAGATCGGTTTAGTCGAGGCTTTGATCTCATTGATCACGCCACGCAAGCGATTCTCAAATTCACCCTTTACGCCTGCACCCGCCTCGAGTGCCCCCATATCCAAACCAAGTATGGTGACATCCTTCAAAATGTCAGGAACATCGCCCTCGATCACGCGTACCGCCAACCCCTCTATGACCGCAGTCTTACCCACGCCAGGGTCACCCACACAAATCGGATTGTTTTTTCGGCGTCGTGCCAATATGTCGACCATTTGACGAATTTCTGGATCGCGACCAAAGACAGGATCGATCTTGCCTACACGCGCCTTTGCCGTAAAGTCCTCACAAAATCTTTGCAAAGCACTGCCAGTTTTGTCGCCCTGCGCGGTAGCACCTGAGCCAGCACCCGCACCCTGACTGAGCGAGCCTGACTCGCCCGCTTCGCGCGACGTTGCGGCCACTTGCCCCAACAGTTCGATGACTTTTTGCTTAGTCAACCCCTCAAGTAGTTTGGTATACGAGTCGACACCATAAAACGACAGACGAGCAACAAAGGCAGCAAAGAGCGCACCCGAACGAATTCGGTTTTCAAATAGTTCGACTGAAGCAATTAACCAGCCATCGGCAAACAGTTCGGGCAAGAGTGGCGAAAACTGAGGCTTACCGCCGTTGCCAGTTTTGAAGGCTTCAATGGTTTGATCCAACGCTCGCATCACGCGCCCTGGGTCGATGCCGGCTTGTTTCAAGATCAGTTGAGTATCGCCCATCGGATCTTCAAGCAGGCGCGCCATCAGATGTTCAACAGTGATCTCGTAATGGGTACGGCTTAAACAAGTGCCTGCAGCATTCTCGAGCGCGCCGCGACAACTCGTATTCAGCTTGCTCACTAGCGGTGCAAAATCAACTACCTGCATTGCCTTCTCCTTGGCCCTAGTCGACCCTTGGTACCCTGACATTCACAAACTGCTCAAAGACCATGCGCAAGTTCTACCCTGACCTGTCCTGCAGAGTTAATCCGTAAAAACATTGAGAACTCTTTGATGACCTCTACCGAACCGCCGGTCAGATCAATATTTCCGGTCAATATAAACTTAAGGGTAATGACCTCGCGCTCTTCTGTGACCTGCTGAATCGTCGGATTTAGCAAGCGCTTTTCGTAATGATCGATCTGGATCAGAATTTCGCGCTGGATATCGCTGACGTAACCCACTGCAAACGAACCAGCGATATTAGACATATCTGGCAGGCCGTACTCTGCGTCAATGGGCACCGAGCCTCGGCGCACATTGAGCAGACTGGAAAGATAGTGCCGAATCGAAGCCTTGACCAAGTCTTCAGCAGGCAGCCTTTCCGTTCGCTTAGGTGACTCTTGACGACTCAACCTTTCAAGCAGTCTTTCTGTAGTCACTCAGCAACCCCGTTTAAGCAAACAACTTAAGTCTTGGGCGCATTCCAAGAGTCTTGCGCCTCGATACCGTCGGGCGTCCAGGTGTCGATAATAGTCTCGTAGGTAAACGCGACGTCTTCCATGTGACCCATTGTCCTTTGAAGGCTATCAAGACAGTTTGGCACCCACGTGTGAATATGGGTGATGATGGCGTTTTTTAGCTCAGTCGTGTAGTAGAGCTCTTCTTTACCGGCAGGTGAAATACGGTAGTACGACAGCTTGACGTCACTGAGTTGCTCACCCGACGTTAAGGCCTGAAACAGTTTCGGCGAGGCCTTGTCGAGCTCTTTCGTCAGGATTAAGGCCCCGTGAACCCGCTTACCTGTAGGCAAACCTGTCTGGGGCGATTTTGGGATCTCTATCATGTGCTCAACCGCTTGTATCAACATGGTTTTTTCATGACCCTTGATGGTACAGCTACCTTCGATATTGCCCTGCGTGTTGCCAGTTACAGTTAAAAACATTGGGGTTGGCATTTCTCACTCCTAAGTGTTTGGATGTACAGCTAGCATGACTAGAGGGTCTGGTGGTTTGCTCGGGTGGGCGGCGTAAAAAATTTACCTTACGCCGCCTGCTCCGCGACTTAACTCTTGTCGAGTTTGCCAACCAAAGACAACGTGAACGACGCACCCATGTATTTAAAGTGTGGCCGTACTCGCATCGAAACCCGATACCAACCCGGGTCACCGTCTACGTCACTGACTTCAATTTGTGCAGCACGCAGCGGACGCCGACTACGCACCTCTGGGCCGGGAGCGTCCATATCTGCAACATATTGGCGAATCCAATTGTTGAGTTCGGTTTCAAGATCGCCACGCTCTTTCCAGGTACCGATGTTTTCGCGCTGCAACACTTTGATGTAATGCGCCAAACGGTTCACCACAAAGATGTACGGCAACTGCGTGCCAAGTTTGTAATTGGTTTCTGCTTCTTTGCCTTCTTTTGAGTTACCAAAGAATTTGGGTTTCTGGCAAGAGTTAGCCGAGAAAAATGCAGCGTTGTCGCTATTTTTGCGCATCGCCAGGGCAATAAAGCCTTGCTCTGCGAGTTCAAACTCACGACGCTCAGAGATCAACACCTCTGTTGGGATCTTGGTTTGAATCTCTCCCATCGCCTCGTAGTTATAGATTGGCAAATCTTCTACTGCACCACCACCCTGAGGTCCGATGATATTGGCCGCCCAACGGTACTGGGCAAAGCTTGCGGTCAGGCGCGAAGCAAACGCAAACGCTGCGTTACCCCACATAAAACAGTTGTTACCGCCGCTGACATCTTCGTTATACGCGAATTTTTTTGCCGGGACCGTGTCCACACCATAAGGCGTACGTAGCAAAAAGTGCGGCATCACTAAGGCCACATTACGCGAATCGTCGCTTTCGCGAAAGCCACGCCATTTTGTGTAGGTGGGACTTTCAAAAATACCCGAAAGATCTTTTAAATCAGGCAATTTTGCGTAGTCCTCCAGACCAAAAAATGAGGCATTGACACCGCCAATAAAAGGCGCGTGTGCCATCGCTGCCACGCTGGCAACGTATTGCAACAAAGCAACGTCTTGTGTGCCTGGACCAAACTCGTAGTTCGACACAATCGCGCCGATCGGCTGGCCGCCGAATTGACCGAACTCGGCTGTGTAAACGCTTTTATATAGGCCTGACTTTGTGATTTCAGGTGAATCCTGAAAATCACTTAACAAGTCGTCTTTGGAAACGTTCACCAACTGAATTTTTACGTTCTCACGAAAATCTGTACGATCGATCAAAAATTTAAGCGAGCGCCAGGCAGACTCGAGTTTTTGAAACGCCGGGTCATGCAACACTTGATCGACTTGTCGGCTCAGTTTTTTGTCAAGTTCGGCAATCAACTCATCGGCCAAGGCCGCAGTGATGCGGTCAGTGGAGCGCTCCGGATCAAGTAGCGTACCAATGAAAGATTCAATCCCTTGCCTAGTAATTGCATAGGACTCATCGCCAGGACGAATCTTGCTAGTCTCTAATAACTGATCGATCAAAGAGCCAGACTCAGCCGCGCCAGACGCCGCGCTTTGAGCTTTTGCTTGTTCTTCACTCATCTAAATTCTCGCTTTTATGTGTGCTGTAGAGTTTGAATAGATTACTTTTTGTCAAGGCCAAGCTCAGCTAACAGCTTTGCCCGACTACCTTCGTCGGTGACAAGGGACTGCAATTTTTTACGGAAGTCGGGGATATTACCTAGCGGACCCTTAAGCGATTTCAAGGCTTCACGCAGTTCGAGGATGCTTTTGAGTTCAGGCACTTTCTCGACAATCGCGTCTGGTTCAAAATCGGCGAGAGACTGAAAATTCAATTTGACCGCGAGGCTGTCGTCTGAGTCTACTTTTTGCAACCGGTTCGGCACGTTTAAGTCGAGGGATAATTTTTGAGCCTTGAGGACTTCTTGAAAATTATCTTTATCGACATTAATCGGCGCACGATCCTCGACCGGCCGGTCATCGGCACGCTGCGTGTAGTCGCCCACCACCAATAACTTGAGTGGCAATTCGACTTCGGCCTGAGCGTCACCTGTCGCTGGTTTATAAGTAATGTTGATTCGTTCTTTGGGTGCTACTGAACCTGCACTGGCCATAAGATTTCTCCTGAAATGAATCGAGGTACTTGCACGCACAACGGAGTTGCGTCGCGTTTATGAATTTGGATATATCGAGCTGACAAGCTACTCATTTATACGCGAAAACACAAGTAAGTTTTGCAATATATGTGAGCTTTTTGCAAAATACTAAAATTAAAAAAATCTTAATGCTCTGCCCTTTAACTGTTTGCCAAGCAAGACTCGCATCGCGTAGGCTATTGCAGCGGGATCTTCAGCGTGTCGCCCACCTTGATCACGGTATTGCTTAATTGATTGAGCGACTGAAGCGCTTGAACCGTCGTGCCATACTTTAACGCCAGCTTAGTCAAGTTATCACCCGCGTCGATCAGGTGCGTATTCCACTGTTTTGCAGCGACCGCAGTAGATGGTGCAGCCGCAACCACGGCGACTGACGCTGTTGCCGCAACAGATGGTATGACCGGCACGGCTACTGCGGAATTCACAACTGGTTTCATCGCCTGCGCCACCCGCTCTTCGATAATGCGGGGCACATCCATGTAGGGAGCCGGTGGCTGCCCCGTCGTCCAGCACTGGCCCACGCGGTTTGGCACCCCAAATTTATTGAGCGCGAGGGCTCCGGCCGAAGCAGTTGCCATCGTCGCCTCAGTCAGATGACTGTAATCTTCGGCGAGCTTTAACAGGGCTTGCTGCCCGACGAAGTCGTAGCGCACGTTGATGCTAGTCACCTCTTGCCCATCGAGCTGTTCTTTTAGCGCCGGAAAATCCTCTGGTGTGAAGAGACGCTCGCCGTCCTGAAATTCTTCGATGAAACGAGCCAGACCAAGCACGCCCGGATAGCGGCGTGTCAATAACAAGTTATCAATCTTGATCTGTAAAGAAACGTCGCCACACAAGTCGGGCGACCACGTAATCGTATCGCTAGTTTGTATGTTGAAGTTGTTTAAGACAATCTCTTCATTCGCGCATTGCAAAGACAGCGTCGCAGCAAAAGGCTTGGCCTTAGCACTCGCATTGACCCCAAGCGGTTTGGCTGCAATCGTAAGTTTTACAGACTTACCCTTGGCATTTTCAGCACGCTGATCCTTGACTAGCTGACCAACCCTTAAGCCAACAGACTGATTTAAGAACGGAATAAACTCCTGACTAAATGGAAACTTATACGAAGCATTACTTCGGTATCCCGACGCCGTCACCGCTTGAAACTCAGTACTTTTTTGCTGCAGATACGGCTTAGCAGGTCCAGCCGCAAACATCCAGACGGTCCCCTGTGAGCCAAATAACTGCTCGCCACTTTCTTTTGCACTCACCACGGTTTGCAAGCGCCAAAGCACACTTTTTTCCCAGTCTTTTTGTATGCTGCATGACGCTTGTTCAGTGACGTAGCGAATCAAAAGTTGTAATGGCCCACTCACCAATGGCCACAACACCGCGTCTTCTGGACTGTCGTAACCCGAACGACTACGAAAAGCGGAGAACGCCTCTTGCAGCGAACTCAAGGTCGAGAGTTTGACCGAGGGATCTAAACCATAGGCAAACAGATCACCCGCCATTTGCGACGAACTCCCTTCGCCCTCTATCGCTGCGGCCGCGGCGGTGTCAAAGCCTGTAATAAATTTTCTGTAGGAGTCAATGGTACCAAGGGCCTGGGTCATCTGACCCGACGTCGGTGCGACCGAACCCTCGCTAACCGACTCTTTAAGTGCTCGGCCGCCGAGCTGATTGATTACGCCAACCAAGGTGCTCGCGCGGTTCACTAATGTTGCGTCCTTTTGTGCATCGGCTCTGAACGACGTGAAGTCACGCGAAAACTGAAGCCAGCCTGGGAGTTCCTCGCGAGCGACCTCGGCGAACTCGCGCTCTAGGCGCCTGATAAACGTGTAATAAGGGCTATTGAAACTATTGGCCCGCCGCACCGCCGCCCGCCACGTTGGCTCGCCCACTAACAAGTTCTCGCCCTCAGAAAACTTAGTGGCAAAAGCGTGCCAGGCACTAATACGCTCGGCGTGATACCACCTTTCAAAACTTTCTCGACGGTTGGCAAACTGCGCGGAGTTATCAAACGCCGTCGCAAGCTCATCTAAGAAACTTTCGATTCTCAAGTGCCCAGCATGTGTAAAAGCGGGCCGGATTTGAAACCCGCTCACGCGCGCTGAATCTGGGACCCAAAACTCAGTCAGCGTGACGGGCACCATCTCGGGCTGCTGATCGATCCAGGTTAACAACCAACCCATTTTGCCAGGCGCAAAGACAACCTCTGAAAGTCTTTTGAAGTCGTGTTTGGCCTCTGTCACCAACGCCGGATCTCCGGGCTCTGCCCACGCAAAGTAGGCGCTAATTAAGCGGTCGTAACCCGCTATCACATCGGAGCTAAGGCCGGGGTCCAAGGCACGCAGAGCCTGACCCGGCACCTTAGGCATCTCAAGCATCTCATCGTAAGTTGCGCCACGCAAGCCTGCGATGCTTTTGTTGTAATACCTTACAAGACCTCGCACAATCTCTGGATAAGCCGCTGAGTCGGGCTGCGCCAACACGCTGTCGATTCGTTGATCAAAGACGCTATCGCGTGCAAAAACTTTCGTCATCCCCGCACCAAACGCTACCTTGATATCGTCTTGCAAGCCGCGAACTTCGTCGCTAAAAGCAAGCCATTGGGTGTTCCAGCCGTGCTCTTGCAGTAACAACAAATCTACGATCTGGAGCAAGGCTGTCAGCCGTTGACGCGAAAAGTGAATGTCCCCCTGCGTACGCGAATCCATCACCGGAAACGCCACCTCAATTTGGGTCAAAGTTGTCTTAGTTGCCGTATACGACAAGAGCAGAAAACTCACGACTGCAACGTTGACCGCCAACCACGACACCCAAGCCAGATTACGCGTGATCTGGTTCCAACGATTGACGATCTGTGTTGGTAAAAACGTACCCCGATCGCGGGGCAGAATACTGCCAAAAAAATCGTGTAAGAAAAGCCCTCGATCGGCGATAGGTTTTAAAGGAGCCGGGCGCAGCGTCTCGCCCAGGATGCCCGAGACACCAGCACTGGCCTGTTTGCCACTTGCGAAAAAAATCCCTCTTAATAAGGGTTGTTCAAGGTAGGGGTTGTTTCCTACGCAGGCGGACAGAAATTGCTGCAAGCCCGGACGAACCCGCTCAAGTTCGGCAGGAAACAACAAAACCTCCGAAGAGAGGTCAACCCCTTTCATTCCTAGTTCAAGCCTAAGGTGCTTCAAGCGATCGGTGATTGAGGCAAAGGCTTTGGCCAAAAAATCAGTCTCAGAGCCATCGCCCTGTTTGACGTTTCCAAGATATCCCAGCGCCTGCTCAAGTTGCTCTTGAGCTAAAGTGTCTACCCACGACGTAAAGCCCGAGATCAAATCAGACTTTGTGATCAATACATAAATTGGAAAGCGTTTATCAAAAAGTCGAATCAGCTGATCGATTCGCTCGCGTAACACGCGCCCCCTTAGCGCAAGAAGCTCTGAGTCGTTTTGCAGCAAGCGTTCAGCGTCAATCACGACCACTAAGCCATCTAAGCCATCTTTGGGCCTTGAACGCGCCAACAGTTCTAGAAGTTTTTCCCACTCAAGCTGATCAGACTCGACCGATTGTGGCGATACATAACGCCCAGCCGTGTCAATCACAATCGCTTTACTAAAAAACCACCAATCAAAATTCATAGTTTGAATAATTGGGGCAGACTGCAGGATATTTTTTATCACCGACGTCAGGTGCGTACGCGTGATCGCGGTGGTTTTTCCCGAACCAGATTCGCCCACCACCAGATACCATGGTAAGACACGCAAAGGGTTTCCGAAGCGTCTCAGGCTAGACTTACGCAGCAGCTCAATAGCGGCCTTCCACTTGTTGGTCAAGTCGAGCAATAAGGGGTTGCCCATATTTCGTTGGGCAGCGCCTTCAGACTGTGCCAACTTAAAGCGCGCGCGGCGGGTAATCCAGATTCGGCGCGACAAACGCGCCAAGAGCACGACTGCCACCACCATGGCCGTGAGCGCAAAGGTTGCCCAAAGGGGCCAGTCTTCGTACAAGACGAACGCCCAACTTACCAGCAGCAGCAGCAACAGCAACAGCAAGTTGCCAAGAATCTTGAGAACCGTACTCATAGGCGAATCGACTGGCGAAACTGGCGGACCGACTGTTCGAGTTCAGAGTTAAGAACCAACGCCAACCCCACCATCAACAAAATCGGAATCACAAGCAAGGCTATCGTCATCAGGCTGGGCAAACTCTTGAAGCGCGCCGCGGCACCTCTATTTTTTTGTCTCGGCTCGGCGCGATAGGCAGACGGAAAGATGGGCAAAGAGCCAGCATCGCCTGACACACCTACGACCGCAAGGATCTCGTGATACTGCTTGAGCTTTAGCGTTGACAATGCTGCTGCTTCGGAGGGATCTGCGTAACGGCCCAGAAAGCCCAGACACAAACAAAGCAGATAGATTTCGCGCACGGGTGCATCTTGCTCGCCCAACGCCTCTAGCCGTTCAAAGAACTCGATGCCGGCGACCGAGGTCTTGAAGTAACGGCGCTGTAATAAATATGACTGCCAAATCATTGGCGTTGGCCACACCTTTAAGCGCGCGATGCGCTCATCCGCCCAGGCAACAATCGGAAACAAGCCTTGCTGAAACATGTCGACGGCGACGCCCGCATTGAGCGCCTCAGTGCGCGCCTGCTGAATCAGTGCGTCTAGGGTTTGGGCGACCTCTTGCGGCGCGCTAGCCTGCGCATTTTCATAAGAACGCACAAACGCCATCAGTGGCATAAAGAAGTCAGACAGCCTCATATCACCCTCTCAGTACAACCACTTCGACACGCAGATCGTCAGGCGCCTGCGCCCAAAACATCGCCAATTCGCCCTCCTGCTCGACCGCCTCCCAGGCTGCGGCCATTTGCTCGATGCGGTAGTAGCGCGTGTTAGGCCTTTGGGGCAAACCCTGCGGTGGCGTCAACACCTCAATCAGTTCAATCCCAGGCAAAGCCAAGTCGATCAGCCCTGGCAACTGTGCAGGCGAGGCGATACGAACAGTTTTCACAAAATCCTGCGACAAGCGCTCATTGTTAGACCCAGTCTTCGTGACCAAATAGAAACGGTTACGAGAAGCAAAAAACTGGCTGGGCAAGACTCCAACAAGAAAGACGTCGCGCGGTTCAAGCAAGGCATAAAACTCGGGTCCGACAGAGATTTCGCTTAACAACTGACTAATGAGCTTGCGCGCAGCTAAAAAACAAGGCCCTAACTTAAGATGATCATAGCGGGGCAGTCCCTCGTCTTTATCTCCTTGTCGCCCCAGCACATCGGTACGATCAGAAAAGGTACTGAGCTCACCCACGCACATTCTCAAAAACCCATAGACTGTCCAAGGGTGAATCTGTTCGGTTTCAGCCAGATGAACCGCGAGAGGAACCAAGCGATTGAGTGCCTGCACGGCCTGAAGCAAAAGCAGATAATCGGGGTCGAGCTCTTGGCGCTGCATATCACGTGGGATTTTATATTCAGCGATCTGGCGCAAACGTCCTGCCATATCATCCCGTATGTCGTTGAGCACATCACTGAGCAACCGAGCGCCAGACAGCGCGTAGCTTGGCGGTACAGCCTGGGGAACCAAACGAATGGTGTCGATATCTCTAATTAACTGCGCTAGGGGGATCAAGTCATAGTCAGCCAGCGTTTCGATTTCTGAGCCAAAAAAAATCTTGGGCGCATACAGCACGGTTGGCATCAGGGCGGCGGGCCCAGAACCATATAAATCCGGCACTTGCTGAGCCTCACCCAAACTTACCAAGCGTGAGCTCACCCCAGCCGTTTCACTGAGCGAATCAACCACGGTGACATTGGGCGCAACAGCAGAGAGTTTTTTTAACCCTAGGTAAACGTCAAGCGGCGCGTCGCTCGAGCTCCAGAGTTTGTCAAATGACCGCGACGCGATCACAGCGTTACCAGGAAACTCAAGGTAGGTTTGATCTTGAAAAATCACGCGCGCAGCGCGCACCTCAAACAAGCGCGCGTTCAAGGCCTCGGGCGCTAAGTCAAGCTGGCCTACTCCCCAAAAATGCGGACTTGCCGCTTCGTAAAGCGGCTTTCGATAGAACTGCTGGGTCTGCTCAAGGCGCTGAAAGTGCTGAGGCTGTAAAAACAGCCCCTGATGCCAGTAGGTTCCCGTTCTAAAATCCATCAACCTTCACCTCTTTAATCGGTTAACTTGACTGCAGCCTCTGCTGCGGCCTTAGCCTGCACGACTTGCCCGTCTAAGTTGATCTCGGGCTTCACCGTACCCAAGGGTATGGTTTGCTTGACTGCTTTTTTCTCAAAGTCATACGTCAGCATCTCTGCGTTCACAATTCGATCGCTGCCTAAAAACAATCTCAACGCAAGAACCGAGGGTTCTGCTTTATAGGTTGTCGTCAAAAGACCCGACGTCTCGATGTTGAGTGGGATCCTAAAAAGCCGAGCGGCCTGCACGGGTTTTAATTGGTAATAGCCCGCGACAAAGCCTACAAACTGAGCGCCCTGCACGCGATCAATTTTGAGCGTTGTTTTTTTACCAGGGTTCACGACATAGCGGTCAAAGTGCACGACTTCAGGTGACGTCTTACCACTCATGAGGACCTTTTGTACGGCATCGAGTTTGGCTAATAAATCAACAAAGGTCTTTTGGTCGGTAGTTTGAAATACCCCTAGCACCAAGGTGTGTGATTGATTAGAATAAAAGTTAAGGTCAACGTCCGCAACGAGGTCGACAAGAATTGCGTCTTTTTCGTAAGGCCACTCGACCTCGGCTTTTGCCTCTTTGGGTGTGTTTCCACCCAAAGCAGAGTTAAGCCACGAGCACCCCGATAGTGTGGCTAAACAACAAGCAACCGCCATCCAACGAATAACTCGGATTATCATTGAAACCTACACATCATTATGAAATCTTACCTGAGCTAACAGTTATAACATGATGAAAGAAATAATATAATTGGAGTTTAGCGTGGGTCATACGTTTCGACTAGAGTTTTTAAGTCTTGGGCGACTCTGCCTCCGTCTGGTGTGGCCAATTTTCTTGTGTATCACGTCGCAACAAACCGCCTTGGGTGCCAGCGAATCCGCTGCCCCAAATTCACTCACCGTTGCGGTCCTGTCCGTTTCGAGCGAAACCATAAAAAGTTACGACAACCCAGAAAAGTGCAGTCAAACCTTGCTAACTACCCAACAATTTGCACAAAAAGAAGAAAACGAAAAAACCTGGGCAGAAAAAAACTGGGTTGCTAGCCTTGCCGCAGGGACTGGTTTTTTGGTGGGTGTGCCGCTGGCCGCTCAAGTCGCTTCGATCGCTTCGGGGGCTTTGACGGTACCCACGATTATGTTGACCGGCGGCATCGCTTTTTTCATTACGCAAATGCTTGTGCCCGCGAACCCCATGCTCTCGCCCCCCAAGCCAGGAAGTTACATCGCTTCACAGAAATTCTATATCGAGCCACTTTGCGAGCCCGAACCCGTCAAGTACAAGGCGCTTTCTCATTATCGCGTCACCTACCGCTTTAATGGCAAAATCCAGAGCGCGTTGCTCAGGTATGATCCGGGGGCGCGTTTAACGCTCACTGCGCAAGGTCGCCCGGTGCATGAAATTGCCCCGACCGCGGCCGCTAAACCCTAATTTTTTTCCGAGTGCAAACATGGCAGAATCGCTGGGTAACGAACCACGTTTTAAATTTAGCTCTGACGGCCAGGGCTCTGCCACACTTGACGTTGCAAGCCTCTTTGGCACCGAAAGTATCTCAAAGCCTTTTCGCTTTGAGTTGACCCTGATCAGCTCCTCAACCGAGCTCGACTTTACTAAGATACTTGGTAAATCCGCCACCTTGAACATCTTATCGGTGGATGGTTCTAAACAGATCCCTTATCACGGCATCGTCTCTGAGCTCGAACAAGCGAACCCTCTGCGAGGCGCAGCAGTGTATCGCGCGGTGCTCGTTCCAAACCTTTGGCAACTTTCGCTAACCAAAACCAATGAGCTCTACGGCAACGAGCAAACCATTCCACAGATTATCGAAACTGTCCTAAAGGCAAACAATCTAACGTCACTCGATTATCAACTGTCTTTAATGAACCCCACGCAATATCGGCAACGCAGCTTTGTCTGTCAATACCAAGAGACAAGCTTAACGTTCGTGCAGCGTTGGCTAGAAAGCGAAGGGCTTTATTACTATTTCGATCACGATAACTCGGGCGCTAAGACAGCCAAACTCATGATTCTGGACTACAAACAAGCCGAGCCTGCTGCCACGCTGTCCCTAGTTTATGCACAAAAAGAAGACTTACAAACGGCCATGCAAGATGACTGTGTATTTGATTTCACCTGTACACAAACGATGCTGCCAAAAACCGTACTGGTGCAAGACTATAACTATCGCAAGGCCTCACTCGGCGATCAATTGCAGGCCACCGCCGCCGCGTCTGCAACCGGGCAAGGCACGGTCATGTATTTTGGCGATAATCTGCGCACAACTAACGACGCCACCTATTTAGCCAAAGTTCGCTCTGAAGAAATTCTTTGCCGCGAACAGGTCTTTGCCGGCGAGGCTACTGCGGTGGGGCTGCGCAGCGGCTACAAAATTCAGCTCTCTAAACACTATCGCTCAAGCTTTAACGGCACCTACCTTGTCACTGACGTCGAGCATCGCGGCGCACTTGCCGGTGTTTTATTCTCTGGAGACCGCGACATTTCAACAACCGAAGCCGCAGGCATTGTCTATGAATGCAAATTCAAAGCCATCTCCTCCTCAAAGCAATTTCGCGCAGCCCGCGTGACCCCAGTACCAACGATCGCTGGCTTAATGAGCGCAACGGTCGATGACGAAGGTGATGGTAAATACGCGCAACTCAACGAATATGGCCAGTACAAAGTCCAACTTCTGTACGATCAAACCACAAAGCAACCCAACAAGGGCTCTTGTTGGGTGCGTCTGGCGACCCCTTATGCGGGTGCCAAAAACGGCTTGCATTTTCCGCTATTAAAAGGCTCAGAAGTCATGCTCGCCTTTATGCACGGCGACCCGGACCAGCCCATGATTATTGGCGCGGTGAGTAACTCTGAAAATAAAAACGTCATTACCAATCAGAATGCAACCTCCGCAGGCATCCTAACCCCAAGCACTAACATGCTCAGCGTCAGCGATCTGGCAGGCGACGAATCAATGTGTTTTTATTCGCCACAAGGTGGCGCCACAATCATCATCGGCTCGTTTGAAGGCAGTTCTTCAGACAAATAGCCACTCCTCCACGCAGCACACTTGAACCCAAGCATACTCTCTTGAGTCAATACGAAAAGGCCTCTCACCATGAGTACTAAAAGTAAAACCTTTGGCTACGGCTTAGTGGGGTCGGGCAGCAAAGTTTTAATGTTTACAGGTACCGAGCAGGCTTTTGTGAATGGCGACAAAACAACTTTTACTATTGGTAGTGCGAGCACGGCCACGATTGGCACCAAGCTCGATTTCCAAGTCGGCCCGTCGTATTCTTTTAAAAACTTCAACCCAAGCGAGTGGGGTACTCCTACCAATATCGAATCGATTACGAAGTGGGGAGAAGCGCAGCAGTGGACGACTTATGACTTCACAAGCGTCAAAGAAGTTGGGTTCAACACTCACGCCAAAGGGTCACTCGAGTACTACACCAACAAAACGTTCACGTGCGGCGTCAGTTTTCAGGCCATTGCGGGCTACCGAAAAAATGGTCAAACTAAATTCAATGATTACATACAGTCTGTTGGCAAAGTCGGCTACACCTACTCAGTCTCAGATGTTTTAGACGCCGTTAAAAAGATCACGCAAACGCTTGATCCAAAAGCACTGGGCGACAACCATCACGCTGCAATACCCGCGGTACTCAGCACGGTTAAAACGGCAACCTCAACCTGGACGACTTTACAAGACGCCATCAAAAAAGACAGCGAGCTAGACTCTGCCATTCACCCCGAGTCAGTCGTTCAAGTCACAAAAGACCTGATCTTTTTAGGCGTCAGTCCTGAATCTAGCAGCACCAATCCTCCTCCTGTTGGCGCGAGCCTGCTGATCGGTAAGTCAGCCCTTCTGGCAACGCGTGACGCCACTGACAGCTCGCCCTTCCAAAAAAACGGCAGCGCGCAATACGTCAACTTTATACAGGCGCCAATCGATTTCGTTGAGGTCGCCCGCAAAAAGGTGACTGCCAGTTCGACGGCGATCGAACTCAATGCCACGAATGAAAAAAACGAGAAAGAGGACGCGAGTGTTTTAATACAAGCAACAGGCAGCGACAGCACAATCAACATCCTCGCGCCCACAATCGCAGTCAATGCAGGCAGCGATAATGCCAGTAAGTTACACGGGCTCTCGATCGCAATTTCGGGCGATGCCGAAATCAAGCTTGCGCATCAAAGTGGTAACGGCGCAAAATATATTTCAATCACTAAAAGCCAAATCAGTATTCAATTTCAAAGTGGTACTGCCATCACGCTCACTGGCAGCGAAATTAAAATCGCTCAGTCCAGCTCAACGGTCACCGTCACAGGCTCGCAAACCACCATTTCGTCTGGCGGTGTGCAAGTCCAACTATCTGGCGGTCAGGTCAAGGTCGGTAGTGGCTTAAAAGTGATCGGCTAAATATTATGCGCAGCCTGACCGCGGTGCTAGCTTGAAAATCCTTAAACCGGATACGGCTGAAGTGCTAGTCAGAGTCTTTTCTGATTCTGACCAGCAATACGCTTTGGCGATCGGCTTGCTGCAATCGTTCGCCCTACATTCAACTGCTGTGTTGCCCGACCCGCACGCCTCGATTGTTTATGCGGTGGCGGCACAAGCGCTCGGCAAAGACGCTTTATTAGACGAAGGCCTGCCGAAAGCGCGCGGCGAATTTTTAGTCTATGGTGCAGCCTACCCTCCCAGCGGTCACGACACGCAGCCTATTTCGGTCAAAGTTTGCGTGGGTTCGCTACACAAGCAACTTGCGGTTTTTGGGGATCGTACGATTTCAAGTATGGGCATACGCAGCACGCCCGCCGCGTTTAGCCGCATGCCGCTCACACCTGCGCAAGCGTACGGCGGTGAAACTCATCGCCTCAATCCAAAAGGCAAAGGCGTGGACAAGGTCGTCGATCCCGTCACGAAAACTGTACAGCGACCGATGCCTAATGTCGAGGTACCCAACCGTCTGATACTTTCAGCTTCAGACCAGCCCGAGCCAGCAGGCTTTTGGGCCTTAACACCCGCCTCGCCCATACGCGCTAAGTTACTAGGGCGCTTTGATGACCGATGGCTGCTAAACCGCTGGCCCCATCTGCCAACAGACACGCACCCCGACTATTTTCAAACGGCTCCTCTGGATCAAAGACTGTCAACTTTTTTTGTTGGGGACGAACGGCTGAGCCTGCACAATATGCATCCGCAGCTACCGTTCATTGAAAGTGCGTTACCAAACATGCGAGCCCGTATTTTTGTCGAGCAACAACTCAACGGAAAAGACAGCGCGTTCAAAGAGCTCGCCACACGACTCGAAACCGTTTGGCTGTTTCCGGATCAGCTAACGGGTCTGGTCCTGTATCGCGCGGTCGTACCGCTTGCTGACAGCGACGGCGCAGACGTCAAGCACGTTTATGCCGAGCTAGATCCGCCCGCAAGTCCGCCAAAAAGTCTCGCTGACTACTGTCAGCATTTTACTGCGCTCACGCAGCCCAGTTCTACACCCGCCTCAAGCGGCCCGGTCACCGAAGACCCACTCACAAAGGAGGAGTCGCTCGAGCCTTTTCAGGCCGCATTGGCCGGCCTTGCCTCTGGCGAAATCCTGACAAATGCGGCGACTACTACCGTGAGTCGTGCGCAAGTGATCGAGCGCCACGCCCTCGGTGAATCCTTTGCCAACGAAGACTTAAGCAGCTTAGATCTCTCGGGGCTTGCCCTATCGGGTGCTGATTTTTCAGGTGCGCAACTGACAGACGTCAATTTTAAAGAGGCTCGATTAGAGCAAGCAAAATTTGATCGTGCACTACTCACCCGTGCGAGCTTCACAAATGCCAACCTGACCCAGGCCAGTATGCTCAACGTCAGCGCAAGCCATGCTCACTTCAATCACTGCAATTTGTCGCATGCGGCCTTACAGAGCGGTGATTTTTCGCACAGCGACTTTACGCAAGCCAACCTTGATCAGGCCGATTTAAGTCTCGCGCTTTTTTCTGGCTCACACATGGCTTCAGTTTCAGCGCTAGGCGCCGTCGCCGAACAAGCAGCCTTCGAAGAATGCGTGCTAACAGACGCGAATTTTTCAGATGCCCGACTAAAATCAGCGACGTTCAATGACGCGAAGTTAAACAGAGCAAACTTCACGCGGGCTAGCTGTCACCGGGTCGACTTTTCGGGTGCCACGGCATCAGAGGCAATTTTTTTAGCAGCGCAACTACAAGACAGTGAAGCGAGTCAGGCGACTACGTTCTCTCACGCGATACTCATCAAGGCTAACTTGAGCGGCGTGAACTGGGCCGGCCCATGTCTGGACGATTCGCGTTTGGACGATGCCATCCTCGACAAAGCCGATATGTCTGGTGCAAGTTTGCAACGAGCCTGCTTAGCACGGGTCTTGGCGCGTCAGGCGTGTTTTGCAAAGGTGGATTTGACCTACGCAGACTTGAGTGGCATTAACTTATTTGAAGGGATATTGTCCGGTGCGAAGTTGCTGCACACTTGCCTGCGCTCGGCCAACCTCTTCGGTGTTAATTTTATGGATACTCAGCTAGGCGGCTGCGATTTAAGCGGGTCGGATATCGAGCGTACGATTCTGAGCGCTCGTAAAAAACTGGCATAGCCAGTCAGCACCTTAACGGAACTTCTATGTTATCGATACCAGAGAGCATTGCCCAGCAAGAGTTCATCGAAGATATTTCTTTAGCGTCCGCTGACCTGCGTGGCTTGAACCTCAGCGGCAAAAAGTTGTATCGGGTCAACCTTTGCAACGCTAACTTGAGTGGTGTCGATTTATCGAATACGATTTTTGAAAACTGCGACTTAAGCGGCGCTAAACTGCCTCAAGCGAATCTCTGTGCCGCTCAACTAATGAATACCTTACTAGTTGGTGCTGACTTGCAAAGCGTTCAGGCACAAGGCGCGCACGTGAGCGCAGCAAACTTTAGTCGGGCTAACCTATCTGGCTCAAACTGGGTCCAAACCATGTTTGACCGCTGCGAGTTTACCCAGGCGCTTTTGTGTGGGATTGATTTTTCTTTGGTCGATTGCTATCAGTGTCAATTCACAGCGGTCGATCTGAGCGACGCTAAGTTGCTGCAATGGAGCGCGCCTGACACGGACTTATCAACAGTAAAGTTTAAGGGGGCGAATCTGGCCAAAGCCTATTTAGTCGGTGCGAAGCTCACCGGGCAAACCTTTACGGGCTGCGATTTAACCCTGACTTTACTCAATGGCTGCGAGCTGGCTCAAGCAGATTTCAATACTTCGGTGCTTGTTTCAACCCAATTTGTCAAAGCAACGCTCACTGGCGCCTCTTTTAAAGGCGTCACCGCGCAGTTTTTAAACCTGTCACAAGCAGACCTGACTCGCGCAGTACTACAAGCCAGCAACTTTGAGATGTGTAATTTTTCTGAGGCGAAGCTATGTCTAGTCAATGCCGAACAGGCGCAATTGCGCAAATGCGTCTTGGTGAAAACTGATTGTAGCGAGGCGCTTTGGGTGGCTGCGACCTTTGAGAATTGCGATTTATCGCACGCCCTTTTGAACGCTTGTCTGATGACCAAGAGCGCGCTGACTGGCGTTAACTTACACAACATCAGTGACAAGAATTGTCACTGGAACGACGCCAAACTGTCGGGTGTACTGCGTACAGATCCACTTTTGCTGCACGCCGAAACTTGGCATGCCTCGTCATAAAACCAGCCAGTATCCAGCACCTCAACCAAAACCAACACAACTACCCCACCAAAAAACGATCAGGAGACCAGAGATGTCTGCAAGCTTAGAGCAGCCCACCCTCGAAAGGCTAACGCCCACACCCACCATGACTCAGGCGATTCTCATCGGTCAGACTGAAAACTGGTTCTTTCTGCAGAGCGCCCGTGGTGAATCCAGAGCACGCTGCGCGGTCAGTTGCCTGCTTGTGCCAGAGATCGGTGACACGGTTTTACTCAGCGCTTCAGAAGACCCAATGTCTTCCTATATTCTGGCAATTCTTTTGCGTCCAACCAGCGATCACAGCATGCTAAAGCTCCCGGGTGGTGCAACGATGTCTACAGCACAAGGTCAACTCAGTATTCAAGCAGCTTCTGTCTGCATCACAGGCGAACAGGCCTTACAATTTGAAACGTCAGCACTCAAGCTCAACGCCTCCGAAGCAGAAATACGCATTCGACGCTTGCATGGCTGGTTTGAGCAAGTGCAAACGTATGTCGACACACTCAAGCTCGTCGCAAAAAATACAACAGCGACCATTGAGCGCCGACTGCTCAGGGCGCGCGAAAGTTTTAAATGGATTGAGCAAGTCGATGAAACTCGCGCGGGCAGAATTCGTCTGGACGTAAAGGGGCGCCTGCAGGTCCAGTCTCGTCACACCTCGATAAAGTCCGAGGGATTCGTCTCAATCGACGGAAAAAAAATCAATCTCGGCTAAAGCTGATAGAAAAATGGTGTCCGCGCAAGCCAAGACACCGCGCGCGTATCCACCGACTAAATAACAGTCCAAGGAGTTCAAGATGTTTGTTTGTACGATTGCCGCCGGCCAGGCGATGGCCATGCCAGATACCTGCAAAACACCTGCACCACCGGCCCCGCCGGTTCCTATTCCCTATCCAAACTTTGCGATGACTCAAATGGCAAGTCCGGCGTCGACTAAGGTGTTGATCGGCGGCTCGCCTGCCTTGATGAAAACCTCAGAAATACCGCTCACCAGCGGTGACGAGCCAGGCGTCGCAGGCGGTGTGGTGTCGGGGTCGTTTATACAAAAGGCCAAATTTACGGCGGCCAGTATGGTCGTATCGTTTGAAGGAAAGGGCGCTGCGCGCATGGCCGATCCAATGCAAGCGAACAAAGGTAACGCGATGGGCCTGATCATCGTGGCCAGTCAATTTACGGTTGACGCGAATTAATCCTAAGCATTCATAGCGACAAAACCGCCTTGAACTAAAGGGGCATCCGCACATGCAGTGAGGGCAATTCACGGCCTTCGCAGAGCCAGGTATCGAGTCCTAGGGTAGACCAGTTTGCTTGCCCCAGTGAGATCGGGCGCGTGACGCCTTGTTTGAGATACAACTCAATCACAACATTCAGTGGGTCAGTCAGGTAGTACTGCACCATAAACCGCACCCGAGTGTGCTCTGCCCCACCAGGCAATAGCTGTCTGAAAAGTGGCTCAGTCAGCTCGCCGAGCCTGATGGTTAAATTGCTGTTGCAACAATTAAACTCTGAACCGAGGTGGGTATCTATGCCCAGCGTTGTCGCCTGAGCACCCAAGGCAAGTCGCTGCTCTGGTGGCATCGCAACGGTTCGGATATCTTGCTCAAACAGTTCAACCACGGCGTCAGGATAGCTCGTACTCAAGATCGTTTTCAAACCTAGCGCCGAGCGCGGCGCTTGCGTGTAAAGCGCTCCAAAACGCAGCAGCGTGTCAAACCCTGGTTGATCCTTATACTTTTCAGGTCGATTAATGCCCACAAAAGTATAAAAAATATCAAGTAGCCGAGTATCGTCAAATTCAACGATTCTGATGTGCGGTTTAGCTTTCAGCCAGGCTCTAAAAAATATGGGGTAAATCGTCTGGCTAATAATGTCTAAAAAATCTCGACGCGCGTGCAGTTCTTGCTGCTGCTCTGCGAGCAAATCCTCGGTGTAAAAATTTGGGAGCGGAGACGACACGCCGTACAGCCCTAAAAAATTTACAACCAACTGATACTTTCCGTCTTCGCGCTGTTCGATCGAAGTCAAATCCCGACCGGGAAACCCCAAACTGATGTTGGGACGAGACAAAATGTTTTCGATGTCACCTGCGGTGTCAGGGCTTAGCCTTCGCAGCAGCCGATAGGCCTGGAAGAACGAAAACCGCTCGCCTTGGCTAAGTAAGCGAGCTTTTAAAGCCGAGGCTTCAGACCCTGTCTCAGTGGCCATTTCAGGCTGATCCCTTTAGATTTATCTTCGATCTCAAAGCGCGTATAAGTATTGATGGCTGCGTAACCTGCTAAAAATCTCTCTAGCACACAGCCCCACAAATACAAAGAGCCCAGACTCCCCCAATTATCTTGCTGACACACCAACTTAACCTGTTGGCCTTGCATATTCATCCCTCGATAAAGCCTGTTTTCTGGCTCTACCAGCAAATCTAACATACCGTCAATTTGTCGCTCATTGATTGTTTTCGCAGCATTATCATGCGTGCGCATTGAGTTATACAGCCTAAAGATAGCTTGTAAATTCTCGATGTCCTTTAAAGAAACAATGTTGAGCACTGCATGGCTGATCACATCCCAAAGCAGTTTCTCACCGAAAGGGGTCTCGACAGCTCCTGTGATTGGCGTGACGTTTGCAAACGAAAACCGCTCTGGCGACGAGTTTGTTGGACGACTAACATCCCCTAGCTTGAGCTTTTCTGGCAAGTTTCTGTTGGTACAAGTCAACTTGAGCGACAAGGTTTCATTAGTGATCTCGACCTCAGGCGGGTAGACCAACGAAATATAGGTTTCTACAAGACCCGAGGCAATCGCCTGTCTAACCGAAGAGCGATAGCTCGCCTGGCCCGACCCTTTAACGAAATTCAAAGACGAAAACGGCTGATACATTTTATGCGCCGCTTCTCCCTGACGCATGCCCACCACCGAATCAATTGAATAAATCTGATAATGCTCTTTGTAAGCGCTGTCAGGCACGACCGGATGCTCAGTCTCTTCGTGGGTGATACTGATGGGTTCGGCTTGCTGGTTAAATAAGTTAATTGCGGGTGTCACATTCAACTGAAAGCTGCGCCGCGACACCATAGGGGTGACCGTCAGGTTTCTGTCGAGTTCAATTTCAAGGTAAAAATGCGAACCACTCAAAACGCTCGTACCAGAGGCTAAGTTGTAAAACTCAACGAATAAAAATTTTTGTGGAAAAAACAAAACTTCTTGAAGCCAACAAAAGCCCGAGAACGCATTATTGGGATGCGGAATCAGCGGCTCATCGAAACCAGGAAACTCTAGAGCGTTCGGCAAAGACACTGAGACGCCTGCGTCGTCACTCAGTCGAACTTTTTTGACGTGATTTCGCAGCAACAGCAGCAGGTTGGCGGCTGATTCGTGTTCGTCTGACAAAAATAGCCGTACGCGCTCGGGTAAAAATAGCCTTTGCGCGACTTCGATGCTGGTGAAACTCAGGCGGATCGTGTTTGACCCAGCCGACGTTTGTGTGAACGTCGCGTCATCTAACGTAAGCGGCTGAACTTGCAGTGTCGCCGTTGTGCGAAAAGAACACGAAACTTGCTCAACCGGAGTCGAGGCGATTTCGGTACCCGCTGCGATTGAGACCATTTCGTCCAAAGGCGCCTTCGGAGAAAAAAGTATCATGGTCGCGGCAGGCAACGGCCTTAAAATTTGAGGCGCAAAGATGCTCGCCAACTCTTGCGCGATTTCGGGAAACTCATTATCGAGTTTTTGTCGGGTCAAACCATTTAAAAACGCGACCCCTTGCAGCAACAGTTCGATGTCAGGGTCTGTCGAGCTTGAGCCAAGCATCGGCGCGATCGCCGGATTGGCCAACGCAAAGTCTAGCGAATGCGCCCGAAGACGAGCCAGTTCAGAGTTGTAGTACTTGTTTAACATGGGTACGTAATGAAACTGTTCGGTTGATACTGATATTTGACCGTGTAAAGGCACCTGACGCAAGGGATTTTGAGGACTTCGCGCCTCTTGAGTAAAATTCTGCTGCCGCGAACTGCCTGAGCCCGGAGTTCTCGCATCCCACTCACGCCTGCCGGGGGTTTTAGAGCGACTCTCGCTCAAAATCGGATGAATGGTTATAAACTATATGTTCTCTTCATGTTTAGGAATCTCATCATGAGCTCACTGACCTCAAAAGCGCTCAGTCTAGTTTTCGCGCTGCTTTTTTGCACGTTCTCAGGCCCAAGCCTCGCACAAACCTGGCCCACTAAAGCCGTTACCTTTGTCTCGCCGTTTCCACCAGGTGGTTCGGTTGACCCGATCGCACGCTTATTGGCCGCAAAATTAACCGAAGCACTCGGCCAACAATTTATTGTCGAAAACCGCGTGGGCGCCTCGGGTTCGATCGGTACCGGCTATGTGGCCAAGTCCGCGCCCGACGGCTACACCTTTGTCTTTGTTTTTGATACCCACGCAGTGAATCCGTCCTTGCTGCCAAAGATGACCTTTGACACGCTTAAGGATCTGGCGCCGGTGATGTTAATCGGCACAGCACCCATGGCACTTGCCACGGCACCCGGCAAGCCTTATCAAACGTTTGCTGACTTTGTCGCCGCTGCAAAAGCCAAGCCTGACTCTGTTAGCTATGGATCAATCGGCAGTGGGAGCCTTGGTCACCTGACCATGACGCTGGTTCAAGATGCTGGTAAATTCAAAATCGTACACATCCCTTACAAGGGTGGTGGCCCAATGGTGACTGACGTTTTAGGTGGTCAGATCGATTCGGGTATCGGCTCGGTTGCCGTCATGAGCGCGCACATCAAGGGTGGCAAAATGCGCCCATTAGCCGTTACCGGCGAAGCTCGCTCGACCGCGATGCCAGAAGTGCCAACTCTTGCAGAACTCGGCTACAAAGGGTTTTCGGCAGTGGCCTGGTGGGGTATCTTCACTGCAGCAGGCACACCCCAACCTATCATCGACAAACTCAATGCAGAGCTCGTAAAGGTTTTACAAAGACCCGAGATCAACAAACAGCTCAGCGAAACAATGGGCATGACGATCAAAGCTAGCAACCCAGCCGAGCTTCAAGCCTGGACGCAAGCCGAACTGCAACGTTGGGCCAAAGTGATTAAAGACAACAACATCAAGCCTGACTAACTCATTTTCTTGACTAAATCCTGCGTGGCGGCAACAAAACGGTCAATCTGTTCGCGATTGTTCCACACGCAGGCGTTCACGCGCTGAGGATGATCCATAGGCGCAGGCGCCAGCGTTAGCGGATCGCGATTTGGAATTGTCCCGGGCGCAAACTGAGCGGCCTCTGGGTCAGGCTTACGAGTCAACCCATTGTTACCCACACCCAACCCCGAAATTCTAAAACCATATTCTTTCAGAATCCGAGCACGAAACTCGACATTCAACTTTTCGTCCCAGCGCTGCTGCTGTGTCGGAAACGGATTAAACGCGATGATTCCAGATTTAAGAGCAGGATCGCGCTGTGCGCCCAAGACTGCAGCCTCGCCAAAGGCTGAAACAAGCTGGTCGCGAAAATAATCGCCCAGGCGCACATGCCAAGTTTCGATTCGTTTACGGCCCAGTTGATCCCATAACTCACACGCCTCGCCTAACGCGCGCCAGTCAGCCGACTCAGGAAAGCCGTACATGGATAAGGCCGCACCGATATCCCAATCTCCGCGCGAGCCATCAAACGGCACAATACGAGACTGCGAGCGACTAATAAAAAACTTTGGCAAGTCGGTGCTGTTTGAGGCAAGTTTTTTGTTGCGAATATAAAGCGCCCCCGTACCGCCAGGGCCACATTGCCATTTGTGTCCGCACAGAGCAAAAAAATCGATTCCTGTTTCGTCCAACTGTGGATCAAACATACCGTTGTAATGCGCGCCATCCACGATGGTAATGGCACCGGCCTTTTGTGCTAACGCAGCGATCCGGCGTTCGGGCAGGCGCTGACCGATCGGCCATAACGGTGACGAGAAGAAAATCGCTTTCGTTTTGCCCGGCACGACTTGCCGCTCAAGCGCCGCCATCACTTCATCTACAGTTGCGTTGGCGTGAACCGGTACGCCCCACTGCTTGATGACTACGCCGTAACGCGCGGCAGTGCGTAGCGCCAAGGTGATACCTGTGGGATGCTCAAGCGGCGTCATCAGCAATTCATCGCCAGGTTTCCAGTCGATGCCATTGAAGATGAGTGAAAGCGCATCGGTTGTGTTACGAGTGATGGCGATCTGATCAGGCGTTGTGCCATAGCACTTGGCAATCTTCGCACGTGTCTTTGCCGAGGGCTCAACGTACACCGGAAACGGATCGCGCGCGCCCTGATCAAGCCCATCTTTCAAGTGCGCCAGCACACTTTTGGGCATCGAACCTTTTTGCGCGGCCATGAAGTAAACAACGTTGGGATCAAGGGTGAACTCTTGAGCAAGCTTTTTAAAGAAAGGCTCTTGCTCGGCAAAATAAGCGCTTGACTCGGCAGTCATTGCACCTGAAACAGGCGCGGTC
>JABMMM010000287.1 GCA_013205565.1 Alcaligenaceae bacterium | reverse complement strand
TAGCTGCGTTGGGTAGCCCGGCAGTGTTTGGGCCAGGGTGCGATTGTTGTGGTTTGGTGTAAAACGCGGATAATTTTCTAAGCAACGGTTAGTATATGTAGGACATCGCAACTCTTACGTAGATCATAACGACTCTTAGACCTATGAAAAAAATTACAAGCACCGTAGCGATCTTTGGATATCTCAGTTTTTTATTTTGCGCTGCAGCAATTGCGCAGAACGAAACCTGGCCAAGTCGAAATATTCGCTTAGTCGTCGGTTACTCACCAGGCGGCACCACAGATATCGCCGCGCGTTTAGTGGCTGAGCGACTAAGCGCTCGTTTGGGCAAACAAGTCATCGTCGAAAATCGCGCAGGTGCTGGCGGTACCGTCGCGACACTTTCAGTGGTGCGCGCAGAGCCTGACGGCTACACACTACTCATGGCCGCAGCCCCTGAGGTGTCGATCGCTCCGTTCACCATCAAGGGACTCGCCTACGACCCCTTGGTTGATTTGCAACCTGTGGCGATGGTGGGTAGCGTACCGTTTCTGCTAGTGACCCATCCCCAATTGCCGGTTGTCAGTGTCGCCGAGTTAATTACGTATGCCAAAGCGAATCCGGGCAAACTTAATTATTCTTCTTTCGGTGAAAATACCACCAATCACTTTGCGGGTGAGCTCTTTAAATCGCTCACGCAAATCAACACGCTACACGTGCCCTATAAAGGGAGTGGCCCTTCAATTATCGATCTGATCAGTGGGCAGATTCAATATTCGTTTGACGCACCCGCCGCAGTCATGGAGCAGGTGCGCGGCGGTCGGTTGAAGGCGCTTGCGATTTCAGGAGCTCAGCGGCTCGCCAATGCTCCTAATATTCCGACCTTTGCAGAACAGGGCTTACCGACGTTTACTGCAGGCACATGGTTTGGGATTCTGGCGCCTAATAAAACGCAACAGATAATCGTTGATCGCCTTAATGCTGAGGTCAATGCGGTACTCGCTTTACCAGAACTGTTGAAAGTCTTTGCCGACCGAGACATTGTTCCAGCGGGTGGTACTGCGCAAGCGTTTCGCGCATTTATTGTCTCTGAAACGACCAAATGGAAAAAGCTTGCACTTGAAGTTGGCATCCGGGCACAGTAAAGGGCGGCTGTCCCCCCTAGATTTTTCACTATCTTCACGATCACTTTATGCGAACACTTCTTAAAAATGCCACCGTTATTGATGCTGTCAACCCTCAGTTACGCCTGAATGCCTCGGTGTTGGTTGAAGACGGACGCATCAAACAAATCTTGTCTGCAGCAGATGCGAATGCTTTGCTTGATTGCGAGACCATCGACTTGACTGGACAGTTTTTACTTCCAGGCTTGTGGGACGTACACATTCATCCGGACTATTTGTCGCCGACCGATATGCCCTTGACTGAGCAGGTCACTTTGTTTGGTAACCGGCTGCAGGCCGCCATGATTGAGTCCGGCATTACCGGTTTACGCTGTGCCGGCGCGCACGACTATATGGATGTCGCGTGGAAGCGCGCGTTTGACTCAGGGCAGCACGTCGGCCCACGTTTATTTGCCGCTGGGCATTTTTTAACGACGACTGCGGGGCATTTTTTAACGTCTGGACACGCGATCGAATGTGACGGTCCGTATGGTTTTGTGAAGGCTATTCGAGAGCAGATTAAAAATGGGGTAGACCATATCAAACTGAATCTTTCAGGGGGAATCATGGGCCCCGCTTGGGATTTGCACCGCCATTCGTTTTTATTAGACGAAGAACTCAAGGCGGCCTTTGATGTTTGTCGTTTGCGTGAATTCAAAGTCATGGCGCATGCGACCAACCCCATTGCCGTAAAAAATGCCATACGGATGGGTGCGCACAGCGTTGAGCATGGCTATATTTTGGATGACGAGTGTATCGAACTGTTTCTGAAACACGACACCTGGTATGTGCCAACTTTGGCGATCAGTCATCTGACGCCGCAGCAAGCGACCAATTTATGGGAGAGGGGCTGGCTCAAACAGCGCAATCTCTCTCATTCGTTATGCTGCCGAGCAGAGGCTGCAGCCGATGTGCATCAAGCGGGATTCCTCAAAGCGCTTAAAGCAGGCGTCAAAATGGCGCTTGGTTCAGATATCAGACCCCTCAAAGATGCGGCATTACTCGAACTGGGTTTGTGGGTACGCGCTGGCGCCACACCTTGGCAAGCTTTGCAGGCCACAACGCGCGCTGGCGCTGCGATTTGTGGCGTTGGCGACGAGCTCGGTACGGTTGAAGTCGGAAAAATCGCAGATC
>JABMMM010000286.1 GCA_013205565.1 Alcaligenaceae bacterium | reverse complement strand
TCGAAGAGGCTGCAGGCTTAACCCGCCTGGCGGGCTTGCGCGATGACACCCGAGAAGCGTTTTGGCAACAACTCGATGTGGCGTATTTTTTACGGCACGAGGCCGGCGATATTGCCTGGCATACTCGCCATCTTTATCACCAGGTGGCACCCGAGCAGGCAATTGTTAAAGCACGACCCGCCGATGGCTATGAGGGTTTGCAAGTCATGGTCTATACCAAAGATGCCCCAGATTTATTCGCGCGGATTTGTGGATTTTTTGGTGCACGCGGTCTAAACATTATTGATGCGCGTATTCACACCACGCGGCGAGGGTATGCGCTTGACAGCTTCATCATTTTGCCTGTTGACCCAACGCAAGAATTTCGTACGCTTGCCACGCTGATCGAACACGAACTCGCAAAACATCTGAATACACTCGCGCCTTCGTCGTTGATCGCGCGCGCCGCGAGCGGTCGCCTCTCAAGGCTGTCAAAGGCGTTTCCGGTGCCACCCATCGTAAACCTGCACCCCGACGAAGGTAGTCAAAACTGGCGGCTAGAGATTGTCGCCACGGATCGGCCCGGCCTGCTTGGCGATGTTGCACAAGTGTTCGTTGCCTACAACATTCATCTGCAAACGGCCAAAGTCATGACCTTGGGCGATCGCGTCGAAGACGTATTTGTCGTCAGTGGTGACACGCTTTTACAACCACGCACTCAACGGCAGTTCGAGCGCGCCATGCTCGAAGCAATCACCGAGGTCGAACGTCGTGCCGCTTGAAAAAAAAATCTGGTGGTCGATCGTCGTTCTTTGCTTGGCCGCAGTCGGCGTCGCCCTACTTTCACAGCACGCGTTTGGTATGCAGCCGTGCGCCTGGTGCGTATTTCAAAGACTGATTTACTTGCTACTTGCACTCGTTGCTGCGGTGGGTGCGTGCAGTCAAGGCTTAAGCCTACGTTTGCCGTGTGCGACGTTAGGCCTGAGTTTGACGATAGCAGGGGCTCTGGCGGCCTGGTATCAAGCCCAAGTGGCCTCACACTCATTTTCGTGCGCGCAGACGCTGGCCGACTTACTGATGACGCAAACTGGGCTCGAGACCGCTCTGCCTGCCCTCTTTGGTATCTATGCAAGCTGCATGGACGCGCGCATCAAGGTGTTTGGCCTTGAGTATGCCTACTGGAGTCTGCTGCTCTTTGTGTTGCTAGCCGCCTTAGTGGTGACACTCATTCACGGCTTTCGTAAACAAAACAGTACCCGCTAAGATCAATCGTTGAAACCGATAAACGCGCGAGGTTAATCTTCGGCCGCGAATCCCATATTAAATAGCAGGCCGTTTTGTTCTTCGCGTATCTCTTGGCGAGTCAAGCCCAAGCGTTCAAGATACTCGGGGGTAATATCGCCCGTGACGTATTCGCCGGTAAAGCACGAAGTGTCAAAACGCTTAAGGGCGGGATTCAAGTCCGAAACTGATTTTTGCATCGCCTCAATATCTTGGTATACCAAGGCATCGGCTCCGATGATTCGAGCGATTTCTTGCTCGTCACGTCCCGTGGCGATCAACTCTTGTTGTGTCGGCATATCAATGCCATAAACATTTTGATAACGTACCGGTGGCGCAGCAGAGGCCATATACACTTTGTTGGCGCCTGCAGCCCGCGCCATGTCGACGATTTCACGGCTGGTGGTGCCACGAACGATCGAATCATCGACTAACAAGACATTTTTACCTTTGAATTCCATGCCGATCGTATTTAGTTTTTGGCGTACGGATTTTTTACGAACTGCCTGACCGGGCATGATGAAAGTGCGACCGACATATCGATTTTTAATTAAGCCTTCGCGATAGCTCAGCCCCAGACGGTCTGCGAGCTGCATCGCCGAGGGGCGCGACGAATCGGGAATCGGCATGACGACATCGATATCGCCCAAACGCAAGGTGCGTGCCAACTTATCGGCAAGATACTCACCCATTTTTAAACGTGACCCATAAACCGACACGCCATCTAAGACTGAGTCAGGTCGCGCAAAATAAACGTATTCAAAAATACAGGGCGCGTGCACCGCACCCTCACCGCACAGTTCGCTACTAAACTGGCCCTCAAGCGAAATGAAGACGGCCTCGCCAGGCGCAACGTCTCTGACAAACTGAAACCCAGAGCCTTCGAGAGCGACAGACTCTGAAGCCACCATCCACTCGGGGCTCGGCGCGGTATCAAACCGACCAATGCACAACGGACGAATTCCGTGGGGATCGCGAAAAGCAAGCAAGCCATACCCCGCAATTTGCGCAACCACTGCGTAGGCGCCCTTGACCCGTTGATGCACCGCTTTGACAGCGCGAAAGATTGCCGACTCGTCGAGTGACACGCCATTGGCTGCGCGTTGTAACTCATGCGCTAGCACGTTGAGCAACACCTCGGAATCTGAGTTCGTGTTGATGTGGCGTTGATCATTGGTAAACAGCGACATGCGCAATTCGCGCCAATTTGTCAAATTACCGTTGTGTGCGAAGGTGATGCCAAACGGCGCATTCACGTAAAAAGGCTGAGCCTCTTCGACGCTGTCCGAAGACCCTGCCGTGGGATAGCGCACTTGGCCAATGCCAGTCGTACCGGGCAGAGAACGCATGTTGCGGGTGCGAAATACGTCTCGCACTAAGCCATGCGCTTTATACATATTGAAATGATTGCCGTTTGACGTCGCGATACCCGCCGCATCTTGACCGCGATGTTGCAATAACAGCAAACTATCGTATAAAAGTTGATTGACAGGACCTCGACCAATCACACCCACAATTCCGCACATGTACTTTCCTGATCACTGTTGAACTGCGTTAACTTCTGTCGTACTCAATAAGGAAGCCAGCTACCGACGGGCTCGGGCAGCCGAGCTTTGATTTGTTGCACAGCCCCCACCACCTGCTTGGAAAACATGGCGTTTTTCCACCAAGGCTCACTTGGGATGGGCGTAAAGCCCGCCAGAGTGACCAAAATCAACACAAACAACACCCCTCTGGCCAGACCAAACACCGCACCCAAGCCATGATCAGCAGGGGTCAGACCCGTTTTATCAATCAAGGCTGACAAGGTCATATTGACCAAACCGATCAATAACAGTACCGCGACAAACACGCCAATATAGGCAAGCGCCATCCTTAAAAAAGACTGCGTGATCCAGGGGAGTAACCAATCCGACACGCGCGGTCCCCACCAAATTGCTGCTAAAAAAGCGAAGGCATACGCTGCGAGCGACAACACTTCTTTTAGCAAACCACGAATCAAACCCAACAGCGCCGACAGCCCGAGTATGCCTAACAAAACAAAATCAAAACCAGTCACTGCGCGGGTATGTAAGCGTCGGCGAACCCAAGCGTGCGCAGACGGGCCTGCGTGGCAAGTGCGGCCTCTCTGGAGGGAAACGGTCCGACGCGCACGCGATATTTTGTTTTGCCATTAACCTCGACTGGGCCGTCAACAAAGGCGTTACTGACTCCTGATGCCAAGAGTTTATTTTTTTGCGCTTGAGCGTCAGCGGCGCCATCAAGCGAGCTGGCCTGAACAACGAAGTTTCCGCGAGTGGGGACTTTAGCTGCGGTGGTGCCCGGCGGACTTGTTGATTCGGCAGTTGGGCGCCCATCAAGCAAGGCCATTGCGCGCGCACCGTCATCCGAGCGGGTCGCGGGAGCATTGGGGGGTTCGGGTTTTGCAACAGGCTCAGTGCGTGATTTAGGGTCGGGTTTAACGGGGGCCGTCACAGCGGGAGGTGTGGCGCTTGTAGGCGGTGCTGACGGCGCAGGGGCTGTCACTGCCGGTGTGACAGACGCCACGTCGGTAACGGCTGCAGGCTCAGTGAGACTAGACTGAAAAGGCGCATTCCGATCAGGAATTTTGATAGGAATTTTGTTTGAAACGGGTGCAGGCTCAGAATCAAGCAACATCGGCAAAATCACCACGGCCGCCAGAACCAAGGCTACGGCACCCGCCAGACGCCTGCGCGCCTTAACGCGCAACTCGGCTGCCTGAGCCTCGCTTGACACCGACGGACGCACCTTGCCAGGCGGCTTGCGTGGTGCTGCACTATCTTTTCTGGAAAATAGTCCCATTGATCGAACCACCCTGACTCAAAAACAGACAGCTCCGAAAAGCGCTTAGAAACTACAAACGGCGATTAAACAGACCGTCCACTCGCTTGCAATGCCCCAGCGACGGTCAAAAATGAACCGAATACGATAATTCTATCATCCGGCTTACTTAGTTTGTGGGCCGCTTCAAGCGCCAGCGCCACCGAAGGATAGGCGCTGACGGGCACCGGCGGCTCGCCAGGCTTTTGCTCCGCTGCCAAGACTGAGGTCACCTTGAGCGCGAGTTGTTCGGCTGTCAGCCCACGTGGGCCGGGCAAACCGGCACAAAACCAATGATCAATACGCGGGGCCATGTGCTTAAGCACCGCCTCAATATCTTTGTCGGCAAGCATCCCGAAGACCGCATAGGTATAGGGATGAAAGCCCATATTGCCTAAGTTTTTTTCGAGTACTGCCGCCGCATGAGGGTTGTGCGCCACATCAAGAATGACGGTTGGCTGGCCGGGCAAAATCTGAAAGCGTCCGGGCAGTGAAGCTTGAAGCAAACCCAACCTGACGGCCTGCTGAGGAACCGCCAATCGGTCACGCAAAGCCTCTAGGGCAGCCAAAGCGCCTGCTGCGTTTAACAACTGATTCGCGCCCCGTAAGGCAGGATACGCCAAGGCGTTGCGCCGCTGCTGTCGCCCTGCAAAGGCCCACTGCTGGCGGTCGCCCGAGTAGTTGAAATCTCGGCCAAAGAGCCAAAGGTCGCAACCAAGGGCTTTTGCATAATCAAGCAAAGACTGAGGCGGTGCAGGATCACTGCAGATTGCGGGACGCGCGCTTCGAAAGATATGGGCTTTTTCGAAGCCAATTTTTTCTCGTGTGTCGCCTAGCCACTCAACATGATCGATATCGACACTGGTGATGATTGAGCAATCTGCCTGAACGATGTTCACGGCGTCTAGGCGCCCACCAAGCCCGACTTCAAGCACCATCACATCAAGTTGTGTGGCCGCGAACATCGCAAGCGTGGCAAGTGTTGAATATTCGAAATAGGTCAGCGAAACGCCTTGCCGCGCGTGCTCAACCATATTGAAGTACCGAACAAATTCAGCATCAGAGACGATTTCGCCATTCAGGCGCGCGCGCTCGTTAAAGCTTATTAAATGCGGCGAGGTGTAAAGCCCCACCCGATAGCCGGCCGCCAATAAAATCGCTTCGAGCATGGCGCAGGTTGAACCTTTGCCGTTCGTGCCCCCCACCACAATTTTGACCGCGCCAGAACTCAGAGGCAAACGCGCAGCGACGTCTTGTACACGCTCAAGCCCCATATCGATCGCGCTGGGGTGAAGCTGTTCGAGGTAGCTGAGCCAGTCGGGGAGCGACGCGGTCGAGGACGGGGGAGCTAAGGTCATGGCAAGGGCGGCTTGATATCTTCGGGCAAGTACGCATTTTAGCAGCGTGCGATCCGGTCCCAACAAGCGCGAGACACAGAGGCATCGAAGCGCTTGACGCATTTCTACTAAAATCGTTGAACTTGAGTGCACGCAAACCCAAGCGTTGAACCGGAGCATCACTTTGCAATGTGTTTAGCTATTTTTGCTCAAAATGTTTTACCTGACTGGCCACTGATCCTTGTGGCTAATCGCGATGAGTTGCACGCGCGACCCACTGAGGCTGCCCGGCCCTGGGCTGAGGCACCTTACCTGCTGGCCGGTCGTGATTTGCAGGCAGGTGGTACCTGGCTGGGTTTGACGACTTCAGGGCGAATCGCGCTGCTAACGAATTATCGCGAAACCGGGCAGCGCGATGACTTCGCACCCTCGCGCGGACGTCTTGCCGAACACTATTTGCGTCAAGAGCAGTCGGCGCAACAGTATCTGCAAGCGTTGCAGCGGCCAGACGCTTCGTATAATGGCTTTAATCTTTTAACGGGCGACCCAAGTGGCCTTTGGTATTACTCAAACCGCTTAACTACGCAGCCTAGTCAGGTTCCTGAGGGCGTGACAGGGGTGTCAAATGCAACGCTCAATACACCCTGGCCTAAGCTGCTTCGCACGCAACACAGCGTGTCAGAACATCTGGCTCAAACTCAACACCCCGACCCTGCCCGACTATTTGAGATTTTTCGAGATACCACCCGCGCTGCCGAGCACGAATTGCCCGACACCGGCATCGGACTCGATCGCGAAAAACTGCTGGCCAGCCCCTTTATTCAAAACGAACGCTACGGCACGCGTTGCACGACCATCATTTTGATGCACCGCGAAGGCTACGCTTTGTTTTACGAAAAACGCTATGACGCGTTTGGTTCAGACTCGGGTAACAGTAACTGGCGGGTAGATTTTTTAAGTGCAAGCATTTCGCCGGTCTGAACGCGATGACGCAGCAAATATCGAATCTGACGCTTAAGCCGTCCCCACCGACGACTCAAGCTTGTTTTGCGTGACAGCGATTTGTTTGGTATCCCCATTATTCAAGTTGTAAATTCAACCCTTTCGCGGTCGCGGCCCAGATCCGATCTTGTTCTTGTAAAAACGTAACGAATTGCTCGGGCGTTAATGGATCGGCTTGGATGCCTAGTTTTTCGAAGCGCTCTACGACTAGTTTGTCTTTGAGCATTGCTATTGCAATCTCATTCAAGCGTTTGGTAATGGCTGGCGGCAAACCCGCTGGCCCAAAAAAACCAAACCAGCCTTGCGCGACGAAGCCAGGGTAGCCAGACTCTGCCACTGTCGGTATGCCGCTTAAGATGGGGACTCGCACTGAGCCCGTTGTGGCGAGCACTCTTAACCGGCCACTTTGATAGTTTGCCACCGTATTGGTCAGCGCACTTTCAAAAGACAACGCCACAACGCCTGCTAATAAGTCTTGCATGGCGGGTGCTGCGCCTTTATAGGGTATGTGCGACAAGCTAATGCCAGCATCAAGCGCGAGCTTTTCGGCAATCAAGTGCGGTAAAGACCCAAGCCCCACGCTTGCGTAGGGTATCTTCCCGGGATCGGCTTTGGCGGCCTTCACTAAGTCTTGTAATGAATGATAAGGCGTCGTGATGCCTGCTAAAACTGCGCCGGGCGTATTCACAATATTCGTGATCGGCGTGAAGTCGCGCGCCGGCACAAAGCTTAAAGACTTCTGTATGTGAGGGGCGATTGACATCGCGCTGACGGTCATCACCCCGAGGGTATAACCATCGCCCTGCGCTTTAGCCAGCGCGGCGGTGCCGATGTTGCCACCCGCACCGATACGGTTTTCGACGACTACGGCTTGACCCAGTCCCTCACTCAACCGTTTGCTCAGTTCGCGTGCCACCAGGTCAGTCACTCCTCCGGGTGGAAACGGGACAAGCATTGTGATGGGTTTGTTAGGGTATGGGGACGGACTTTGCGCAAGCGCCACAGCCGCGCAACCTATAAAAAGAAAACCACCTAAAAACGACATGACTTTGCTTTGCATTGTGTGTTCCCTAAGTATCCATTCAAGAGGCTTCAAACGACTGCTGAATCCAACAGAACTTTGTTGGTATCAGGCATCATCTGACCATATTCCCGCAGCTGCACGCCTAAGGGCTTGACATAAACTTAGCTGATTTTTTGTTTGTTGTGCGCATTGCACGTGTGCCAGTCAGGATAGGCAAGGGTTAATCCGTAGGCCTCGTTATTTTTGACGAGGCACACGCAGGAGCACAAATATACTGTATATTTGTACAGTATATTTGTGCTCCTTTTTATCTTCTTTTGACTGATCTCCTTCAATGTCGAGCCCTCTTTCTTCTTCAACAGGTCCCGCAACCTCGTTACTTAACTTGCACCCTGCGCTTTGGCGGGGGTCGCAATTTGGCGCGCGTACGGGGCCGACGATCGCCACGGGCTTTGCAGCACTCGATGCCGAACTGCCTGGGCAAGGCTGGCCAACCGGCAGTTTGATTGAACTGCTGATTGCTCAACCCGGCGTAGGCGAAATCCAACTGTTGCGCACCGCTTTACAGACTGACTTAAACAAACAACCGGTTGTCTTGTTGCAGCCCCCTTATCAACCAAATAGCGCTTGCTGGTCGGGCTGGCGACTAGGCACTCAACGTTTACTTTATTTGGCACCACAACGTGCGCGCGATGCCTACTGGGCGGCTGAGCAAATTCTAAAGAATGGTAGTTGTGCGGCCTTGTTGTTTTGGGCGCATCCAATTCAAACCTCGGTACTGAAGCGTTTACATCTGGCTGCGCAAAGCAGTCAAACGCTATTTTTTATGTTTCGCCCGCACGCTGTACAAAGCCAAGCATCGCCTGCAGTACTGCGGCTGTTGCTGTCTCCTGAACAGTCGGGCGCTCTCACTTTATCCATTATCAAACGTCGTGGCCCAGCCTGCGGGCATCCCTTCAGGTTAGGCGCCCAAGCTTCAGACTCTTTTTCAATATCCTCCCATGACCCTGTGGATCGGCCTGCACTTGCACAACCTCAGCCTGGACACGTGGCGACTCAACTGTCTGACTGAGCCCGCCGCCGCCGCAGTGTTCGAGCACGATGTTCTGATCGCTGCGACGCCTGGCGCGCTGCAGCGCGGGCTGACGCTGGGCATGCGTTGCGCAACGGCGCGCAGCCTAGCGCCTGAGTGTTCGCTTTATCCAAGAGATCCAACCGCAGAACACAGTGCTTACGCTCAAGCTGCACAAGCCGCCCTTGCCTACACGCCCTCTGTCTACCAACACATCGGCGATATTGTGTTGCTCGAAGCCACTTACAGCTTACGGTTATTTGGCGGCGTGCGTCCGATTGTTCAAGGGTTGCGCAAAAAACTTAAGCTCTTGAAACTGCAAGTACGAAGCAGCGTTGCCCCAACGGCAAGGGGTGCCTGGCTGTTAGCGCAAGCTGCAGTATCGCCTGCACGTTATGCCTGTGGCCAGGCAACGTTAGAACGTTTGCTCAGTCGTGTACCTTGCGCGGCGCTACCAAGCGCTAAACCGCATTTGGTTTGGCTCAACGCGATTGGTTGTGAAACGCTCAGAGGCTTACGAGCCCTGCCACGTAAGGGGCTACAACGACGCGTTGGCCCTGCTTTATTTGCCGAGCTCGAACAAGCGTATACACAGGGGCCCTGGCGTCAGACACCTTATGTCGCACCCGAACAATTTGTTCAACAACTTGACTTACTCGAGCGCCTGGAGCACACAGCAGCGCTTGCCGGGCTCTCAGAGCGTTTAGCACTGAGCCTGTGTACTTGGTTAGCAGCCAGGCAAGCCGCCTTGCGTAGCGCCACCCTTGAGCTGCACCACGAACGCGGACGTCACGCCTGCCCACCCACCGTGCTTGAACTCGCCTTTGGCGAGCCCGTCTGGCTGATGGTGCAGCTAGTGCCTTTATTGCGCGAGCGTCTGTCGCGTCAAGTCTTGGCGGGGCCGGTCGTCGCCCTGACCTTACGCAGCCAAACTCTGGCACAACAAAGTGCGCGCAGCGCGACACTGTTTCCAGATCCCTTGCACGCACCGGCTGATTACCGGCGTCTGCTTGATTTATTGTCGGCACGGCTTGGCGCCGAACACGTCTTACAACCCGCACAACTTGCCGATCACCGGCCTGAGATTGAGAACCGCTGGTTACCTTTGAAAGCCTCACTCACACCAGAGGCAAGCCCCTCACTGAGCACGCCTGCAACCTACGCAAACAATCCCTTTTTAAGAGAAAGGCCTTTCTGGTTGTTAACCGAGCCTTTGCCGCTCAAAGTGAGGGGAGATCGACCCATGTACGAGGGCCCTTTGCACTTACTACGAGGCCCCGAGCGCATTGAAAGCGGCTGGTGGGATCACTTGCGTATTGCACGCGATTATTTTGTTGCACAAGATCAACGAGCAGTACGTTACTGGATCTACCGCGAACGCGATACCGAACAGGCACGTTGGTTTTTACATGGCTTGTTTGGTTAGGCGTCATGCATTTCAGCAATGTTTTACCCGGCTACGCCGAGCTTCACTGCCTGTCAAATTTTACGTTTTTGCGAGGTGCGTCGTCGCCTGAAAGCATGGTTGCTCAGGCGGCCGCGTTGGGGTATCACGCACTGGCGCTCACTGACGAATGCTCTCTAGCAGGTATTGTGCGTGCCCACCTTGAGGCCAAAAAATTAGGGCTGACCTTATTAGTAGGCTCTGAACTTCGCCTTGACCCAAGCAATCAACCGTCTTACAAAATTGTCTTACTCGCGCAGCACCGCGAAGGCTACGGTAATTTATGCGAAGTGATCACGCGTGGACGCATGCAGGCGGTTAAAGGTCAATATTTTTTACAGCCTCAAGATGTCGTGACCGACGGCTGTCTGGCGATCTTGATACCCGCCTCAGACGTTACACCAGCGGCTTTTGCCAAACAATTAGCCTGGCTTTCGCAGAATTTTTCAACACGCTGCTGGGTCGGCATCAGTCGCTTGCATCGCGCACAAGAAACCACACATTTACACGCGCTACAAACACTGGCGCAAACCTATGGTATCCCTTGCGTGGCGCTTGGCCAGGTCGAAATGCACAAGCGTTCGCGCAAAGCTTTACATGACATTTTGACGGCAATTCGTTTACGCAAAACCGTTGCGCAATGCGGCTATGCCCTGGCCTCAAACGCCGAACAGCATCTGCGCACACGCTTGCGCTTAAGCAATCTGTATTCCCCTGAACTTTTATTGCAAACTATCAGCATTGCCGAACAATGCCACTTTAGCCTGGATGAATTACGCTACGAATACCCCGAAGAAGTCGTACCAACAGGCTACAGTGCCGTGCAATATCTGCACGAGCAAACTTGGCAAGGCGCGGCCAAACGCTACCCCGCTGGGGTGCCCGACACTGTTCGCGCGCAGCTTAAACACGAACTCGCACTCATTGCAGAGCTTGGCTATGAAACCTATTTTTTAACGGTCTATGATCTTGTGCAATTTGCGGTGCGCCGACAGATTTTGTGCCAAGGTCGCGGGTCCGCAGCGAATTCAGCAGTATGTTATTGCCTGGGAATCACCGCCGTTAACCCAGCGAACGGTAATGCGTTATTCGAGCGCTTTATTAGTCGCGAACGCAATGAACCTCCGGATATTGATGTTGACTTTGAACACCAGCGTCGCGAAGAGGTCATTCAATACTTGTATCAAAAATATGGTCGGCAACGCGCCGCATTAACCGGCGTGGTCACCTCGTATCGACCGCGCAGTGTCTTGCGCGATACGGGTCGCGCTCTGGGAATTGATGCACAGATCATTGACCGGGTTGCTAAATCGCATCGCTGGTGGGATGGCAAACAAAATCTGATTAATCGTTTGCTTGAAGCGGGCTTAGACGCCGAGGCTAGTGTCACGCAACAATGGGCCGAACTTGCCCAGGCGTTGATGGGGTTTCCACGTCACCTGTCGCAGCACCCGGGTGGCTTTGTGCTGGCGCGTGGCTTATTGTCACGCTTAGTACCGATTGAAAACGCCGCCATGGCAGAGCGCAGCGTCGTGCAGTGGGACAAAGACGATTTAGACGCGGTAGGTTTATTAAAAGTCGACATTCTGGCGCTAGGCATGTTAACGGTGCTGCGTCGCAGCCTAGAGTGGGTGGCATGGCGTCGCAAGTTGCCACACTTTAGCTTGCAAGATATTTCGGATGACGACGGCCCCACCTACGACATGATTTGTGCCGCGGATACGGTCGGTGTTTTTCAGATCGAGTCGCGCGCGCAAATGTCAATGCTGCCGCGTTTGCGTCCCCGTCAGTTTTACGATCTGGTCATCGAAGTTGCCATCGTACGGCCGGGACCAATTCAAGGTGGCATGGTGCACCCATACTTGCGACGCCGGCAAGGTCTTGAGGCCGTGACGTTTCCGAGCCAGGCGGTGCGAGCTGTGCTTGAGCGCACGTTAGGTGTGCCGATTTTTCAAGAACAAGTCATGAAGATTGCGATGGCCGCGGCAGGCTTTACTGCGGGCCAAGCTGACGAATTACGCCGTTCAATGGCAGCCTGGCGGCGCAAGGGAGGCGTCGATCAATTTCGACACAAATTAATCGAGGGTTTACTGAATAACGGTTACACACCTGAATTTGCTGAAACAATTTTTAAACAAATCGAGGGTTTCGGCGAATACGGCTTTCCTGAAAGTCATGCCGCGAGCTTTGCCTTATTGGCCTATGCCAGCGCTTGGTTAAAGTGCCACGAACCCGAAGCCTTTTTGGCTTCGCTGCTGAACTCGCAGCCAATGGGATTTTATGCGGCTTCACAGTTGATTCAAGACGCGCGTCGTCACGGGGTACAACTTTTGCCTGTCGACGTGCAGGCTAGTGACTGGGAATGCACGCTCGAGATGGCGTTCGCTTCGCCTGGCGCAGCCAGGCAAGCGTCAGACAAAGCTGGCTTGTCGAGTGCACGGCCCGCCGTACGCTTAGGCTTAAATCAGATTCTCGGTTTGCCTGAAAAAGCTGCTCAGGCGCTGCTTGAGGCCAGACAATCTGGACCGTTTCTGGACACCCAAGAACTAGGCCGACGCGCAGAGCTCAATCTGTCTGTTTTACAACAACTCGCATTGGCGGGTGCCCTGCATTCTTTAAGCGGACATCGCCGTCTGGCGGCCTGGAACGCGGCGGCGAGTGTAGCCAGCAAAGGCTTGCTGCGCGAAGCCGAGCCCCACGAGCACGAGCAACCCCTTTTGTCAGCCCCCACGGAGGCACACGATATCGTCGTTGACTATCAACGTCTGGGCTTTACGCTAGGGCGCCATCCTCTGGCTTTGCTACGCCAGACCTTGACGCGCCTGCGCTTTGCGCCCGCCACGACACTGGCACAGTTTCCACAAGGGCGTCTGGCACGCGCTTGTGGCCTGGTCACCATGCGTCAACGACCACAAACCGCCAAGGGAGTTGTTTTCATTACACTTGAAGACGAAACCGGCTCGGTCAATCTGATCGTACGCGCTGAGTTAGCCGTGCGACAGCGTCGTGAGCTATTTCATGCGCCTTTACTAGCCGCCATTGGCACGTGGCAAAATTTACAAGGCACGCAACACTTGCTTGTGGGGCGTTTAGAAGACCATTCAAACTTATTACCTTTGCTTGACAGCGAACAAGCCGCAGCAAGTCTCAACCACGCAGACCGTTTTGTTTGAAAACGACGAAGCTTTAATTTTGAAGCTTTATACTCTAGTCTATCTCTTCTTCATTCTCGGGCTTCTTATGTCAGCACTCAAACTTCGTATCGCAGAATCAGTTAAAGACGCCATGCGTGCAAAGGCCAGTGAACGTTTGGGCACGTTGCGCTTTTTACAGGCTGCGATTAAACAAAAAGAGATCGACGAACGTAAAGACGTCACCGACGCAGAGGTCACCGCCATCATTGAAAAACAGATCAAGCAGCGTCGCGAATCGATCGCAGCCTACGAACAAGCCGGACGCACCGAAACCGTCGCACTAGAAACCGCCGAGATGGCGGTCTTAAAAGAGTTTTTGCCACAAGCGGCAACTGAGGCCGAAGTCAACGCCGCGATCGACGCCGCCTTAGCAGCAGTGCAAGCACAAGGCATTACCGGCAACCCTGCCATGGGTAAAGTCATGGCGCTCTTAAAACCAGCTTTAGCCGGTCGCGCCGACATGTCAACCTTGTCTGCGCTGGTGAAAGCAAAGCTCGGCTGAGCCAGCACTCGCCCGACGCGAGCCTGACGCGGTCAGCGTCAAAGGCCTGTTGGTACGGCTTTACAAGGCCTTCGCTCGGTATTTAGCCTTTAATACCTTGAACGAAGCCGAGGCTTTCGCAATCAGTTTGCCCTCGGTATCTAACACTTCACCCTCGCAAAAAGCAATCGACGAACCGCGTCGCAGGCAACGAGCCTGAATCGTCAAGTCGGTCACTGCGGGCTCAAAGCAGCTCACGGTGATGTCGATCGTTGCCATGCCGAGCCCCAGAGGGTCAATCGAACGGCCCGCTGCACTGAGGGTGAAATCAAGCAGGCTCATCAGCGCACCGCCATGAATGTGGCCGCGGCTATTCAGTAAATCATCGCGAATTTTTAACCGTGTCACAGCACGCTCGTCTGCACACAGCACGGGTTCTACACCTAAAAATTTCAGGTAGGGGATATCAAGACCAAAATAAGTGGACGGTTCAAAAGGTTCGGACACAATATACTTTTAAAGAAAATTGAAATTGACGTTGTAGACCAACGCTTTATTTTTTATTGGCAGGTCGGGCGCTCGGCATATAGCGGGTACACGTCCAGACGCCAAACTGCAAGGCTTCGTGCATCGCGGCAAGCGCGGCCGCGTCCCAAATGTTGACACCCGCCAAACGGACGGTGATTTCAGAATTTTTATCATCTAAGGCACGGATATCGACCTGACCATAGCGCCCGCTCCCCAGGCCGTTTGTCACAAACACCTGTGCCGTGCGAGTGGCCGGGTCAAGTTGCCCTTTAACGGGTAGATCGCCCTCATCGCTCCAGCACTCTTTGGCTTGCACCAGGGCGAGTTGATAGGCCTCTTGGTAGGCGCGCGGCAGCACAAATGTTTCTTTAGGTGAGTTTGCCGACTCAAGCCCGACGCAGCCTGTCAAAAACAGGAGGGTCATTATTGACATCACCGCCGGCATCACCACCGACAGACACTTTATTTTGTTCAACATAGTTTTTGCTCTCAGACGACCTGCGCTCAGGTCATATTTTAGCGTTAATGCTAGCCTTGAGCCTTCGCTAGGACTTTTTCTCTATTCGCCTGCCGTGTCACCGCACGAATAACCACCTTTGCAGCCTTACGGGCCCCCCACCTCTCATGTCCCTTAAAAATACTCTCGCCCATCCGACGCACGACAGCCCAAGTGCCAGCCAGCGCGGCTGGTTCGTTGTCGCCGCCTTGCTGGGCCTGACGGCTGTCGCCTTGGGTGCCGTAGCCTCGCACGCGTTAGCCGACCCTTTGGCTGCGCGGGCTGTCGAACGCGCCTCGCTGTATCAATTGATTCACGCCGTCGTCTTGCTCTTTGCCGCCGGCTTAACCGGTTACCTTGCGCTGGGCGCGCGTTGTTTTTTACTCGCTGGCATCATCTTGTTTTGTGGCTCGATCGAGCTTAAGTACTTGTTCTCAGTCACAAATGCCAGCGCCTTTGCACCCACTGGGGGCGTTTGTCTGATGCTCGGTTGGCTGCTGCTCGGTGCCTCGGCGCTTAGACGCGGCAAACCGAATAATTAACACTCTCTTACCCGCCCGCCCCACGCAAGCTCGCATCGGTGGTAAAAAGCTATTTGGTGAGTGCCTCACTCTGCACTATTTTATTGACTCTTGATCAACACAACGACCCATGACAATACGAGACAAAGCTTATATCGTTGGTGCCTACGAGCACCCTACCCGCAAAGCACCTGATAAGTCGGTTGCGCAAATTCACGCTGAATCGGCTAAGGGCGCACTTGCCGATGCCGGTTTGTCGCTCAGCGACATCGACGGCTATTACTGCGCCGGTGACGCACCCGGCTTGGGCATGCTCAACATGGCCGACTACATGGGCCTCACAAATTTGAGTCATGTCGACTCAACCGAGACCGGTGGCTGCTCTTATCTGATTCATGTCTCGCACGCCGCGCAGGCGATTGCAGCGGGTAAGTGCAAAATCGCACTGATTACTCTGGCCGGTCGCCCGCGCTCGGCTGGCTCGTCGGGCATGCAGCCGCGCAGCTGGGGCGTAGACATTCCTGACGTGCCCTTTGAAGCGCCGTTTGGTCCAGTCACAGTCAACAGCTATGCCATGGTTGCCGCCCGGCACATGTACGAATACGGCACGACTGCCGAACAGTTGGCCTGGATTAAAGTCGCTGCCTCGCATCATGCGCAACACAATCCACACGCCATGCTGCGTGACGTTGTCACGGTCGAAGACGTGGTGAACTCACCCTTGGTCTCAACGCCTTTGCATCGTCTGGATTGCTGCGTGGTCAGTGATGGCGGCGGCGCCTTGATTGTCGCTCACCCCGATATCGCCAAGTCGCTTAAACGGCCGCTGGTGAAGGTGCGTGGCGCGGGTGAAGCGCTTAAAGGTCAGTTAGGTGGCCATGTCGATTTAACCTACTCGGGCGCGCGCGCCTCGGGTGCAGCCGCCTTCGCAGAAGCGGGCCTGACGCCTCAAGACATTAAATACGCTTCGATCTATGACAGTTTTACCATCACGGTCTTGATGCAGCTTGAAGATCTCGGTTTTTGCAAAAAAGGCGAAGGCGGAAAATTCGTCTCGGACGGCAATCTGATTTCTGGTGTCGGCAAACTACCTTTTAATACCGATGGCGGTGGCTTGTGTAATAACCACCCTGCCAACCGTGGCGGTATCACCAAGGTCATTGAGGCGGTACGTCAATTACGCGGCGAAGCGCACCCTGCCGTACAAGTTAAAAACTGCGATCTTGCCCTGGCACATGGCACAGGCGGCCTGCTTGGCGCGCGCCACGGCAGTGCAACCCTGATTCTGGAGCGTGCATAATCATGACTATGATGTATCAACCTAACCCCCTCCCGGCACCTGTCAAAGAACCCGGCAACGAACCCTTTTGGGATGCTGCTAAAAACGGTAAGTTTTTAGTTAAATATTGCACCTCGTGCAAGAAGCCACACTGGTATCCGCGTGCGCTTTGCCCTTTCTGTTTTGGTGAGACCGAATGGAAAGAAGGCTCAGGCAAAGGCGTCATTTACTCGTTAAGTGTCATGCAGCGCGGCAACCCTAATCCTTATTGCATCGCCTATGTCACGCTCGAAGAAGGTGTCACGATGATGACGCAAATCGTCGATTGTGATTTGGCGGCCTTAAAAATTGGGCAGCATGTCAAGCTCATATTTAAACCCACCGAAGGTGATGGACCACCCGTACCAATGTTTACACCGATCTAAATCGAGCGAATAAAAAAAGGATCCGCAAGGATCCTTTTTTTTGTCTGACGAACGGCTCAGACAAATTAGTATTCAAAATGCACGCGAACCGACCAGGCAGCGGGCAGGCTTGTCGATTATTTCGGCCTCGATGCCAAGTGCCGCAAAAAAGACTCGCATAAGATTTTCTCGTTAAGCGCTAGCGTTTCAAAGAGGTTTTACTTCTTAGGATACAAGGCTGCATTGATCCGCTCATCAAAATACGCGAGATTGTCACGTACATCGTGGTTTTTTCCGTTGGCTCTGAACGTGCCGTTGGCAAACTGAAAATTCGCCCTTAAGCCTTCGCGAGTTTCAGTCGCAATCCCAAGCAGCAGCGCCAGGCGTTTTTGCGTGTTGTCGATGATGCGGCCTTGCGCTTCAAGCTTGCCGTTGGCTTTGACAGACTGCGCAAACGAGAACTGAGCGGCTGTGGTGCCGGCCGGTTGACTGACCTCGAGCAAAAAATCACCCTTGATGGAACCGGTACCCATTTTTGCGTTGATTTGCGGCAAGCCTACTGAAAAGCCTTTAGCCACTAAATTTTGCAATGCGCCACTCGCACGGGACTGTTCGTCGGCTGTCAGGTTGCGAAAGTCATTTGAATCGGTGCTGATCGCCGAAAGCGTGTCGACGCTTTCAATGTCTAAACCCTTGACGACAAACTCTAGCAGCAAATCGCTCAGTTTTTGCCCCGCAATCGTCAAGTTCGCAATCTTTGGGATTATTTTAAGCTCTAGCTTACCGCCGGTTTCAGTGCTCGCAACTTGCACACCAATCGTTTCTGCTGTGGCTTGTTTCGTGCTGAGTTTGTTGATTGAGAGTTGTAGCGCACCAAGGCCACGCGCTCGGTTTGCAATATCGCCGGTAAAGTTCAGGCCTTGTATGTCGAGCGCATGGCCCTCACCCCGTGAACTGATTCGCTCGGTTTTCCAGTCAAGCGCAAGCGTTTTTTCACCCCAGGCGATATTGCCACTTGAAGGAGACAGATGAAATAACTCTTTGCCCTGCTTCATCGCCAGTTCAGGAAGTTTTAAGGTCGATAGCGCCTTGCCACCGTAGGCTAGTTTGCCCTCCCCCTGCAATTTAATTTCTGAACCAAATAAGCGGTTGAACTCGGTGCCTGATTGACCCACGGGTTTCACTGCCCAGTTAAAACGCATCGACGAGGAAGGCAACAAGAGGTGCTCGAGGTTGTAGTTGACCTGCAACGCAAAGAGTTGTTTGCCGCTTTTTGCGTCAACCGCGACATCATTAAAACGAATCTCGAACTGCCCGCTAGAGGTGAACAACCCTTGTTTGTGATCGACCTCGGCCATACGTATTGCGGTATCTTGACCCGCTTTCGCAGCGATTTTAGTGATCAGCGCGGTCGCCGAACGACCGACGTAGATACTTGCACCCAGCCAGGCCGCCGCTGAGACGGCAAGTAAACAAACGAGTGAGATTAATATTTTTTTCAATTGAGTGCTCTGATTAAGTGAATACGTTCAAAAAGGTGACTGCGCAAAAGACCTGACATTAGCGCCCAAACTCGGCCGACAGTTCGCCGGCGCGGGTATTGGCTGCCGCCATGGCTTGCGCCACGATATTTGAAAAATCTAATTGCATAAACACGTCGATTGCAGCGGCCGTTGTTCCGCCTGCTGAGGTGACGCGTTCGCGCAAAACCGAAGGTGGCTCGGTCGACTCTGCGGCTAATTTAGTCGAACCCGCCAGCGTTGCAAGTGCAAGGGAGCGGGCCTGCGTGGCTGACAACCCAAGCGCCTGCGCACCCGCAATCAAGGCTTCTAAAAACAAAAATACATAAGCCGGACCGCTGCCAGACAGTGCAGTCACGGCATCGAGAGCCTGATCGCTCTCGACCCAGACAACTTGCCCAACTGCACCCAAGACCTTGGCGGCGATCTCTTGCTCGGGCTGTGGCAGGCCCGCCACAGCGGCCATCCCGGTCACGCCTGCCGCAACCAACGCTGGCGTGTTTGGCATACACCGCACGACTCGCGTAAAGGGTTGTGTGGGACTGCCTAGCCAAGTGGTCAGCGAGGTCATTGATATACCCGCTGCAATACTAATGACGAGGGTATTAGGTGTTAACCAGGGCTTGCACTGAAAGACAACCTCGCGCATCTGCTGCGGCTTGACCGCAAGGATCCAAACCTGTTGCGCGCCAAGCGATTGGTCGGGTGCAGAGGCGACGCTGATGCCGCGTGCCTGCCACTGTTGGCGTAACGTGTCGGCGACTTCAACAACGTGCAAGCTGTTCGCCGCGCAGCCCTGACTGAGCAAGCCTGAAACAAGCGCGTTGGCCATATTGCCACCGCCAATAAAAGCGATCGAAGGAAAACGATTCATCAGCTCACCCGAGAGAAAACAATGGTTACGCGCGTTGACAGGGTTGCGCACGTGAAAACGAAAAATGCCAGGGTCTTAAGAAAAAATTGTAGTCTGAAAAAAAATCCCGCAAAAGACCGCAAAGCCTATCCAAGTATTGTGTAAAAACGCCCGGAAACACGCCTCACGCTGGCGCTTCCGAATCCAATAAAGGTGCAGCACCGCCAGTGCGGCACCGGCAAAAAGCCCAAGCCCATACGGCCAGCCATATCCGAGCAGCCATCCAGCGATAGCGAGCAGTACAAAAGTCAGTACATAAGACACCGCTACGAAGAATACATCGTACCGACCAAACGTGATGGCTGAGGTTTTCAGACCCAAGCGAAGATCATCGTCGCGATCAACCATCGCGTATTCTGTGTCGTAGGCAATCGCCCAAAAGACGTTTGCCAAGAGCATTAACCACGCGACCGGGGGAACGGTCTCTAACACCGCAGCAAACCCCATCGGAATCCCGAAGCCAAAGGCAATACCCAGATAGGCCTGAGGAATCGCAAAAAAACGTTTAAAGAGGGGATACGTCACCGCCAGTAAAGCCGCCACCAAGGCAAGCAGCAACGTTAGACGGTTCAGCGGCCACACGAGCGCCAAACTCAGCAAGCCTAGCACTGCCGCTACGCCTAAGGCCTCGCCGGGCCGGATTAAACCCGCAGTCAAGACGCGCTGTTCGGTTCGTTTGACGTGCAAATCAATATCGCGATCAAAATAATCATTCATCGCGCAACCCGCCGAACGCATCAAGATTGTTCCGAGGATAAAAATCGCTAAGACTTTTAAGCTTGGCCATCCATTTGACGCGGCAAATACCGCCCACAAGGTCGGCCATAGCAAAAGTAAGATTCCGATCGGTTTATCGATTCGAATCAAGCGTCCATATAACCAGAGGCGCTGTTGCATGTTTAAGACTTTTTCTTAGCGATAGGTTCAAGCATTTGTACCCCATCTAAGCCGCAGGCGAACACCGCCTGCGCCAGCGTTTCGATGGCCACCATGCGAGGGTAGCTTTTACGCCATGCAAGCACGACGCGGCGATCCGGCACTGGTTTGTCAAACTTGATATAGCGCAATAAAGTATTGTTGCGCTCGGACTCAGGCACAGAGGTTAGCGGCATCACGGTGATGCCAATGCCGGCTGCCACCATATGTCGGATCGTTTCAAGTGAAGAGCCTTCAAAGGTTCTTTGAATCCCCTCACTGGCCGCCGCAAAGCGAGACAGCTCTGGACACACTTCGAGTACTTGGTCTCGGAAGCAATGGCCGCTTCCGAGCAACAGCATATTCTGCTGTTTAAGGTTTTCGGCCGAGATCGACTTGCGATTCGCCCAAGGATGACTCGCTGGAATCACCACGACAAAAGGCTCGTCATACAGCGCGCGCGTCGCAAGCCCCGCCTCGGGCAGTGGTAAGGCCAGAATGGCGCAATCGATTTCGCCTTGCCTGAGCAATTCGATTAATTTGACTGTGAAGTTTTCTTGTAATACCAGAGGCATTTGCGGCGTACAGGAGATATGCCACGGCACAAGTTTGGGCAATAAATATGGCCCGATCGTGTGGATCACCCCCACACGTAACACCCCAGCCAGGGGGTCGTTACCATGGCGAGCAAGTTCTTTTAAATTGGCGCTTTCTTCAAGCACTTTTTGTGCCTGTGAGACCAGTGTTTGCCCAATGACCGTGACGCCAACTTCAGAACCACCGCGCTCAAAAATCGTGACGCCCAGTTCGTCTTCTAGCTTACGGATGGCAACAGACAAGGTCGGCTGACTCACAAAACAGGCTTCTGCCGCGCGTCCAAAGTGTCTTTCGCGTGCGACCGCCACAATGTATTTCAGTTCAGTCAACGTCATCTTGTTTGCGCCTATAAAAAACTAACTGCGTAAAAAGTCTTCGCGCCCACGCATCCAACGCGCCAGATGACGCTCGACAATATGAGGTGCATTTTTTCTCAAATCTGTTGCGACTTCGCGCGCTGCGACGACCAAGGCGCTATCGGTCGCGAGGTCGGCAAAACGTAGCAGTGTGACGCCGGATTGCCTTGACCCCAACAACTCGCCCGGACCACGCAAATCAAGATCTCGCTGTGCGATTTCAAAACCATCCTGAGTCTCGTACATTGCACGCAAACGCTGGCGCGCCAACAAGGACAGCGGTGTCTGATATAGCAACACGCACACTGATTTTGCGACGCCTCGCCCGACCCGACCGCGTAGCTGATGCAGTTGTGCCAAACCAAAACGCTCGGCGTGCTCAATGACCATTAACGAGGCATTCGGCACATCGACACCGACTTCGATCACGGTCGTTGCAACCAGCACATCGATCTTTGCCTCACGAAACGCTTTCATCACCTGCGCTTTTTCTGTTTGGTGCAATTGCCCGTGCACGAGGCCCACACGACACTTAGGAAGCGCTTGGGTGAGCGCCAAATGCGTATCAACCGCCGTTTGTAGATCGAGCGTTTCGCTTTCTTGCACGAGCGGACACACCCAATACACCTGCTGACCGGTCGTACAGGCTTGTGCAACGTGGGCGACAACTTCTTCGCGTCGCACGCTTGAAATCAGTTTTGTGAGTACCGGCGTGCGCCCAGGCGGCAGCGTATCAATCGACGAGACCTCAAGATCTGCATAGAAAGTCATCGCTAGCGTGCGAGGAATCGGCGTAGCGCTCATGGTCAGTTGGTGCGGCACAAAATCATCTGAGGCCGAAAGCGCAGCGCCGGTCTGTGCGTCTTGCCCCTTACGGGACAACGACAAACGCTGTGCCACACCAAAACGGTGCTGCTCATCGACGATCACCAACCCAAGGTCGAAAAACTCGACAGTGTCTTGTATCAACGCTTGCGTGCCCACCACCAAGCGGGCACGACCACCAGAAATCGCTTCGTTGGCTAGTTTGCGTGCTTTGGGTGTAATGCTGCCTGTCAGCCAACACACCTCGACTCCCAACGGTTCACACCATATTTTTAATTTTTGGTAGTGTTGTTCGGCCAAAATCTCAGTGGGAGCCATCAAGGCGACCTGCACGCCCGCGTCGATGGCCTGCAACGCTGCGAGCGCCGCCACAACCGTTTTTCCGCTACCGACATCACCTTGCAATAAGCGATACATCGGAAACTCGCGCTGTAAGTCGACGCTGATCTCACCCACCACTCTTGCTTGGGCGGACGTCAGACTAAAAGGCAGCGCCTGAAGCAGGCGCGCGCAAAGGCTTTCAGGCTTGCTGTTCAGCGTCAACTTTCGGGCACGCAGACTGCGTCGGGCATCGCGCGCCGCAGCCAAAGACAACTGTTGCGCAAGCAACTCGTCAAACTTTATGCGTAGCCAAGACGGATGCGTGTGCTCAATCAGAGCCTGCGCATCCATGTCGGGCGTGGGCCCATGCAGCGTGCGAATCGCCAGACTAAACGTCTGCAAACCTAGTTTGTTGACTGAGTCGGCTTCAAGCGTGTCGTTGAGTTCTGCTGAAGCGAGCGCCTGCAGGATGGCTTTACGCAGACTTGGTTGTGACAGGCCATCGGTAGTCGGATAGACCGGCGTTAGCGCTGCAGGCAGCGGTGAATCGGCCACCGTCACTTTAGGATGGATGATTTCGTAGCCATGCAAGCCACCGCGCACCTCGCCGCGTACTCGCCAGCGACGACCCACTTGCATTTGCTGCTGTTGATTCGGATAAAAAGTCAGCCAGCGCAAACCGATCACGCCGCTTTCGTCTTGCAACACCGCTGTCAGTTGGCGGCGGGGTTGATAACTGGCCTCTGAGCGGATCACCACGCCTTGAATCTGCGCTGAGCGCCCCGGTCGCAGAACCGCAATCGGCATGATCTCGGTTTCGTCTTCGTAACGAAGGGGCAAATGCAAGATCAAGTCTTGGGCGCTGCGCAAGCCAAGTTTTTCGAGCTTCTGTTTAGTGGTGCTAAGCGCTTTTGACTGGGCCGGCGCCGCGACCTTGCGGGCAGCACGAGATGACACCTTGGCAGGATGCGAAGACACGCGGGCTGAACCGTTTGCGCGAGCCGTTAAATAACGATGATGGCCTCGATTTCAAACTGCGCACCCTTGGGCAGACTAGCAACACCCACGGTTGAACGTGCCGGAAAAGGCTCTGGGAGAAGTTCGGCCATGATGCTATTAGCAATCGCGAACTGCCCCAAGTCAGTTAAAAACAAAGTGAGCTTAACGATACTGTCCAGACGCCCCTCTGCTGCCTCAATCACCGCTTGCATATTGGCAAACGACTGACGCACCTGCGCTTGGAAATCTTCTGAGACCATGATGCCCGTGGCAGGCATTAACCCGATCTGCCCAGACAAATACACAGTTCGCCCGGCCGGCGCGACAACCGCCTGCGAATACGGGCCGACAGCGGCGGGCGCAGCATTGGTATGAATGATTGCTTTAGACATGGACGTCATCCTTTAATTAACTATTGAAGTGTAACAGTCAATAGTTAAAACATTAATAACGAACGCAACTAACTGTCAACGGCGTCCATTCCCAATTCTCTGAGCTTGCGGGTGATGGTGTTACGACCCATGCCTAAGCGGGCGGCGGCCTCAACGCGCCGACCTCGGCACACCTCTAGCGAAGACTGCAGCAGTGCACGTTCGAACTGACGGGTGAGCGCCGTCCAGACCTCGGGTTCTGAACGCGACAAACGCACATTCGCGTCTAGCGCGAGCAACTGCTGCCACGTTTGCTCAATGACGGGTGCGCTGTCGGGGCCAAGGCGAGTCAGTGCCTCTCTGGCCGCGCGAACTTCGGGAGGCAGGTCTCCCACTTCGACGACTTGCCCGGGTGCCATGATCGTGAGCCAATGACAAAAGTTTTCGAGTTGGCGCACGTTGCCAGGGTAGTCAAACTGCGACAGAGCAAATGACGCAGCCTCAGATAGGCGTTTAGCTGGCACGCCAACCGCGCGGGCCGAGACTGATAAAAAGTGCTTGGCTAATTCGGCTACGTCTTCGCGCCGCTCGCGCAGCGCGGGCAACCTTAACCGAATCACATTTAAACGATGATACAAATCTTCACGGAACTTTCCCTCTTTTACCCGCTCTTCAAGAGGCTGATGCGTAGCCGCGACGATGCGCACATCGACCCTGACGGGTTGTGCGCCACCCACACGATAAAAAGTCCCCTCAGATAACACACGTAACAATCTGGTTTGCAATTCAAACGGCATATCGCCGATTTCATCTAAAAATAATGTGCCGCCGCCCGCTTCTTCAAACCGCCCGCGTCGCAAGGCATTGGCGCCGGTGAACGCGCCGCGCTCGTGGCCAAACAACTCTGCTTCGAGCAGATCACGCGGAATGGCCGCTGTATTGAGCGCTACAAAGGGCCCTTTTGACCGCACCCCGTGGCTATGTAAAGCCCTCGCCACCAACTCTTTACCCGTGCCGGATTCGCCTGTAATCAAGACTGTCACGTTGGATTGTGCCAAGCGCCCGATCGCACGAAACACCTCTTGCATCGCAACCGAGGCAGACTGGGCCAACATGCCCTTATCGCTGGCCTGAGCAGAGCTCGGGAGCGCCTGTGCTGCAATCTCTTCTGCCGAGGGCTCTTGCATGGCACGTGAAATCAACGCAACCGCCTCGTTAATATCGAAGGGCTTAGCGAGGTAATCAAACGCGCCGCCTTGAAAGGCCGAAACCGTGCTGTCAAGATCGCTATAGGCGGTCATGATGATGACCGGCAAGGTCGGGTATTTTTCTTTGACCTCGGCCAATAAAGCCAAGCCATCGGTGCCTGGCATTCGAATATCGGACACCAATGCCGAGGGTGACTCAAGCTTAAGTGCTGCCGAAACCTCGGCGGCATTCACAAAGCTTTTTGTCGGTATGTTTGCACGGCTAAGGGCCTTTTCAAGCACCCAGCGAATAGCTTGATCATCATCCACGATCCAGACGGGTTTCATTAAAGCGGCTCCATAGGTAATTGCAAACGAAACTCGGTGCGACCGGGTTGCGAGTCGAACTCAATAACGCCACCGTGCTGATGCGCGAAGTCTTGCGCCAAACTCAAACCGAGTCCGGTGCCCCCCTCGCGCCCTGTGACCAGTGGATGAAAAATACGTTCACGTAACGCCTCGGGAACACCGGGACCGTTGTCGGTCACCGTGACGACCGCCGTCAGGCGGTGTTGCTTATGGCGCAGCAGCATCTGACGCGCGATCCGCGTCTTAAGCGTGATATGCGGTGACGGTGTGCCCATAGACCCTGTCAGTATCTGCGCAGCATTACGAACAATATTTAAGAGCGCCTGCATGACGCGCGCCGGGTCGGCTCGAAACTCGGGCATTGAGGCGTCGTAGTCGCGCAATAACGCAACCTCACGAAACTCGGCTCTGACTAAGGCACAGACACGCTCGCAAATCTCGTGAATATTCACAGCCTGCCACTGCACCGGCATGCGCTGCGGAGCAGCGAGTCGGTCAACCAAGGCTTGCAGGCGATCGGCCTCAGAAATAATCACACTGGTATATTCGCGCAGCGCCGGATCAGGCAGCTCAGATTCAAGCAACTGTGCCGCGCCACGCAAGCCGCCCAAGGGATTTTTGACTTCGTGTGCCAAATTGCGCAGAAGTTCGTGCTGTGTATCGATCTCGTCAACTAGGCGAATGCTGCGATCCACCAAGACGCGTTGCTCAAGATCTTTGACTTCAATGAGCGCTGCCCAGCACTGCGAAGACAGCGCAATCGAAGTCACGCTCACCTCGACGGTGTCCGGGCCTCGGCGCGTACGTGCGAATTGCCTGCAGTCGGCAACCTCGCCCGAGCAAGCTTGCTGCATCGAGTGTTCAAGCGCAGAATCGCGATCAAACAAAAAGGCGGCCGGCTGCCCCAAGAGGCTACGCCGAGACCGCCCAAACATTGCTTCTGCTGCCGCATTTGCCTCGACAACTTCACCAGACGCGTTCAATAAAAGAACTGTGGTGGCAAGCAGATCGAAGGCTTCAGCGGAGTTCATGGTATTCAGGCCACCAAAGACCTGACTCCAAGGTTAAACAGCAGATTACAGACTGTAGTACATGTCGAATTCGACGGGATGGGTCGTCATACGCAAGCGATTGACTTCTTGCATTTTCAGATCCACGTAGGCATCGAGCATTGAGTTACTAAACACCCCGCCGCGTGTCAAGAACTCGCGGTCTTTGTTGAGTTCTTCGAGCGCTTGCTCGAGTGAACTGCAAACCGTTGGGATCTTTGCATCTTCTTCGGGTGGCAAATCGTACAGATTTTTGTCTGCGGGATCGCCTGGGTGAATCTTGTTTTGCACACCATCCAGACCCGCCATCATCAAGGCCGAGAAGCACAAGTATGGGTTCGCAAGTGGATCAGGGAAACGTGTTTCGATACGACGGCCTTTTGGATTAGCGACGTAAGGAATACGAATCGAGGCAGAACGGTTGCGTGCTGAATAAGCAAGCTTCACAGGCGCTTCGTAATGTGGAACCAAACGCTTGTAAGAGTTTGTGCCAGGATTGGTGATCGCATTGAGCGCGCGAGCGTGCTTGATGATCCCACCGATGTAATAAAGCGCGAATTCAGACAAACCAGCGTAGCCATTACCTGAAAACAGGTTTTGACCGTCTTTCCAGATTGACTGGTGAACGTGCATACCTGAACCGTTATCACCGACAATCGGTTTTGGCAAGAATGTTGCAGTTTTGCCATAAGCGTGTGCGACGTTGTGCACGGTGTACTTAAGGATTTGGTTCCAGTCGGCGCGAGTCACCAAGGTGCTGAACCTTGTCCCGATTTCCATCTGACCGGCGCCAGCGACTTCATGGTGATGCACCTCAACAGGGATGCCTGCTTCTTCAAGCAACAAGCACATCTCTGAACGCATGTCTTGCATAGAGTCGACCGGAGGCACTGGAAAGTAACCGCCCTTGACGCGTGGGCGATGAGCCATGTTGCCGCCCTCTGAGTCAATGCCAGTCGACCATGAGGCTTCGTCAGACTTGATCTTGACGTGGCAGCCGGACATATCGTCGCCCCAGGTCACGCCGTCAAAAACAAAAAACTCTGGCTCAGGACCAAAAAAGGCGGTGTCGCCCAAGCCGCTCGCTTTGAGATAGGCCTCTGCGCGCTTTGCCAGCGAACGTGGATCGCGGTCGTAGCCTTTCATGTCTGAAGGTTCAACAACGTCGCAGGTCAGAATCATCGTTGATTCTTCGCGAAACGGGTCCATGTGGGCAGTATTTGGATCGGGAATAAGGAGCATGTCCGAAGCTTCGATGCCTTTCCAGCCGGCGATTGACGAACCGTCAAACGCGTGACCTTCGGTAAACTTTTCGGTGTTCATCTGGCTGACAGGAACCGAAACGTGTTGCTCTTTGCCCATGGTGTCCGTAAAACGAAAGTCGACAAACTTGACTTCGTCTTCGGCAATCTTCTTCAGAACATCTTGAGAGGTGCTCATACTGACTCCGGAAAGGTGAAAATGATGACTAATTAATAATTGTTGCGAGATAATGTATAGATTTCACAGCAACATTCATGCCAGACATTTTTAACTGAAATGCCCAAAAAAGTGCGGGTGTCTGCACCACTAAAGTGCATTTGTGCAAAAATATGCACTAGAATAGTGCTTTTCGCACCCAAGCAGTGATTTTACAAGAATAGTGCCTGCAATTCATTCAGAAACCGCCACCCGAGCTCGGTTGCCTGCAGTCGCATTGGGTTCTCAAGCAACAAACCGCGCTTGGTCGCCAAAAGCAAGGCTTTATTCATCGACGCGAGGGGTACCCCACAGCGCTCAGTGTACAGCGAGGCGCCAACACCTTGCTTAAGCCGTAAGGCGTTGAGCATGAACTCAAAGGCAAGCTCAGAGGTGGCGAGTTGACGCCGCTCGCTGACGTGCGAACCGTTGCGCGCCAGCGCAGACTGCATCCAACTGTCGGGACTGCGCTGGCGGGCCTGGCGTTCGATGCGGTCATGAAAAGAAATCTTGCCGTGCGCGCCCGGTCCAATCCCTAAGTAATCGCCAAACTCCCAGTAGTTCATGTTGTGCCGCGCGCGCGCGCCAGTCTTAGAAAAGGCCGACACCTCGTAGCGCTCAAGACCAGAGTCCTGCGCCAGCGCAACGATCAACTCCTGCATGTCGAAGGCAAGTTCGTCGTCTGGCACAGCGGGCGGATACTTGGCAAAGACCGTATTTGGCTCGAAGGTGAGTTGATACATCGACAAGTGTTCGGTACCAAAACTCAAAGCCTCGCGTGCGTCTTGCTCGCACTGCGCAAGCGTCTGTCCGGGCAGGGCAAACATCAGGTCGAGGTTGACGCGCGGCACTGCGCGTTGCGCCATGACGATTGCCGCGCGCGCTTGGGCCGCGTCGTGCACCCGCCCCAAAGCCTGCAGTTTGTCATCTGCAAACGACTGAATCCCCAGCGAAATACGATTCACACCGCTCGCCGCATAGGCCATAAACCGCTCTGCCTCTGCCGTGCCTGGATTGGCCTCAAGGGTCACTTCGGCATCGGGCCAAAGATTCAAATGCGAGCGCAGCAAGGCCATCAGACGTTCGACACCTGCAGCACTGAGCAGGCTAGGCGTGCCTCCTCCAATAAACACGGTGTGCACCTGTCGGCCCCAGATGTCGGGCAGAGCCTGCTCGAGATCTGCCTGCAAGGCATCCAGGTAACGCGCCTCGGGCAAGACCGTAGGTTGCTCGTGAGAATTAAAATCACAATACGGGCACTTACGCACGCACCAAGGCACGTGCACATAAACCGATAAAGGCGGCAAGGCACTGAGCCGTGGCCGATCGGCAATATCAGTCAGCGAACCAGTCTTGGCCTGCTGCGCACTCAGGATCGGGATAACACGACTCACGGGCCAAGTGCCGCTGGCGCGACAAGCCCGTGCTTGGCTAACTGCCCCAACAATTGCTGCAATGCTTGCCCGCGATGACTGATTTTGTTTTTTAGCGCGGGATCGAGCTGCGCCACGGTGCAGCCTTGCTCGGGCAGATAAAAATAGGGGTCATAACCAAACCCGTGTCCGCCTTGCGGCTGATCAACAATCTCGCCGAACCAATTCGCCTGAGCAATCAGCGGTTGAGGATCGTCGTGGCGGGTCACTAGCACGAGCACTGCAACGTACCAGGCTCGGCGGTTGCTCTGCCCTTGCAACGCACGCAGCAACTTTTGATTGTTTGCTGCATCACTACGCGAGCCGTGCTCAGCTTCAGCATACCGAGCAGAATGGATGCCGGGCTCTGCATTGAGCGCAGCGACACACAGGCCAGAATCATCGGCCAAGGCCGGCAGGCCTGACAACAGGCTCGCATGGCGCGCCTTGGCGAGCGCGTTCTCAAGAAAGGTGGGATGAGGTTCGGGCACGTCTGGGATATTCAGGGTGCCTTGCGCTATCAGTCTGATGCCAAGCGGGCCAAGCAACGCGTCAAATTCACGCAGTTTTCCGACGTTGCCAGACGCCAAGACCACAGACGTCAATAAAAAAGGGGCTGGGGTCATTGCTTGGGGGCCTGAGTCGAGGGCACGTCTTCAAGCAGCATCGCAACGAGGTCACGTGCAAAGCTCGGCAAGCGCTGCAGCTCACGCACACAAATATGGAGATTGCGCACAGACCATTCGTCTGACAGCCTGACGATCTTGATATTCAAGCGCTGCGCATAACGACGCGCTGCTTGCTCGGGCACCACGCCAATTCCGACACCTGCCTCAATCATGCGGCAAACTGACTCAAAATTACTCACCTCGACCCGAAAGCGAAACGAATGGCCCAGGTTATCGGCCGCCTGAATCAAAAAAGCATGAATCGCGCTCCATTCTGACAACCCAACGTATTCAAAATCAAGGGTGTCAGCAAAAGCGACTTCAGACATTGCCCCTAAAGGATGCTCGGCCGACGTCACCAACACCAGGCGGTCGGCACGATAAGGCAAAAATTCAAGCGCTGAGGCAGCGGGCTGGCCCGCAACGATCCCAATGTCAGCCGAACCTTCGGCCACGGCTTTCACCACCAAATAACTCAAACGCTCACGCAGTTCAACGGTGACATCTGGGTGAGAGGACAAATAGCGACTTAAGACCGCGGGCATGAATTCAGTCATGGCGGTCGTATTGGCTAGCACCCGAATCTGGCCCTTGATCCCTCTTGAGTACTCGTGGATATCGCCGCGCAGATGGTCGATTTGCCGCAACACCAAACGCGCGTGTCTCATAAACGCCTCGCCTGAGGGGGTCAAGGTGACGCCCTGGCTATTGCGATGAAACAAGCGGGTACCGAAATGATCTTCGAGATTTTTGACTCGGTTACTCGCGGCAGGCAGTGAAAGATGAGATTTTTCGGCCCCGCGGGTCAGGCTGCTCGCATCGCCAATGTTGACCATGAGCTGCAAGTCGGTCAAATCAAAATGGTTGGCCATCGTATGTTAAGTACCTTAATCATTCAAAAAGCCGAGGTTAATGAATCACCAATGGTCAAAAATCTCGTCCTGGGGCACATTATCTGCTGAATCTCAGCCCTTAATCATAAAGCCATACGCAAAATCATGAATACCAACGATCACCAATACCAAGACATTCGCGACGCCATTCGCGACCTGTGCAAGCAATTTCCAGACGAATACTTTCGCAAAGTCGACGAGGCACGCGGCTACCCCGAAGAGTTTGTCAACGCGCTCACGCAAGCAGGCTGGATGGCCGCGCTGATTCCGCAAGAGTACGGCGGCTCTGGCTTGGGGCTGACTGAAGCCTCGGTCATCATGGAAGAAATCAACCGCTGCGGAGGCAACTCTGGCGCCTGCCACGGCCAGCTCTACAACATGGGGACACTATTGCGCCATGGCTCAACCGAGCAAAAAAACCAGTATCTTCCTAAGATTGCCGCTGGCGAATTGCGCTTGCAGTCGATGGGCGTCACCGAACCCACAACTGGCACCGACACGACAAAAATCAAAACGACTGCGGTCAAAAAAGGCGACCGTTATGTCGTTAACGGTCAAAAAGTGTGGATTTCACGCGTTCAGCACTCTGATTTGATGATTTTGCTTGCACGCACCACCCCGATTGAGCAGGTCACAAAAAAAACCGAAGGTATGTCGATTTTTATCGTCAACTTGCACGACGCGATCGGCCACGGTTTAACAGTGCGGCCCATCTTGAACATGGTCAATCATGAAACCAATGAACTGTTTTTTGACAACCTCGAGATCCCTGCCGAGAACTTAATCGGCGAAGAAGGCAAAGGATTTAAATATATTCTCGATGGCTTGAACGCCGAGCGCGCGCTGATCGCGGCCGAGTGTATTGGCGATGGTTATTGGTTTGTGGATCGTATTTCTAAGTACGTCAAAGACCGCATTGTGTTCGGTCGCCCGATCGGACAAAACCAAGGCGTTCAGTTTCCGATCGCACGTTCTTTCATTAACGTCGAGGCCGCAAGCTTGATGCGCTATGAAGCCTGCCGTTTGTTTGACAACAATCAAGCTTGCGGCACGCAGGCCAATATGGCAAAACTGCTGGCTGCCGATGCCTCGTGGGAAGCCGCCAATGCCTGCCTGCAGTTTCACGGTGGCTATGGTTTTGCCTGCGAATACGACGTTGAACGTAAGTTTCGTGAAACCCGCTTGTATCAAGTTGCCCCAATTTCAACTAACCTGATTTTGTCGTATGTTGCCGAACACGTGCTCGGCCTTCCTCGTTCGTTTTAATAGGTGACACACATGACCGCCATTCGCTCTTCTGCCGCACCCCTGGTCCTGCATCCCAGTGCAGACCTTGCAGCGTTTGCCTCGCAACTTCAATACAGCGATATCCCCGAAGAGGTCAGTCTTCGCTGTGAGGACCTGTTTTTGGACACCATGGCGTCAATCCTGGCCGGTTCGGGCGCACGTGCCGTCAAGGCGATGGGCAAATACGCAGAGCTGATGGGGCCTGCCTCTGGCAAGTCAGAAGACTTTGTGAACCGGCGGGGCACCTCGCCCGTGTTCGCGGCGATGGTCAACGCCGCCGCAGCGCACGTCGTCGAGCAAGACGATGTGCACAACGGTTCGGTCTTTCACCCCGCCGCGGTGATTTTCCCGCCTGCGCTCGCGGTGGCTCAGGCCCTTGGCGCCTCTGGCAAAGATTTCATCACTGCCTCGGTCGTGGGCTATGAGGTCGGTATTCGTATTGGTGAGTTTTTAGGCCGCTCGCATTACAAGATTTTTCATACGACTGGCACTGCGGGCACCGTGGCCGCTGCGGTGACGGTCGGTCGACTGCTAAAACTGACACCCGAACAAATGCTGCACGCGATTGGTTCGGCCGGCACGCAAGCCGCCGGCCTCTGGGAGTTTTTGCGCGACGCCGCCGACTCAAAACAGTTGCACACGGCACATGCCGCAGCAAATGGTCTGGCCTCTGCTTATCTGGCACTTGAGGGCTTTACGGGCGCGCGCCGCATTCTTGAAGGTGCGCAAGGCATGGCGGCCGGTATGTCAACCGATGCCAATCCTGCAAAGCTTGTTGACCGGCTGGGTACCCGTTGGGCGCTGCCCGAAACCTCGTTTAAATTTCACGCCTCTTGCCGCCACACGCATCCTGCCGCTGATGCTTTGCAACAGGCTATGAAGCAGCACAAGCTAAAGGCCAGCGATATTGCCTCGGTGATCACGCACGTACATCAGGGCGCAATTGATGTGCTGGGCCCCGTGACCGATCCGCAAACGGTTCATCAGTCAAAATTCTCGATGGGCACGGTGCTCGCGCTCATCGCGCTGCGTAACTCGGCCGATCTGGCGGGGTTTGATGGTGCCCTGAAAGACGCTGCGGTTGCAAACTTTCGCGACCGTGTCGCCATGGAACTCGACGAAGAAGTCGATACCGCCTACCCGCAGCGCTGGATTGGCAAGGTGACGGTTCAAACAACCGATGGTCGTTCGTTGACGGGCCGCGTGGACGAACCCAAGGGTGACCCAGGCAACACTCTTTCGCGCGCCGAAATCGAACACAAGGCAATGCGCCTGGGAACCTATGAGGGCGCTGCGACCGAGGCACAAGTTAAGGCGCTGATTCAAACTGTTTGGGACCTGCGTGGCCAAAACGTGCTGGGTAATATTTTGAGTCAGGCTTAACCGAGTCAGGCTTAGCTGGGTCAGGCTTAACTTAAGGAGACTTCACTATGCGTTTAAAAAATAAGGTCGCGATCGTCACTGGCGCTGCCAGCGGGTTCGGTGCAGAAATTGCACGTTGTTACGTTCGCGAGGGTGCAAAGGTTGTGATTGCAGACTTAAACGAGGCTGGCGCACAAAAAGTGGCCACAGAACTCGGTCAGGCCGCCGTGGCGGTGAAGTGCGATGTCAGCAAACGAGCCGACGTCGATCGTGCCGTCGCGTTGGCGCTCGAGAAGTTTGGCGGTGTGGATATTGTGGTCAACAACGCTGGCTACACTCATAAAAATCAGCCCTTTTTAAATGTCGATGAAGCCTCTTTTGACCGCTGCTTTGAGGTAAACGTCAAAGCGATTTATCACATGATCAATGCAGTCGTACCACTGATGCGTCAGAAAAAATCAGGCTGCATTATCAACACTGGCTCGACTGCAGGGATTCGCCCCAGGCCCGGCCTGACTTGGTACAACGCCTCAAAGGGAGCTGCAAACTTACTAACAAAATCACTCGCGGTAGAGTTGGCCGGCGACAATATTCGAGTCAACGTGATCTGTCCGGTGATTGGTGACACGGCGATGTTGGGTGATTTTATGGGGGTGCCAGATACCCCAGAAAATCGCGCACGTTTTATTGCAACCATCCCCATGGGGCGCATGAGTCAGCCGCGCGACATCGCCAACGCAGCCGTGTTTCTAGCCTCTGATGAAGCCTCGTTTTTGACCGGGGTTGAGTTGCCAGTGGATGGCGGCCGAACGATTTAGCTGCGAGGATCGCGCCTGGCCCACATACCGGGCGCGAGCCTCAGACTAGGCTCGCGAACGCGCTTGCAACTGAGCGAGTTCGCTAATCCCTTGCTCGGCCAGTTGCAACAAGGCGTTGAGTTCGGTCCGATCAAAGGTGTGCCCTTCTGCCGTACCTTGCACCTCAACGTAACGCCCTGCTCCGGTCATGACAACATTCATGTCAGCGTCGCAGCCCGAGTCTTCAGGGTAATCCAGATCAAGCACCGCGCGCCCTTGAACCATTCCCACCGACACGGCAGCGACTGAGTCCTTTAAGGGATTGACGCTCAGTAAACCTTTCTTCAGCAACCCGTCGACGGCATCGGCGACCGCAATCCAAGCCCCGGTGATGCTTGCGCAACGCGTTCCGCCATCCGCTTGCAACACATCACAATCGATCTGAATCGTGCGTTCGCCCAAGGCGCTCATATCCATCACCGCGCGCAGACTACGGCCGATTAAACGTTGAATTTCTTGTGTCCGCCCTGACTGCTTGCCTTTGGCCGCTTCACGCTCAGAGCGCGTATGGGTCGAGCGCGGCAACATGCCATACTCGGCCGTCACCCAGCCCTGCCCTTTACCCTTCAAAAAAGGCGGCACTTTTTCGAGCACGCTCGCAGTGCACAAAACTTGCGTTTCACCCATCGCTATCCATACCGAACCCTCGGCGTAGCGGGTGAACTGACGGCGAATCTGGACCTCACGCATGGCGTCATA
>JABMMM010000028.1 GCA_013205565.1 Alcaligenaceae bacterium | reverse complement strand
ATCTGCCTAGCTGTGGATGGCAAACTTGTTGCGTTGCTGGCAGTCGCTGATCCACTTAAACCAAGCGCGCGCGCTGCCATCGACGCGCTCAAGCAGCTTGGGCTTCGTACCGTCATGATTACCGGCGACAACAAGCACACCGCGCGCGCGGTGGCGCAACAACTTGGCATAACTGAAGTACACGCTGAGGTTTTGCCAGAGGGTAAAGTGACAGTCTTGCAAGCCCTGCGGCGCTCAAGTGCGGTACTCGCCTTTGTCGGTGACGGCATCAACGACGCACCAGCGTTAGCGACAGCAGATGTCGGTATCGCTCTTGGTACCGGCACCGACGTTGCGATCGAATCGGCCTCGGTGGTGTTGATGTCTGATGATCTGTCGGGCGTGGTGACTGCGATTGGCTTATCGCGAGCAACGCTTACCAATATCCGACAAAATCTTTTTTGGGCCTTTGCTTATAACGCGGCGCTTGTGCCCGTTGCAGCCGGGGCACTATACCCCTCGTTTGGGATCTTGCTATCACCCGTGTTTGCCGCAGGTGCAATGGCGTTTTCTAGCGTCTTTGTTGTAGCCAATGCCTTGCGACTCAAGCGCTTTGAAATCAAGGTCTCCAGCGCGTCGTCAGCGCCATCGCGTCCGGGCGCTGCACGGGATTAGGGGGGGTAATGGGTGTGCCAACTGCTAAGAACCCCACAAAGCGATAATCAAGCGTATCAAACCCCAAGGCTTCGGGGACCTCGTCGGTATAGGTGCCAAGCCCTGTGCTCCAATAGCTTGAAAAACCCATCAAGTGTGCCGCGTTTTGAATATTCATCACTGCGGCTCCCATCGAGAGGGTCTGTTCAATTTCTGGCACTTTTTCGTTGTCATGCGAAATCTTGTAGGCAAGCCCAATTAACAACGGCACCGTTGATAACCACTTGCGTGTATTTTGCTCTTTTTGCGGCGTGATTTCGCGGCCGTAGCGACGTGTTGCGTCAATCGCTAAATCAGTAAATGCTGCGATTTCAGGTTGCATCACTAGTGCAAAGCGCCACGCACGTAGCGCAGAATGATCGGGCGCGCAAACCGCAGCTGCAAGTAACTGTTGCAGCTGTTCAACATCGGGCCCCGGCCCCTGCACAAGCTTTTGTGAACGACGCGTCGTCAGTAGCTGGGCGTTTGTAAGTGAAGTCATTTGTGTGAAACCTTAAGCAAGAAGTGAATCTTCAAGAAAAAAACCCTGCATCACAGAAGCGATGCAGGGTTTGATTACAGACCACCCGCCTGAGCAGGTAGGGTCAGTAATGAATTACAGCACTTGAATGTTGGTTGCTGATGGGCCTTTAGCGCCCTGACCAATTTCAAAGCTAACTTTCTGATTTTCTTCGAGAGTTTTGTAACCACTCGAGCGAATTTCAGAATAGTGAGCGAACAGATCTTTGCCGCCGCCGTCAGGCATGATGAAACCATAACCTTTTTCAGCATTGAACCACTTCACGACACCAGTTGCCATTTCAACTTCCTTGATAGATAAAAAACGGGCAAAAACGCCCAACGTGCTAGATGGTCAAGGAAGGGATAGACACCACTGATTACCACTAAGGGCGACCGACTAGGGACAAAAACCGCGTCGCTTGAGAATCTTGCCTACTGAGTTTAGAGGCGAAGTGCCCTAGAGTCAAACACTTACAGTGGTTTTTTGCTCTATAAATACTCAATTTGTGGTTTTCTCTACCTTTTGGGTATGAAAGCAACAAAAAAAGTGATTTCTTTAAGTAAACGCCTGAATTTCAAAAAAAAACACTAGGTAACTATCCCTACACTTTCAGTATTGGCTGAACAACTGGGATATCGCAATGAAAGTGATCGTTTTAGGTGCAGGCGTCATTGGCACAACCAGCGCGTATTACCTTGCGCGCGCGGGCGCTGAGGTCATCGTCGTCGATCGACAGGGCTGCGTCGCCAACGAAACCAGCTTTGCCAATGCGGGGCAAATCTCACCAGGTTATTCAACGCCGTGGGCGGCTCCAGGCATCCCCTTCAAAGCCTTTAAATGGATGTTCGCCAAGCACGCACCCTTAGCCATCAAGCTCGACGGTAGCCTGTGGCAGCTACGCTGGATGGCGAACATGCTGCGCAATTGCACGGCTAGCCGCTATGAACTCAACAAAGAACGCATGATGCGTGTGGCTGAGTACAGCCGCCATTGCCTCGACACGTTGCGCGCAGACACGGGGATCCAATACGAACAACGCTGCGGGGGCACTTTACAGTTGTTTCGCACGCAAGCGCAGATGGAAGCTGTGCAACTGGATATTAAAGTACTCGCAGAATGCGGCGTGCCCTACGAATTACTCGGCGCGGCGCAACTCACTTCGGTTGAGCCGGGTCTGCGCCAGGCGCAAGGCCTGCTTGCCGGCGGGCTGCGTTTACCCAACGACGAAACCGGCGACTGCCAGCTCTTTACCACCCGTTTAGCCGCACTGGCGCAAGACATGGGCGTGCAATTTCGTTACAACACGCCCGTTGAGCAATTGCTGACTGAGGGCGGACAAATCACCGGCGTGCGCACCGAGCACGAGGTTTTGAAAGCTGATCGCTACGTCTTGGCGTTTGGCAGCTACACGCGTGATTTGCTCGCGCCTTTAAATATCGAGCT
>JABMMM010000285.1 GCA_013205565.1 Alcaligenaceae bacterium | reverse complement strand
TAGGCCCACTCGGTGAGTATGGCACGATGGGCATCAAGCAAGCCGTAGATGAGGTCAATAAAGCGGGCGGCATCACTGGGCGTCAGGTCGAACTCATTTCAGAAGACTCTGTGAATCCAGCCACGGCTGCAAGTAAAGCGCAGCGTATGTTTGAGCGCGATGGCGTGATGTGCTTGCTGGGCGAAATTAACTCTGCCTCAGGCTTGGCAATCAGCCAAGTCGCTTTGCGCAACAAAAAAATCTTTATCAATACCGGTGGCAACTCAGACGAATTACGTGGCAAAAGCTGTAACAAGTTTATGTTTCACGTTGAGTGCGCCAACTCCATGTATGTAAATACTTTAGGTCGCGCGCTGTTGAAACAAGGCATGGTGAAAGGTAAGTCTTGGTACTTTTTGACTGCTGACTATGCGTTTGGACATGACTTGACTCGTGTCGCGAGTCGCTTTTTGGCGGCGCAGGGTGGAAAGATTTCGGGCGAAGATAAGGTGCCTACTGACGCAACCGATTACTCAGCCTATATGTTGAAGATTCGTCAGGCAAAACCTGATGTTGTGATCTCTAACCTGGCTGGCACGCAGATCACTAGCTTCATGAAACAATATTCAGAGTACGGGCTGCCTTTCCCGATTGCCGGGTTTGGTTTTGATACCGCGTTGGCTTGGGGTGCGGGTGCAGATAACTTTTTGGGAACCTGGCCTGTGCCATGGCACCATGATGTCGATTCGCCAACCTCAAAAGCGTTTGTCGCCGAATTCATCAAGCGTCAAGGCAAACCACCAGAAAACCAAGCGTGGGGCGATTACACCGTGATGAAAATCATGGCTCAAGCTATGAATGAGTTGAAATCAACGGATTCAATGAAGGTGATTGAGCATCTTGAAAAAGGTGCACCGTTTGATATCATGAAAGGTCGTCCCGGTTATTTCCGTGGTTGGGATCATCAGTTGATGCAACAGATGTATACCTTGACGCCCAAGAAAAAGGGCGCAGCTCGGGACAAGTGGGATTTCCTGCAGCTTGGCGAAGTCGTTCCTAACGCCAACGAGTCACTCGAAATCATTGCACCGACACGTGAAGAGAATCCCTGCAATATTACTTAAGCGGACTCCCACTGCGTCTAAGCCTTTTGTAGGCTGATTCACTCCCGTGATCTGACAAGGTTACGGGAGTCGTTTTATTTTTATGGTTTGAACGTCGATGCAATTCATCTTTTTTTTAGAACAAGTTTTGAATGGCCTCTTGATTGGCGGCTATTACCTGCTGATCGCGCTTGGGCTCTCGCTGATATTTAGCTTGGGTGGAATCGTTAACTTGGCGCACGGTGCGTTTTATGCGCTGGGTGCCTACGGCGCTGTCGTGTTGACGCAGTACGTCGGGTTTGGAGGGGCGCTGGTGCTTTCGCCCGTGTTGGTTGGGTTGTTAGGTATTGCGTTCGAGCGCTTTTTATTGCGCCGCTTTTATCAAAGTGATCCAATTTTAGGCTTGCTGCTCACCTTCGGTCTTGCAATGATTGCCGAACAGGTGATACGAATGATTTGGGGTTCTAGCCCTCTAGCCTATTCGATTCCCTCAGCCTTAAAAGGTCAGATCGTTCTGGGTGATTTTATTTATTCGCGCTACCGCTTAGTGATGTTGTTGGTAGTGATCGGCGCGATGGTGGGATTGTGGTGGCTGCTCAATAAGACCGCTTTTGGGCGCGTGGTGCGAGCCGGTACGCAACGCCCCGATATGGTTGCGGTGTTGGGCATTCGCCTGAATCACTACATGACGGGTGCTGTTGTGCTTGGGGTAAGCCTTGCCGCGCTCGCAGGAGTCTTGCTTGCACCGCTTGCCGGCGTGCACCCTGCGATGGGCGCCGAGATTATGACAGCTGCCTTCGTGGTGGTCGTGATTGGCGGGATGGGTAGCTTTTGGGGGGGTGTGCTGGCGGCAGTGCTTGTGGGTGTTGTGCGCGGCATAACGACGTTCTTTTACCCGCCCGCCTCTGAGGCGTCGATGTATGTGTTGATGATTCTGGTTCTGCTGCTGCGCCCGCGCGGTTTGCTGGGTGAGCGCATTGAGCGATTTGAATAAGAAGCCGGCATGACAAACGTAAATACACAAAAATACTTGCCCTTAGGCCTGGCACTCCTAGGGTTGCTAATTTCGCCTTTCATTATGCGTTCGCTGGGGTTGACTCCAGGCACTGCGACCGATGTGGTGATCTATGCGATGGCAGCTCTTGGTTTAAATCTGTTAGTTGGGCATACCGGCTTAACCTCCTTTGGGCACGGTGCTTTTTTCGGCATTGGTGCTTACGCAGCCGCCTTGTCTCAAAAGCATTGGTTTGAAGGGCAAATGGTCTTGCCTATTTTGTTCACGATCGTCTTTTGCGCGTTGCTTGCCACATTAGTGGGCGCGCTTATTTTGCGGCGCCGTGGCGTTTATTTTTCGCTTCTGACGCTGGCGTTTTCAGCGCTGACCTTCGCGATTGCGTTTCGCTGGACGGCTTTGACCGGTGGTGAGAATGGCCTGGGCAATGTCATTCGCCCTGAGATGGGAATCTTGCAACTCGATGAACCTGTTCCTTATTTGATTGCAGTCAGCATCATTGGTTGGTTAGTGTTGTATTTAGTTTGGCGTATTTTGCGTTCACCCTTCGGGCATGTGCTCGCGGCGATTCGCGAAAACGAACAGCGAGCCCAATTTCAAGGCTATGACACGCAACGCTACAAGCTATTCGCCTTTGTGATCTCGGGCACGATAACCTCTTTAGCAGGTAGCTTACTCGCGTTTCATTATCGGTTTGCCTCGGCAGACCCCACGTCGGTCACGTTTTCGGGTGAACTTCTGGCGATGGTGGTGATCGGTGGTATGCATAGTCTGCTCGGTCCGGTCGTGGGTGCATTTTTCTATATTCTGTTTCGCGAATACTTATCGATCTGGACGCCCAATTGGCTGCTGTATTTTGGCTTGCTCTTTGTGGCGTTCATTATTTTTTCACCGAAGGGCCTCGTGGGTGTCTGGGCGCAAGTCAAAAAACGCTTCAAACCTGAAAAAGAAACTGATGCGGCGATGAGCGCACGCAAGATTTATCAGGGCTTAGCATTTCCCAAATTTCTGGAACCCAAGGTACTTGACGCCGTTGCGCTCGAAGTGTCGGGCATCGCTAAAAGCTTTGGTGGCGTCAAGGCCGTGCGTGATTGCAGTTTGACTTTACGCTCTGGGATTTATGCGCTGATCGGGCCAAATGGGTCAGGTAAGACAACAACCTTTAACTT
>JABMMM010000284.1 GCA_013205565.1 Alcaligenaceae bacterium | reverse complement strand
TCCGATGATTGCAGTAGGTGTACCCGATAGCCAGTTGACGTTCATTTTGCTAGCTGCCGAATCTGCGCGTCGGTAGCTAAACGCATGGCCGTCTGGCCCATGGGTCACAAAATAAATGCCGGTGGGCGCTTGCGCATCCAGTTCGAGGCCTTCGATGTTGACGCCTTCTGTCTGCCACAACTGACGTAGTTGCTGCGCAAAGAGGTCATCGCCTAGGCGAGTGAGGTAGGCTGTACGCACACCTGCGCGCGCGGCTGCAATCGTGGCATTGCTGGTGTCGCCACCAAAGCCTTGCAAATATTGAGGCTGACCAGGCGAAGTTTGGTTGAACTCAACCATGGCCTCGCCTAGCGCAACTATCTCGATGTTTTTTTCGTAACGTTTAGTTGTAACAGTCATGGTGCCTATTTTGGTTGCGTCAATAAGCCGTCTTGATAAAAACGCTTGACCACATTCATGGTACCGCGGGGTGCTTCGCTTATTATCGCCAGTCTTTATTGAGATAAACGGACTAAACTTACCTTGTCAAATACGTTTCATCATGGTACTTTAGCGAGTACCCAACCGCAAGAAGCGCTCAAGGCTATCTAATCAGATTTAAAGCGGTCTTAGTTTGCAAGTGACGCTTTTCGAAGCGTTTTTATCTTCAAGCGAATATAAATCGGGTACAAATACTTATCTTTCTGACTCATAACCCTTCATCGAGGCTCATTATGTCATCAAACAAATCCTCCACTTATTCTGGTTTATCCTGTTCTTGCTGTGCAGATATGTTGTCACCGACCCATACTCGCCGTGATTTTTTACGCGGTGCTGCCGGTGTCGGCCTGGCCGCGCTGTTGGCACCCCAGTTGTCGTTTGCCGCTGCAGGCGATTACGAGGCATTGCTCTTGTCATGCATTGATCCAAGATTTCAGCGCTTAGTGTTTGAGCACGAGACCAAATCCTTGCGTACTGACAAGTACAGTGCGTTTACTGTTGCGGGGGCTTCAATTGGTGTGGTTGCGCCGGCCTTTAAAGCCTGGCACGAAACGTTTTGGGAAAATCTCGCAGCATCGGTTCAGTTGCACAATATCAAGCAAGTGGTTGTTATGAACCATCGTGATTGTGGTGCTGCAAAAATTGCTTATGGCGACGCTGCTGTTGCGACACCTGCGGCAGAGACTGAAACGCACAAAAAGGCGTTACTGACTTTTAAAGCAGAATTAGCCAAGCGTCAGCCAAAAATGGGTAGCCAGCTGGGCTTGATGGCTCTTGATGGCAAAGTTGAGTTGTTTAGTTAGTTTTCGTTAGTCGCCCGCGAGCGCTTTAGTCGCCCAATAAAGCGCTCGAGTTCGCCGAGTTATTTCGGCTTCGCATAATCGCTGTCAATCCATGCGTGGGCGCTATTTGAGTTGAGTTTGAAATCGGGTTTAACCTTGATCTGCGCCAGCTCAGTGCCGTCAAGATCTGAAGCGCTCAAGAGGGCGTGTGGGTCATCTTCATCTAAGACGATATCCAATGCCACAATGATTTGTTGATTGTTATTGGTGACGGTCAACTTTTTGTGCAGAGTGGCTTCTAAGTGCTGTTCGTGACGGCGCACCACCTCAGACGCGGTTTTAACCAGTGTGTTGAAGGCGTTGATATCTAAAGGCTTGGGGTTCTTTTTGTCACGACCCATGGTCCAAGGGCCGATCAACGCGGGCTCAGCTTGGCCATCAGGGGTCATCTCAACGGCCCAACCATCGTCGTCTTCATTTTTGACCACTCGCGCTGTCCAGCCCTTTTGCGCCCACAGGCGAGGTTCGTGGATGACGGCGGCGTCTTGGGGGGGATCTTCAGATTCAGAGTCTGCGGTGCTAGCGTGTGTGTTCATTGCTCTATTTTAGGCGTATATATTGCTGATTAATTTATGCTTTAAAACGCATAATAATTATAAATTAGTATGTAATATGCTTTCAATTGCATAAGTTGATAATTTAGTGATCTGGTTTTAAAAGCATAAAATAATCTAAAATTTAATACTTATGCATTTTAAATCATAATGAAAATTTTACTTAACCTTGGTGCAGAGCTTCAAGCGTGCCGCAAACAAGTGGGCATGACGCAAGCCGAACTCGCTCGTCTGACAGGTGTACGGCAAGAGTCAATCTCTCGCTTTGAGCGCGGGCGAGGCAATGACTTTTCGCTAGTCAAACTGTTGCGTCTTGCGCAAGCTGTGGGTTACGACCTCGAGTTAGTGGCTTTGACAGGTGCCCGACCTACCTTAATCGAGGTCTTAGACGAAGTGCGCGCCTCGGCCAATACGGGGCCCGATTCTCGATGACACATGACCTGAACGTTTTTGTGCAAGGCCGGCGGGTAGCTATGCTGAGTACCCGCGATGGTTTTGAGCACCAACTTACCTACGATCGGGATGTCAAGTCGGCAGACTTTGTGTCGCTGTTGATGCCGGTGCAATCCCCAAGCTACTCGTTCGTGACCCACCTTGCATCCATTTTTTCAGGTGAACTTACCTGAAGGTTTTTTGTTGGAGGCTCTCAAGCAACAGCTTGGGCCACACCTGGGTGCGCGGCCGCTAGACCTGTTGGCAGTGGTGGGGCACAACATGGTGGGTCGGGTACAGGTGAGCGCTGGCCAAACCGTATCGCTGCAGGCTGCGCAAATCGAGTTGGGTCCATTGCTGCACGGGGAGTCGTCGCAACGACGTTTTGCAGAATTACTCTTGCAGTTTTCTGCCTCGGGCGTGTCTGGTGTTGTGCCAAAGTTTTTGACGCCTAGTGCAAATTTTTTAGCAGAGAAAAAAACCTTACCAACAGAGCGACATATTATTAAAAGTGGATCAGGCAAGCTCGCTTTTATGGCATTGAACGAGTATCTGTCCATGTAGGTCGCGCAAAAAACTGGCTTCGCCACAGCCCACACTGCAGTGTCCGATGATGGGCACGTGCTGGTAGTTGAGCACTTTGATATTGATCCCTCAACGGGGGCGCGACTTGGCTTTGAAGATTGTTGCAGCTTGCTTGGTTTGTCGGCGGATGACAAATACGATTCAACATGGGAGCGGGTCGCACGGCTTGCGAGGCAATGGATTGCCTCGGCTGAGCAGCGCGAGGCGCTTGAGCATCTGGCATTGACTGCGTTGCTCTCTTATGCGCTGGGCAATGCAGATTGCCATACAAAAAATATTGGTTTTTTATCGGTTTTGCGCGTAAAACCTCGCCGTTCAGGGCGGGGATGTAAGCGCGGAAGGCAAAGCCTTCCATTCTTTGGCCTTTGATTTAGTGTGGCGCTTGCCATTGCTTAATATACTTGCAAATAACGGAAATTG
>JABMMM010000027.1 GCA_013205565.1 Alcaligenaceae bacterium | reverse complement strand
CCTTTAGGTTTTCCTGTTGTGCCCGAGGTGTAGCAAATCAATAAAACATCTTCAACGCTGACAGCTCGCTCGGCGGCTTGAAGTTGTTCGTGAGCTTGCGCTTGCTCCATGAGCGCTTCAAGATTGACAGCGTATTTAGGTAGGGGGCTGACTGAGATCGCCTGCATCGTTGCGTGCTCAGGCTCGCTCAGGATGACGCGCATGAGTGCGGGTAGCTCTTTTAATCCGAGCAGATCGTGCTGAGCCTCTGCGAGGCTGGGTGCGATCTGTTCGAGCATCTCTAGATAATTTAGCCCGTAAACCACCGAGGTCATGACCAAGGCCTTGGCATCGGATTGCGCCAAAATATAGCCAGCCTCTGAGGCGGTGTAACGAGTATTGATTGGCACTAACACGGCGCCGATTCGTGCGCAGGCACAAAAAGTGAGCGCCCATTCAAGCGAGTTACCAAGCCACACTGCGACGTGATCCTGTCGTTTGAGTCCAAGCGCTAATAGTGCTCGAGCAAATTGATCAACCCGCTGATCAAATTGTAAAAAACTAACTGAGACGTCCGCTGTTTTAAAAAAATCTTGATCGGGCCATCGCGCACCTGATCGTCTGAGTGCCTGGCCAAGCGTGAGTCCATCGACCTCGGACAGCAATGGCTCGTTCATACTGAGTAGCCACCATCCACGCACAGGTGCTGGCCGGTGACATAAGCGGCAGCAGGGGTTGTCAAAAATGCGGCGACCCCGGCGATTTCTTCGATGGTTCCAAAGCGTTTCAGGGCCGTGTTGCGCTTCATTGCTTCAATAAATTCTGGTTTGACCTGAGGTTTTAGGCGATCAAACAACCCACCATCCACCACGCCTGGGGCAACGCAGTTTGCTCGAATGTTGTAGCGCCCCTCTTCTCGGGCGATACCCCTGACCAAAGCTTCGATTCCTGCCTTAGGTGCGGTCGATAAGATATCTAAGGGTGGATGACGGTCGAGTCCAGCCGTCGTAATGGCGACAATAGAGCCGCCACCGGTTTGCCGCATCATTGGCAAGACTGCCTTGATGACGTGGAAAAATCCATTGAGTTCGTTGTTAATGGTGCGATGCCACTCGGCGTGATCGATATTGCCGACAAAGGTCATGGTGATGTCGGCACCCGCAGCAAAGACCAGAGTGTGAATGCACTGGTAGCGGTTTTTAATATCTGTTAACGCAGCTTGAACCTGTTCAAACGAAGAGAGCTCGAGCGCAAACGCTTCGGCCATTTGACCAAGTTGCTCAATCTCGCCAACGGTTTGTTGCGCGGCTTGAGCGCTTGAACGATAGCTCAGCGCCACCTGAGCACCTTGTGCTGCGAGCGCAAGGCAAATGCCTTTGCCGATCCCGCCGCTTCCGCCAATAACAACGGCAACGCCCTCGGGGTAGTTGCCGTCAAGCTGGTGCTTCGCCGGGTTCATAGATGGTGGCGTGCGCTTGGGTACGAGATCGCAGGCTTACTCCGCTTTTACACCCACGGTCTTAATCAGATTGCCCCACTTAGCGATTTCAGCTTTTAGAAACACGTCTGCTTCGGCAGGCGTATTGCCAACCGTGATAATCCCTTGATCCGCAAAGCGTTTGATCAGTTCTTCGGATTTCAGCGATTCTTTGACTGCGGCAGCTAATTTATCGACGATCGCCATTGAGGTGCCGGCAGGTGCAAAGAACATGACCCAACTCGAGGACTCAATTTTAGGGCCGCCCGACTCAACAATCGTGGGCACGTCTGGATAGCTGGGCAAGCGCTTGTCAGAGAAAAACGCCAGCGCTTTGATTTTCCCGGCACGGATGTTTGCACCGACACCGCTTGGCGCATCTACCAGAACCTGAATACTGTTTGACATTAAGTCTGTCATGGCAGGTGCGGTGCCTTTGTAGGGGACGTGCACCATGTTGATACCGGCGGTGTACTTCAGCAGTTCAGATGTCAGATGAGCCGCTGCGCCTACGCCCGAGGAGCCAAACGAGAGTTTGCCTGGATTGGCTTTGGCGTAGGCAATTAACTCGCCGATTGAGTTAACGGGCAAATCCTTATTTACTGACAGCACCAAAGGTGTGATCGTCACCAAAGAGATCGGTATTAACGACTTGTATGGGTCAAACGGTAACTTGCCCTCGTACAACGTGATGTTAGCGGCATGCGCGGTGATCGTCGTAAGCATGGTGTAACCATCGGGCGCGGATTTCGCGGCCAGATCGACACCGATAATCGAATTGGCGCCAGGCTTGTTCTCGATGATGATCGACTGTCCCAGGATTGTCGCCATACGAGTCGTCACCAAGCGGGTGACGTTGTCGGTATAGCCCCCAGGGGTGTAAGGAACAATCCATTTAATAGATTTGGTGGGGTAGTCTTGCGCGAAGCCCGCCCCTGACGAAAAAATCAACGCTGTCGCAGCGAGCGCGTGTATCAAGTTTTTCAAGATAGTCTCCGGAGATTCAAGTTCAGTATTTGCAAGGATAACCGCGAAAGAGGGAGACTCTGTGTTGCGCGTATTGGGTATAACCCTTGTATCGACCAGTTCGTATTGCCGGCGCGCGGTTCTGGACTTACCATGGGTCACTTCTGTTCACACTGAAAGGGTTCACGATGACAGCTCGCCGCGATTTTCTACTTTCTACGACTGCGTTAGCCGCCAGCGCGATGTTGCCTGGCTTGGCCCACTCAGCGACGTTTCCGACACGAACCATTAAATACATCTGTCCGTGGCCGGCTGGCGGAGCGACTGACGTTGTGATGCGAGTGCTCGCTGAAAGCGCAGGCAAAATACTGAACACCAGTGTCATTATTGAAAACAAGCCCGGAGCGTCGGGAGTGTTGGGTGGCGCAGAGCTTGTAAACGCGAAACCAGATGGCTATACGCTTGCTCAGTTACCGATTTCGGTTTTTCGTGTTCCACACATGCAAAAAACCACCTTCGACACACTGACTGACTTTACGTGGATCATCTGTCTGACCGGCTACACCTTTGGTCTGGTCGTGCCAATCGACTCCCCGGTGAAGTCAATTAAAGAATTGGTGGCCTGGGCGAAGGCCAATCCAAACAAGTTTACCTACGGCACTCCAGGTGCGGGGTCAAGCCCACACTTGGCGATTGAAGAGTTTGCGCAAAGAGCGGGCATTCAGCTTTCGCACATTCCGTTCAAGGGCGGTGCGCAAAATCTGCAAGCAGTGCTGGGCGGACACACCATGGCGATGAGTGACTCGACAAGTTGGGGGCCACTCGTCGACTCGGGTAAGCTGCGCTTGTTAGCCACGTATGGCAGCAAGCGTACAAAGCGGTGGTCAAGCGTTGCGACCTTGAATGAACTTGGCTACGACACCGTCTCTGACTCTCCTTTTGGTGTGTGCGGCCCTAAAAATATGGATCCGGCTGTTGTTAAAATTTTGCATGACGCCTTTCAAAAAACGCTAAAAGACCCCGCTGTTATTGCAATTTTTGCGCAGTTCGATCAGCCAATCATTGAAATGAATACTGCGCAGTACACCAAGTACGCGAAAGAAACCTTTGTGGCTGAGCGCAAAACGATTGAGCGCTTAGGGATGTTGAACAAAGATTAAAGGGTCGGCACGCGCAGTCAGGTGCGTCTGCGCGTGCCGTCTTCGACCCTACGCGAGAAGAGCGTCGAGTTTAGGGTAAGGTCCATCAATAAGTTGATGCGTGGCGAGTACCAGCTTGCTAACAGCCTTGCGACTGATCTTGCCCTGCGGGTTGCGCGGTAAGGCTGACACGGCTACATAAAGCCTAGGTCGTTTGTGACGAGATATGCCCTCAAGTAACGTTTGGCACTGTTGCTGCCATTCGGGCTGCGTGCCTTCAGCGACAGCAACGATAATCTCGCCCCAGTAGTCTGACGCAAGCGAAGTCACACAGATCTGAGCGCATAAGGTGTTTGCCGCGAGCTGAACCTCAATCTCATCGGGGTTGACGCGATACCCACCTGTTTTGATGACGTCAGCAATGCGCCCCGTCAAAACCACCCGACCAGCCTGATCGATATAGCCT
>JABMMM010000283.1 GCA_013205565.1 Alcaligenaceae bacterium | reverse complement strand
CAAAAGCGAGGTCAACGGCCTGCGGCAGGCTCTGGGCAAACAGGCAAGGCACACCGGTCGCCGCCAGAGTATCGGCGAGCAGATGCGCGTCTTGTCCGATCAGCACAACGGCACGTGCCAAACGGGCCACAACGGTAATCAGTGGCGAGAAATCCTGCCCCTTGCCAGCTCCTCCTGCGATCAACACGACACGACGCCCCAAGCCTTCGAGACCCGCAACGGTTGCACCAACGTTGGTTCCTTTGCTATCGTTAAAGCAGTCGACGCCCCGCACGCTTCTGACGAATTCCATGCGATGAGGTTAGCCCTTGTACTCAGTGGCTGCTCGCAAAATCGGCCCGAACCCAGCGCCTACGGCCCGCGCCAATAAGAGGGCTGCCTGCGTATTCAGCGCGTTATGCAGGCCCTGCACCCCTAGCGCGTCAGTCGGCATCAAGCGTACTAAACGGCCTGTGTGACGCTCGGGCAGCGGCACATTTTTTTTACGTTTAGACAGAGCTGGCGGGCTTTCTTCAAATTCTGTCAGCTCTGAGGCCGTCAACCAAGAGACGTCATGGCTGCTTTCAAGCCCCACGTCTGCGGTCCACATCGGCACGTCTCTGCCAAAACTTCGCACGTTTGTACGCGTCAGCCCTTCGCACATTTCCCTGACGAGCGCGTCATCGCGATTGACCAGTAACAGGTCGGCCATGCCATAGATTCGGGCTTTTGCCCGTGCGTAAGACGCCATGTCACCGTGCCAGTCAAGGTGGTCTTGCGTCACATTGAGCACGACGGCGGCAGTCATGTGCAGGCTGCGGGTTGTTTCAAGTTGAAAACTGGACAGCTCAAGCACCCAGACATCGGGCAGGGTTTCGGTATCGAGCGCCTCGAGCAAGCAAGCAAGGGCGGCGGGGCCAATATTGCCCGCTGCACGCACAGAGATACCCGCCGCACTTAACATCTGACGCGTCAGCGCCGTCACGGTTGTTTTACCGTTCGTCCCAGTGATCCCTAAAATACGCGGTGCATATTGATGTGTGGTCTTCAGTTGTTGCAGCGCCCGCGCAAACAATTCAATTTCGCCAATCACCTCAATGCAGGCGTCTTGAGCTTGCTCGAGCAATTCTTTAATCGGTGACTCACTAGGGATCAAACCGGGGCTCAGAACTAACAGCCCAATCCCCTCTAGTAAGGTTTCGTCAAAGGCGGTGGCGCCCAAGTGCAACTCAAGCGAAGCCTCGCCAATTTTTTGCCTCAGCTGTTCGAGGCCTGCGGGCGTTTGTCGAGTATCGGCAACCCGTAACGCGGCACCATTACGCGCGCACCAGCGCGCCGCGGCGACGCCGGTCTCTCCGAGCCCAACGATCAGGACTCGCGCAGGTAAAGCAGAAGGCAACACCGTATCGTTCATCGAATTTTTAGTGACGCAAGCCCAACTAGCACGAGCATCATGCTGATGATCCAAAACCGTACGACAACTTGAGTTTCTTTCCAACCACCCACTTCAAAGTGATGATGGAGCGGCGCCATTTTTAAAATGCGCTGCCCCTGACCATAGCGATAGCGGGTGTACTTAAACCAACCGACCTGTAACATCACAGATAGTGTCTCGACCACGAACACGCCACCCATAATAAACAGCACAATTTCTTGCCGAACGATGATCGCGACGGTGCCAAGCATGCCGCCCAGTGCTAAGGCGCCAACGTCGCCCATAAACACCTGTGCCGGATAGGCGTTGAACCACAAAAAGGCGAGTCCCGCTCCCGCAAGCGCTGCGCACAGCACCAGCATTTCTCCGGCACCCGGCACATACGGAAATAATAAGTAGCGCGAGTAATCAACCCGCCCGACAACATAGGCAAAAACGCCCAACGCCGAGCCCACCATCACGGTTGGCATGATTGCTAAACCATCGAGGCCGTCGGTCAGATTGACCGCATTACTCGTGCCAACAATCACACACCAACTGACCAGGACAAAGCCGAGCGCACCCAGCGGATAGCTAAAGGTTTTAAAAAATGGCACGAGTAAGTCTGCGCGTGCAGGCAGCGAGACAGAGAAACCACTAGTGGCCCAGTCTGTCATCACCGACCAAAGATTGGCAGAAGCAGGCGCAGAGATCGCAAACATCAAATAAAGCGATGCCACAGCACCAATCAAAGCCTGCCAAAAGAACTTTTGCCGTGCCGGCATGCCTTCAGGATCGCGATGTACCACCTTACGGTAGTCGTCGACCCAGCCAACCCACCCAAAACCCAGGGTCACAAGTAACACCACCCAGACATACCGGTTGCGCCAATCGGCCCAAAGCAACGTACTGATTGCGATCGAAATCAAAATCAAAACGCCGCCCATCGTTGGCGTGCCCGTCTTAACCAAATGCGTTTCAGGACCATAGCTACGCACGGCTTGGCCGATTTTAAGCGCAGTGAGTTTACGTATCACCCAGGGGCCTGCGATTAAACCAATCAGCAAGGAAGTCGCGCATGCCAACACCGCGCGCAGAGTCAAGTATTCGAACACGGCAAACCCGCGTGCGTAGTTCTCTGCTAGCCAACCGAATAACTCAAACAGCATGCTTCACCATAGCTTTGGCGCGAGCCTCAAAGTGTTCGAGACACTGTCGCACGATTGTTTCCATCCGCATAAAGCGCGACCCTTTAATTAATATGCTGGCAACCGGATGTTCGGCGAGCCACTCACTGGCTTGCTCAGGCGACTCGCAAATAACGGCCTGAGCACCAAAAGTCGTAGCCGTCAGTCGGGTGGCCTGACCCAGAGTCAGAACATACTCAATGCCACAGTCGCGTGCGTAGGCACCAACCTCTTGGTGCATCGCCGGGCCGTTATCGCCCACCTCGCCCATATCGCCAAGTACCAGAACTCGCGGCGCAGGTAAGGCGGCCAACACCTCAATGGCTGCGCGTACTGAATCCGGATTGGCGTTGTACGAGTCATCGATTAGCACCATACCGTTTGCTAAGCGATGCGGTTGCATGCGCCCCGCAACGGCATGAAACGCAGCCAAGCCTCGCTCGATCGCCGGTAAGGGAGCGCCTGCGGCAACCGCGCAGGTTGTTGCCGCCAAAGCGTTCAGAAGATTGTGCATCCCGGGTACTGACAGTGAAATGCGGCCCTCGCCCAGTGGCGTATGCGCCACAAAGGTAGAGCCCAGTACGTCGGCTTGAATGTGACTCGCCCAGACTTCTGCCTGATCGGTCAAACCAAAACGCAAGCTCGGCTGCTCGGCAGCTGACTGTAACCAACACTCTGAAAAATCATCGTCCCTCGGGAAGACTTTGATTCCCCCTGGCATCAAGGATGCATACACTGCCGCGTTTTCAAGCGCCACCGCTTGAACATTGACCATGAACTCTTGATGCTCCCGCTGGGCGTTATTCACCAGCGCAACCGTCGGCTCGGCTGTTCGCGCCAAAATAGCGATTTCGCCTGGATGATTCATGCCTAGCTCAAGGACCGCAGCCTGATGCTCGGCCCTGAGGCGCAATAGTGTCAGCGGCACACCCAAATGATTATTTAAATTACCCACCGTGGCCAGACAACGCTCTGGGCCCACCCACTGGGCCAAAATCGAAGCAATCATCTCTTTGGTCGTCGTTTTACCGTTGCTGCCAGTCACCGCAATCAGTGGAATAGAAAACTGACGGCGCCACGCTCGTCCAAGCTGTAAGAGCGCTGCGTTTGTTTCGCCAAGCGCGATCTGCGCGAGCCCTGCCACGGGATGCCGGCTCTCGACAATTGCGGCGCACGCTCCGGCCAGCTTGATCTGTTCAAGGTAGTCATGACCGTCGAAGTGATCGCCCTTGAGTGCTAAAAATATTGCGCCGGCTTGAAGGCGTCGCGAGTCAGTCTGAACCGCACGGCCTTGCTTGAGCAGAAAAGCGGCCTGCGCCCATTGACGGTCATCAAACGGCAGACGCTGGCCGGCGAGCTCTTGATAAGTTTCATGACCTTTGCCCGCAATCAAGACGACATCACTTGGCGCAGCACCTAAAACTGCCAACAAAATAGCCTGAGCACGCTCTGGCTCAATGGTCACATTGGCGCTTGCACCGGGCAGGCCCGCCACAATATCCGACAGGATTGCGCTTGGATTTTCGTCGCGAGGATTATCGCTTGTGACGATCACGCGCGCGGCCAGACGCTGCGCGACTTCGCCCATGACAGGACGCTTGCCGACATCGCGATTCCCACCGCAACCAAAGACACACCAGACTTTGCCCTGTTGTGTCTGGGCAATGTCTCGTGCGACTGCAAGCGCCTGCGCCAAGGCGTCGGGGGTGTGCGCATAATCAACCAACACCGTGGGCACGGGCACTTCACTCAAATAGGGCTCAACGACTTCAAGGCGTCCGTTAACCGGCTTGAGCGTTGCAAAGCTCGCCGCAATTTTGGCCAGTGACCAGCCTAGCGCCGCCAACAAACCCGCCACGCAAAGCAAGTTTGAAATATTGTGCCGTCCCAAGACGCGCGTTTGCACCGCGGCCTGTTCGTTTGGACCCTCAAACAACCACTGCCCCAGTTGCAATGCCTGAGCGGCAGGTACGGCGCGAAATGTCGTTGGGTTTTGTTTAGACTCGGGCAGCAGGCTGTACGTTGCAACTGAGCACGCCAGACGCCTGGCTAAGCTCTGCCCCAACGCATCGTCGGCGTTGAGCACGGCTTTTTGCAACTCAGGCCGATTAAATAAGAGTGTCTTGGCAGCACCATACGCTTGCATGGTCTGATGATAATCAAGGTGGTCAAGCGACAAATTGGTCAAACCGGCAGCGAAGATTCGCACGCCATCTAGGCGACCTTGCGCTAAACCGATCGACGAGGCCTCAAGCGCTACGTACTGAGCGCCCGCCTCGCGCAAGGCGGCGAGGCTTCGATGCATCGAGACAACATCAGGCGTGGTCAGCGCAGCCGCAGCGAGCGAGCCGTCCGGAAACCGCAACCCCAACGTTCCAAGTGCACCGGCGCGTTCGCCCGCCTCCTGCAAGGCATCGGTGAGCCACTGCACGCAACTCGTTTTACCATTAGTGCCAGTCAGCGCGATGACCGTCAGATGCGCCGAGGGCTGGTCATACCAAAGATCTGCTAACTCACCGAGCCGCTGTGACAAGCCGACTACACCGAGTACCGGAACTTGGTAGTCGGCGGCTTGCCACTGCTGAGCAGACTCAACATGCACTAACACCGCAGCTGCGCCTTTTTCAAGCGCGCTCGCGAGGTAAGCTCTGCCATCCCCCGCCAAGCCTGGGCACGCAAGAAAGACATCGCCAGGCTGGACCGCCCGAGAATCGAGCTGTAATTGAGCCCCGCACTCAACCCGACTACGCAGCAGCGTCATCACGTTATCCGATGATACTTGGGTGTCAAGCAGAAGCGAGCGTATCATCGCGACCCTTTGGTGGCGGCCACAACCGCCGACTCAAAGGCAGCATCGGGTTGCACGTTCATCGTTCTGAGCGTGTCTCCGACAATCGCTGCGAATACCGGAGCCGCGACCTTTCCGCCGTAATACACGCCACCTTGAGGCTCATCGATGGTGACCGCAACAACGATGCGCGGGTCAGAGACCGGCGCAAAGCCAACGAACGAACCACGATATCGACTTGTGCTGTACTTTCCATCGACAATTTTTCTTGCGGTGCCACTCTTGCCTGCAACGCGATAGCCTTTTACCTGCGCAGCCTTGGCCCCCTCGGGGCCTGCTGCAGCCTCAAGCCACAAACGAATTTTCTGTGCCACCTCGGGTGGGTAAACCTGCGTTGTGGTCGACTGATCTGCGCGCTTCACAAGGGTCAATCCAATCATGTCGCCTTCACGCGCGAACACGGTGTAGGCTCGCGCCACTTGCAACAAAGACACAGACAAGCCATATCCATAGGCCATGGTGGCTTTTTCAATCAAGCGCCAGCGCTCATGCGGTCTTAACCGGCCAGCTGCAGCGCCCGGAAATCCTGTTTGAGGAACCTGACCCAGACCGAGTTCATTAAAACGGGTCCACATTTCGCGCGCCTGCAGCTTTTCTGAAATCAACGTCATACCAATATTGCTGGATTTCAGTAAGACGCCAGCTGGGTCGAGCGTGCCATTGGCGCTAACGTCACTGATCGTCGCGCCTTGATATTGGAGTTTGCCATTTCCCGTATTGAACAAGGTAGCTGGCGTGATCCGTTTTAGGTCAAGCGCAAGACCGACCGTAAAAGGCTTCATAATCGAGCCGGGCTCAAAGGTATCGGTCAGCGCCTGGTTACGCAGGTTTGCGCCGCGAAACGATTCACGATGATTTGGATCGTAAGTGGGCATGTTGCCCAACGCCAGAATCTCGCCCGTCTTGACATCAATCACAACGGCGGCAGCACCCTTCGCCTTGTTTATCACCATCGCTTCTTGCAGCGCTCGGTACACTTGGTATTGGATCCGCGTATCTAACGACAGCTGAAGGTTTTGGCCATCTACCGGAAAATCGACCGAGCCCACGCCGTCGATATGGCGTCCGAGCCGATCGCGCACCACACGACGACTACCGGCCTGCCCCGAGAGCTGCTCGTTAAAGGCATACTCAACGCCTTCCTGGCCTTGGTCTTCTAAATTATTAAAGCCCACTACATTGGCCATAACCTCGCTTTCAGGATACAAGCGGCGGTTATCTGGCTGCTGAATCAGGCCGGGGATTCGTAGGTCGGTAATTTTTTGCGCGATATCAAGCGGGACTTGCCGTTTTAAATAAACAAAAGGTTTGTCTTCAGTGACTTTTTTGTGTAATTCGTCACCAGACATCGAGAGCAATTCGGCGAGCTGCTGCAGTTTTTTTGGTGAGGCTTCTTTGATCTCTTTTGGGCGAATCGCGACCGAACGCGCGGGCACGCTCGCGGCCAGCACGACACCGTTTCGATCTAAAATCTTGCCTCGGCTCGCATGCAGAGTCAGCGTGCTTTCGTAGACACGTTCGCCGCGCTTCTGCAAAAACTGCGTAGTGATCCCTTGCAAATATACGGCGCGTAAAATCAGCGCCAAAAAGGCAAGCGCGAGTACAACCAGCACAAAACGCCCACGCCATAGAGGGTAAGGCGCGCGAAGAACGGGGTTCTCAAAGAAGGGGGGTCGCTTCATTTCGCCCTTTGCACGTTCGCGCCCGGGGCGAGTTGATTAATGTAAATCGTACGTTCCGGAACAATCGAAGTCATGCTCAACTGTTCGCGAGCAAGCTTGTCGATGTTCGCATTGCGCGCCTGCTCGGCACGATCGAGCTGCAATTGCCTCCAGTCAATGTCTAACTTCAATGCCTGTGTTTTTGAATAATCGAGTTCGACATACAACTGCCGCGCCTGATAGCGTGCAGTGACAAGCGAAATCGCTGAAAACATCAATACGGCTGCGACCAGAATGCATATACGCCCCATCAGCGCACCCCTTGTTTTGTGCGACGCGCGGCCGGTTGCGGTGCAGGCGAATACGCAGCGGCGCCCAAGGCGCCTAAGGGGGTTGCGGTGCGCTCTGCCACTCGCAGCACTGCCGACCGTGAGCGCGTATTCTCAGAAGTTTCGCTATGCGTTGGCAACACGCGAGCCAGCGCAAGTAGCACGGGCTGTGGCATTTCGCTTTCACGCAGAGGGAGGCGGGCGTACGCGGCTTCGGGTTTAGAGGCCGCGGTAATGAACTGCTTGACAACGCGATCTTCCAACGAGTGGAAGCTAATCACGGCCATACGTCCGCCTGTTTTTAATAAAGTTAGAGCTGCCTGGAGGGCGCTCTCGAGTTCTTGGAGTTCACGATTGAGGTAAATCCGTAAAGCCTGAAAGGTGCGTGTAGCCGGGTGTTGACCCTTTTCGCGCGTACGCACGACACTTGACACGAGCTCGGCGAGCTCGAGCGTGGTGCTGAGCGCACGTTCTGCGCGGCGAGCATCAATCGCCTTTGCAATCTGAAAAGCAAACCGTTCTTCGCCATAATTAACAATGACCTCCCGCATTTCTTGAACACTGGCCTGCGCTAGCCACTGCGCAGCTGTCTCACCTCGCGTGGTATCCATTCTCATATCAAGCGGACCATCCCGCATAAATGAAAAGCCACGCCCTGCATCATCGATCTGCGGCGACGAAATCCCCAGATCCAACATCACGCCATCGAGGGCCTCAATGCCCAAGCCTGACAAGGCCTCGCGCATATCACCAAACGCTTCGTGAACCACCGTCACTCGTCTATCCGTTCGTGCCAACTCGCTTGCTACCTCAATTGCTTGAGGGTCTTTATCAAATACCACCAGCGTGGCCTGAGCACTCAGCCTGGCCAACAGAGCGCGTGAGTGGCCACCTCGACCAAACGTTGCATCTACATACACCCCGGACAATCGTCTTGCTTGTTCGGCTACGACATCCTCAGGCAGGGCTGTTCTTTTTCCGTAATCTGCCAGGACCAGGGACTCAACTGTCGGCTCGAGCAACACGGGCCGATGAGTAAACGCGGTCACAACTTAAAACGAAAACTGGTTTAAAACGTCACCCATACCGAGCGACAAATCGGCAGCCTCTCGGCGCGTCAATGCAGCGGCATCCCACAATTCGAAGTGCGCACCCATACCCAGCAACATCACATCGCGCGTCAAACCAGCCGCGCCACGTAATTCTGGCGCGACAAGTATTCGCCCCGAACCATCAATCTCTACATCTTGTGCATTACCTAGCAATAGTCGTTGTAGTGCGCGTGCCGACATAGGGAAGGCTGCGATTTGCTCGCGCTTGGCCTCCCATTCAGGTCGCGGGTACACCAGCAGGCAACCATCCGGGTGGCGGGTAAGCGTCAGGCAGCCGTTCGCCTGCTCAACCAGAGCATCGCGATGCCGGGTCGGAACATTGATCCGACCTTTGGCATCGAGCGTGAGCGCACTACTACCTTGAAACACCCAAATACCCCACTTAAATACACAAAAACCTACATTTCACCACTCTAAGCGAATGATTTAGCTCGGTCAAGCGTAATTTGTGTTTTTTTTCAATCGGAACAAGGGGTTAGCGAGTGTTTTGAAGAATTAACGAAAGAATAATTGTCAAGCATATCAATGCTTTGCAAGATAAATTAAAAGTCGTTTATGATGCAAGAATTTAGGGATTACCCTATATGCCAAGATGATATTTGCGTGATTTGTCCAGTTTGAGACCAAAACTGGATAAAAAGTGCAAGACAGACCTATAGGCCGGATTCTGTAAGCCTAATTGCTTAGGCCGGCAATCATTCCTCTTGGCATGCCATTGCTGACATGCTCTAGCCACCTACCCGCATACTTGAGCGAGCCGCCCGTCGTGACACGAGGTCACACGCATGCCTATTTGGTGTTGCTCCGGATAGAGGTTGCCGCGTTTCACCCTGCATTGTCGGATTTGACTAGCAAACCCACCATCACGGCAGCACCGTGACAGAGTGCGCCCGAAAGCATACCCCCAATACAGACTCGTCTCTGTGGCCCTAGTCCTCAACGCTCAACTAGCTTGCGCCGCTTGAGCACCGGACGGTCGTTAACCGTTATCCTGCCCTATGGAGTCCGGACCTTCCTCGCTGCCCGAAAGCACCGCGATTGCCCAGTCTGCCTTGCCCCCGCATTGTACGGTGCAAACAGTAAATCGTATGTCCTGCGACAATAGCGGTCTGATGAATCCACCGCGCGCTTGGCGCGCCTACAGCCTCCCCCATGTCTATTGCTTTAATCACACTCAATGCCGTGCATCTTGCCTACGGCCACCACCCCTTGCTCGACGGCGCAGACCTAGCGATTCAGTCAGACGAACGAATCGGACTGATTGGGCGCAATGGCGCCGGCAAATCGTCTTTGCTGCGCCTGCTTGACGGCCGCACGCAGCCCGACGACGGTGCGATTAACGTTGCGGGTCATGTGCGTGTTGCGACGGTTGAGCAAGAACCCGTGCTTGACGAAACCCTGACGATCGAACAGACCGTGATGGGCGAATACGACCCAGACAACGAAGACTGGCAGCGCGGCCCACGTGTACTGGCCTTAATCGACAAGCTTGGTTTGCCGCCCGAAGCGCTGGTCGGCACCCTCTCGGGGGGCATGCGTAAGCGCGTGGCGCTCATCAGTGCGATGGCGAATCAGCCCACACTATTGCTGCTCGACGAACCGACCAATCATCTTGACCTCGATGGCATTCAATGGCTTGAGACTACGCTCAAACAGTGGCCGGGCAGCGCGATTGTCATCACGCACGATCGCCGGTTTTTAGATTCTGTCGCGACCCGTATCGTTGAACTCGACCGCGGAAAACTTTTGAGTTTTCCTGGCAATTTTTCAGATTGGCAAGTACGCAAAGTGCAGTGGCTTGAATCGCAAAGACTTGAGAACGCGCGCTTTGACAAAATGTTAGCGCAAGAAGAGATCTGGATCCGAAAAGGCGTTGAAGCCAGACGCACGCGCAACGAAGGTCGCGTCAGGCGACTTGAGCAATTGCGCGTTGAACGTGTTGCACGACGCGAGCGTCAAGGTAACGTGCAGCTTGCGGTCGATGCAGGGCAGCGCTCAGGCAAGCTTGTGGCCGAGCTTGAGCATGTCAATAAAGCCTTTGGTGAGCGCTGCGTCATCAAAGACTACTCAACCATTATCATGCGCGGTGATCGTATCGGCATCATTGGGCCAAACGGAGCCGGTAAGTCGACACTGCTTAAGCTTATTTTGGGTACGCTAAAAGCCGATACGGGCACCATTAGGTTAGGCACCAATTTAAGCGTGGCTTATTTTGATCAGATGCGCAGTCAACTCGATGAAAACGCCACCCTCGCTGATGTCATCAACCCGGGCAGCGAATGGATCGAAATCGGTGGTAACCGAAAACATGTGATGAGCTATCTAGGAGATTTTTTATTCGCACCTGCCCGTGCGCAATCGCCGGTAAAAAGTCTTTCGGGTGGCGAGCGCGCGCGCCTGCTACTCGCGCGTTTATTTGCCAGGCCCGCAAATATTCTAGTCCTTGACGAGCCCACGAATGATCTCGATATTGAGACGCTCGAGTTACTTGAAGAACTGTTGCAAGACTACCCGGGGACGGTACTGCTTGTCAGTCACGACCGAACATTTCTCGATAATGTCGTGACGCAGACAATTGCCAGTGAAGACGATGGCGGCTGGAAAGATTATGTCGGCGGCTATGGCGACTGGGAGCGCCAGCGCACCAAACCTAAATGAGCCTCTGCACTAGAAAAACTCTCAAGCGCAACAACTTCAACGGCAAGTCCGCCCAAGGCAACGCCACAGGGGCGGGGACAAAGGATGGCGCCGTGGGAGACCAAAGAGCTTGAGCAGCTACCCGCCGAAATTGCCAGCCTCGAACAAGAACAAGCGCTGCTGGTGGTTCAACTCAGCGATAGCGACTTGTACAAAAACGATTCGGCAAAATTGGCGACTGTTCAGACGCGAATGACCGAACTTGAAATCTTACTCACCAAAAGATTTGAACGCTGGGAGGCGCTCGAAGCACGCACTAAATGAGCGGCGGTGATTCAGTTGCCTTCAGCTCAAAGTAAAGATGCGTGCGCCCATCAGAGCGTGCGCTGCAGAGCAGGCGTTAGCGCATTCTCCAAGGTAGCGTCTCGCCAGCCGCCAGGGGCACGAGTGTCTCGTCACCATAGGGCACCTCAAGGGGCACTGTGTATGGCTCGCGCACAAGCGTTACCGTGCCACGATTACGCGGCAAACCATAAAAGTCAGGTCCGCGAAAACTAGCAAAGGCCTCTAATTGTTCGATCTTATTCGCACGGTCAAAGGCGGTGGCGTACAACTCAAGCGCGTGCACAGCCGTATAACACCCCGCGCAACCACAGGCATTTTCTTTTAAACCTTTGATATGAGGCGCACTGTCGCTGCCCAAAAAGAAACGCGGACTTTGGCTGGTGGCCGCCTCAAGCAGGGCCAGGCGATGAACCTCACGCTTTAAGATCGGCAGGCAATAAAAATGCGGTCTAAGCCCACCTTTAAAAATTTCGTTGCGGTTGTACAGCAAATGCTGCGCCGTAATCGTCGCCGCAATAGGGCCCTCCGCGTCTCGGACGTAATCCACGCCCTCTTTGGTCGTCAGGTGTTCGAAAACCACTTTTAACGTTGGAAAAGCCCTGCGTAGCGGCATCATGACCCGATCAATAAACAGCGCCTCGCGATCAAAGACGTCAACTTCGGGGTCGGTTACCTCACCGTGCACCAACAGAGGCATCCCCACCCGCTGCATGACTTCTAATACCTTTGCGCACTTTCCCAGCAAGTCCGTTACACCCGCATCGGAGTTCGTTGTCGCACCTGCCGGATACAGTTTTAAACCAATAATAATGCCCGACTCTTGCGCACGAATAATCTCGTCAGGAGCAGTCTGGTCGGTGAGGTACAGGGTCATCAAAGGCGTAAAGCTGCCAAGCGGGACGTTGGCAGCACGCAACGCGAGTTCAATCCGACTGCGATAGGCTTGGGCAAGAGCGACGGTGGTGACCGGCGGCTTTAAATTCGGCATGACAACTGCACGGTCAAACTGCTTGGCGGTGTGCCCGACAATAGCTCTCAGGGCATCGCCATCGCGCAAATGAATGTGCCAGTCATCAGGGCGTGTCAGGGTGAGCGTAGTTTGCATCATATTATTTCTCAAGGGGCATGCTGCGTTCAACCAGGGCCGCAAACATTGCGCTGCCGACTGGAATAACCGCGTCGTTAAAGTCAAAGTTAGCATTATGCAAAAGGCGGCCTTGCTCGGCACCACCCTGGCCTAGCCGAAAATAGGCTCCGGGCCTTTTTCTCAACATATACGAAAAATCCTCAGACCCCATCGACGGAATCAAATCACGCACCACATGCTCGGCGCCAAACAGGTCGGTCGCAACGTCTGCAACAAAGTTTGCTTGCTTTGCAGAGTTAATCGTGGCGGGATAAGAGCGGTGATATTTAAGTTCGGCTGTCGCGCCAAAAGCCTGGGCGACCGAAGCGATTAACGCGCGCATTCGAGATTCAACAACTTGTTGCACCTCATCGCTAAAGGTTCTGACCGTACCTACCAACAGCGCTCTGCCCGGGATCACGCTTGGCGCCTTCGCGCTACCCGCCTGAATATGGCCTACTGAAATCACTGCCGATTCAACCGGGTGAACGTTGCGCGAAACAATGGTCTGTAAAGCCGTGATAATTTGTGCCGCCACAACTATTGGGTCGATGGTTTGGTAAGGATGGGCCCCATGGCCGCCACGTCCCTCGATGGTGACTTCCCAGCGATCAGAAGCCGCCATCATCGGCCCAGGGTTGATGCCGATCGTGCCCGCGGGCAGCGCTGGCCAGTTGTGCAGCGCATAGATCGAATCGCAGGGAAAGCGCTCAAACAGACCGTCCTCTACCATCGCCTGAGCTCCTCCGAGCCCTTCTTCGGCCGGTTGAAAGATCAAGACCGCGGTGCCATTAAAGTGACGATGTTGCATGAGGTACTTGGCTGCGCCCAGCAATACCGTGGTGTGGCCGTCGTGGCCGCAGGCGTGCATGAGTCCCGGTACTGTCGAGCAGTAAGCGGCGTTGCCCTCTTCTTTGATTGGCAAGGCATCCATGTCAGCCCTTAAGCCAACCGACAGCCCCGAGTCATGCCGCTGGCCGCGAATGACACCGACAACACCTGTTTTTCCTATGCCTCGATGCACCTCGACACCGAGCGCCTCGAGGGCGCCGGCAACAATACCTGAGGTACGTAGCTCTTGAAAGCCAAGCTCTGGGTGAGCGTGCAGATCCTGGCGCAGCGCAACGAGTTCTTGGTGGAATTTTTGGATCGAGGCGAGTGGCGAGCGTGGATACATGATTAGGCCTGTCCGAGCTAGAGAAAGAGGAAATAGTTTACCTCTAGAGCAAAATTGCTACATTTGTTGCTTTTCTATAGCGGAAACCGCAAAATTCTTTGTCTAATCTGCATAGACACGGTATGCTGCGCTCGTTGTGCACATTAATTTATCTCTCTAGGAGAAATCTCATGGCCACTGCCAAGAAGCCCGTTGCAAAGAAAGCCGCTGCTAAAAAACCTGCTGCAAAAAAAGTAGCAGTCAAGAAAGTCGCTGCCAAACCTGCTGCAAAAAAAGTCGCTGCTAAAAAAGCACCTGCTAAAAAAGTTGCGGCTAAAAAAGTCGTTGCTAAAAAAGTAGCTGTTAAGAAGCCTGCAGCAAAAAAAGTTGCTCGCACTCCAAATGCCGCGTTCATGAGGCCGATGACACCAAGTGCCGTCTTAGCTGCAGTGATTGGCGCAGCACCAGTGCCACGTACCGAAGTGACCAAAAAGATTTGGATTTATATCAAAAAACATGATTTGCAAGACGCAAAAAATCGTCGCAACATCAATGCCGATGACAAACTCAAACCGTTGTTTGGAAAAAGTCAGGTATCAATGTTTGAACTGACCAAAATCATCAGTGGTCATTTGAAGTAAAGTAAAGTGAAGTAAACCGTTCTTATTGTCCTTGGGCATAAGTTGGTAAAAAGGGGAGAAGATACTCACGTGTCTTTTCCCTTTTTTATGGCTAGTCAATGACGCGCGCCTCAAACAAAGCCAACCAACCTTTAATCAGCCGATAAATCACCCAGATACCAGTCGCTGCCACACCCGCCCAGCCGATGTGCACCAGCGTTGCCAGCGCACTGACGGCAAACCACAAAGCGCCCCACCAGAAGGTGTAAAGCAACCAGTCAAAGTGCAAGGCATAAACCGTGCCTGCCGCATCGGCCCTTTTAACAAACAGCAGAATGACAGCCGCTACGGCCGCCGCACCGAAAACACCCATCGATAAGATCCCAATCGCAAATAAAGCGTAGGCGACATGCGTGAGAGTTTTTAGATCGACTGCCGTTGTTTGCGCAGCTGCGGCCGGTGGAGTCGAGGTTGAATTTGTAGGTTCAGTCATGATTAATTCTCCGTGGTGCCAATGGGTTTAATCTTACCCGAGACCAACAGACATCGGCACTATTTCCGACACGGTCAATGGTTTCCCCTAGGTGGAATCCAAGGCACCCAAAGACAAACCCCCAAGTGCTTTTGGCACTTGGGGGTTTGGGGTGTAAGAGCTTGACAATGTCCTACTTTCACAGACGTACGTCCACTATCATCGGCGCTAAGGT
>JABMMM010000282.1 GCA_013205565.1 Alcaligenaceae bacterium | reverse complement strand
TGACGAACAATAGTTACTTACCAATGACGGGCGTTGAGCTTCTGACAACGACCTCTAAGCTAGAGAACATCGCTCGCACGGTATTCTCGGCCACCCAACAGTTGGTGCCAGGGATAGGCATTGTTCCTTCAGCCATCACATTGCCTGTACCAGGTTCATAAGCGGTGTATGTCACGTTGACATGAGTAATCATTTCGTTTCCTTTTTATGTTTTGCAACTAAAGATATGTAAGAGCCAGCAAGGCGAAAGCCCAACGATCGACGCATAAACGTCAACCACCGTATTCTAAAAAAATGTCACGATGAAAAATATCTTGAGGCGCTCGCGGCGCGAGCCACCTAGTTGTGCCCGCGTCGACTTAACGCTTTATGTTGTTTTGCACGATAGGCAGCCGTGCAGCGTCTTCGCTCCAGTTGTAGTAATAGACGCGGTCTACCTTATTGACACACAGTTGCGGTTCGGCAACACAGGCCAATGCATCAAGCTGATTCAGCACTTTGCGCGAAAAGCTTTCAGGCAGCTCGTTACGGCGATACTCTTGTTGCAATAGCTCAGCAAGCCTGACGTGCGAAATCGTGCGCCCCGGCCCGGGTATTAAGTTCATCAGATCCCAGCAAAGACGAGTCATGCCCATAAGCCATCCTTTCATATTTAGACAATAGTTCGGCGCAACGCATACGCCTCAGCAAAGGCAGCGCCGTGATTTCTTAAACAAACTAGAGTGAAGTACTTAGAAGATGCTGAACAACGCGTCGAGAACAGAACGAATCATGGTTGAAAAAATCTCATCAAGTTAACGGCAGTTAATAAGAAATAGCTGAACGTACTAAGTCAGCAGTCACGAAAATGTTCGTGCTGTTTTGTAGCGAAAGCAGTGCTGTTGTCGTGCGTTGAATGAAGAGGTAACGGTAGTTTTTACAAGGTATTTGTTAGTTTTTTTATTGTTTCTTAGTCTTAATGACCTAGACCCCATTGTAGCTTTTAGACCAATTAATTGTCAAGATAAATCGAACATTGATCGAGATTATTGTTGCTGAAACAGCACCTTCAAAAACTGTCTTTTTTACGAATTAATTGTCAAGAGAAATCTTTCACGAACTGAGCAAATGAATGTTGTAAGTGAGGGGTCTAAATTAGCTTTGGACGAATTAATTGTCAATGCACAGCGGCCGTGAGGCGAGTTGCTTATCTTTGAGTGATTGTCTATGTAGAACGATTTAGTGATTGTCTATATAGAACCTTGTTTCAATAACGACTGCGACACTTTTTGTAGCACCCTTGAGGCATAGTGAGGTCTGACGCAGCAGTGCCTAGGCTGCAACACTTTTTGTGAACCTTCTACAAAGGATTGCTCATGAGTTTTCGCCTTTCTTGGGATCTTCTAAATCTACTGCCTGCACCTGGCAAATCGATTTCGCACGTCAGGCTGGTTCAGCTGCTCGAGCATGAGCATCGCGGCGACGAGTTGCCTGAAAGCTTTGCGCGTAAGGTGTTAAATAATCTTCAAAATTTGGCTTATGTGCTTGAGCCCAAAATGACGCTCGAGAAAGTCGATCGAATTTATTACTGTAGTTGGGCAGAGTCAGCCGCTAGCCTGCCGATCGTGCGCAATAACGCGCCGGCTAGTCGCCTTAGGTCTGATACTTGGGCGGCTCAGCCCTTTGAGAAAATGCCGCCTGACTGTTTGCAGACAAGCCAGCACGAACACCATTGTTTATTGTAAAAAGGATTTAGCCTATGCCTGTCTTGATTGAACACATTGACGCGATTGCTCGCAAAAAACAGCGCGACGTTTTGTTTGTGCTCTTTAACGATCCCGACACACCAATAAGCGCTTCGGCGACTTTAACGAGGTCACGCGTTCATTGGCGAGAGTTGCCGATTCGCCAGACTCTGATTGATTGGCTGGATTCGAATCAGATCGAATGGGATCTTTGTGGGCCAATCGCTAGCGTTAATGGGATGCCGGGTTACCGCGGGCAGATCTATATTGATGTTCTCTTCGATCCAAACTTGCCTGAGTGTCAGTCAGTGCTCAACTTTCTTGAGTACCCCGATGGCACGTTCAGGTTTCCTGAGGCTGAGTTGTGTTGTTTACGTTTAGAGACGGCTATGCTCAACGCGGCCCACGATGAATCTGGGTTTTGGGAGCGAGCCGCCAAAGGTTTTTGAGCGTTCGCGGTCCGGTTGATGAGCCCGATGTGGTTTTTGGTTGTCATTCGGTTTGTTGGATTTTGGTTGTCAAGCCGTCTATTAGGTAGCACACTAATGTGGTTACCTGTTCCGGAGCTCAAGCATGCCCGTCCGACGCCAGCACCGCCTTCAGGCTGTGATCGACGCGATCCCTCAAGATGGCAACAGTGTGACGGTGAGCGACCTTTGCGAGCGTCTTGTACGGTTTCGTGAGCCCGGTAGTGAGCCGCGCACCTTCCCAACACAAATTCGTCGTGATATTCATCACCTTGAAAAACTGTATCCCGCGCTAATCATTCAGGCTGGGGCTGGGGTGGCTATCCAAGTGAAATGGTCACCCAATGGGCGCCCGTTAGCCCGCTATGTCTTGGATACGGCGCAAGTGATCGCCTTTGCGACGCTGAAAAAGTTTGGCGTCAATGTGATGCCTCGCCATATGTCAGACGTACTCGCCCCGTTTATGCGCGCCGCAGAGGTTGAGGC
>JABMMM010000281.1 GCA_013205565.1 Alcaligenaceae bacterium | reverse complement strand
CAGGGCTGGTCGAGCCAAAGTAGATCACGCCTAACTGGGTCTTTTTAGGTGCCTTGTCAAACAGCGGCTGTGGCACTAACTCTGCGGCGGTGGCAAACTTACGCAGCAACCTTTCCATGTTGTAGATGTAATCTGGGCCACGTTCTGAATAGCGTGCGTAGGGATCGCGGGTCGTGCCGCGGGTAAAGTACGCGCCCTTGGTAGGATGGGTGCCGGGTAATGTGCGCCAGGCGATACCGTCGCCGTCAACGTCTTTATAACGACCAAAGTCTTTGCCCGCCTCAAGTTCTTCGGCCGTCATGACCTTGCCGCGATCGTAGGTGCGAGCATCATCCCAGACAAAGGGCTTTGACAAGCGTTGATTCATGCCGATGTCTAGATCGGTCATAAAGAAAATCGGTGTTTGTAGTCGATCTGCTAAATCCAGAGCAACCGCAGCAAACTCAAAACACTCGTAAGGATCTTCAGGTAAGAGCATCACGTGCTTGGTGTCGCCGTGCGACGCATAGGCACAAGCTAAGAGGTCAGATTGTTGTGTGCGAGTCGGCATCCCGGTTGAGGGGCCTCCGCGCTGCACATTGATAATCGTGACCGGAATCTCGGCGAAGTAGGCCAGACCGATAAACTCAGCCATCAGCGAGATGCCGGGGCCTGAGGTTGCCGTGAAAGCGCGCGCGCCGTTCCAGCCAGCACCCACCACCATGCCGATTGACGCAAGCTCATCTTCGGCTTGAACAATCGCAAAACGGTTCAAGCCCGTGCTCGGATCGGTACGATATTTGTCGCAATATTTTTGAAAGGCCTCGGGCACGGAGGAGGAAGGCGTAATGGGATACCAGGCTGCCACAGTCGCACCGCCATAGACGCAGCCAAGTGCCGCAGCACTGTTGCCATCCGTAAAAATCTGATCGCCAATCTTGTCAGATTGTTGGACGCGAATACCAAGTGGTGCCTTTAGATTATTTTTTACATAGTCGCGACCCAAGTGCAAGGCACGAATATTCGAGTCGAGCAGGGCCTCTTTACCTTTGTACTGCTCAGCAAACAGTTTTTCAAACACCTCTGCATCGACCGCTAACAACATTGATAAGGCACCAACATAAATGATGTTCTTAAACAACTGACGCTGCCGTGGGTCGGTATAGGCGGCGTTACTTATTTCAGTCAGTGGAATACCAATCACATTGATATCAGGACGAAACTTTGATTCGGGTATCGGGCGAGTTGAGTCATAAAACAAATAGCCACCGGGCTCGATCTCGGCAATGTCGGCGTCCCAGGTTTGCGGGTTCATGGCGACCATCAAGTCTACGCCGCCGCGACGGCCCAGATAGCCTTTTTCGCATACCCGAGCTTCGTACCAAGTGGGTAGACCTTGAATGTTGCTTGGAAAAATATTGCGTGGGCTGACTGGTACCCCCATACGCAAAATCGCTTTGGCAAAGAGCTCGTTGGCTGAGGCCGAACCCGAGCCGTTTACGTTGGCAAATTTAATGACAAAATCATTGACGGCTTCAATCGGCTTCATACAGACTCCAAAATTGAACCGGTTGCCTGTTGATCGCGCGACAGCGGTCCAGCATTGGTGGTCGTCAATAAAAACTTTTGCATATCCCAGGCACCCGTTGGGCACCGTTCGGCGCATAAGCCGCAGTGCAGGCACACATCCTCATCTTTGACCATCACACGACCAGACTTCAAATCGCTGGACACGTAAAGGTCTTGCGTAAGCTCAAGAGCAGGCGCGCGCAGACGCGTTCTGAGTTCTGGCTCTTCGCCGTTGTGTGTAAACGTGATGCAGTCTGTGGGGCAGATGTCAGTGCAGGCATCACACTCGATACAGGTCTTGGCATTGAACACGGTTTGTACGTCGCAGTTTAGGCAACGACTAGCTTCTTTAAAGGCCGTGGCCGCATCAAAGCCTAGCTCAACTTCAACACGAATGTTGGCAAGCGCTTTTTCAGACTCAGCCCATGGCACTTTGAAGCGAGTGTCATTAGAAACATCGTTTTGATAGCTCCACTCGTGAATGCCCATTTTTTGCGACATTAAATTCGTGGTGGGGGCGGGGCGCTTCTCGGTGTTTTCTTTGTTTAAGAAGCGATCAATCGATACGGCAGCTTCGTGTCCGTGCGCGACAGCGGTAATAATATTTTTAGGACCAAAGGCTGCATCTCCACCAAAAAATACGCTTGGCTGTGAAGTTGACTGAAATGAGTCGTTGCCTAATACTGGCTGGCCCCATTTATTAAAGTCAACACCGCTGGCCTCGTCGATCCACGGAAACGCGTTTTCTTGACCGACGGCCAACAACACCGTGTCGCATTCAAAAAACACATCAGGTTGACCCGTGGGCACTAAGCTACGGCGGCCCTGATCGTCATAGGTGGCCTCGACCACTTCAAAGGTCATGCCAAGCAGTTTGCCGCTTTTATGTTCAAAGCTTTTAGGCACATGAAAGTTGATGATGGGTATGCCCTCATGGATGGCGTCTTCTTTTTCCCAGGGCGATGCTTTCATTTCCTCGAAGCCGCTGCGTACGATTACCTTGACGTCGGTGCCGCCTAAGCGGCGTGAAGAGCGGCAGCAATCCATCGCGGTGTTACCGCCACCCAAGACGATGACACGCTTACCTACGCTGGTGATGTGGCCAAACGACACCGAGGCTAGCCAGTCGATGCCGATGTGAATATTTGCAGCCGCTTCTTTACGCCCGGGCACGTCAAGGTCGCGTCCGCGCGGTGCGCCGCAACCGACAAAGACCGCGTCATAGCCTTCGGCCATCAAGCCACTGAGTGACTCGACGCGCTGACCTGCTTTAAAGTCAACGCCCATTTCAAGGATGTAATCGGTTTCTTCATCAATCACTGACTCAGGTAAACGAAAGCGTGGAATCTGCGAACGAATAAAGCCGCCGGCTTTGGCCTCTGCATCAAATATGGTGACTTGGTAACCAAGTGGCAGCAGGTCACGCGCAACAGTCAACGAGGCCGGACCAGCACCCACGCAGACGACTCGCCTGCCATTGGGTGGCGCGATCGCAGGCATCCGCGCTTTGATCTCGCTTTGATCTTTGTTATCGGCTGCCACACGTTTTAAGCGGCAAATCGCAACGGGTTCTGGCTTTTCGCCATTGTTTTCTTCGACGCGCCCGCGCCGACAGGCGGGTTCGCAAGGACGGTCACAGGTACGCCCAAGCACTCCTGGGAAAACGTTCGATACCCAATTCACCATGTAGGCATCGGTATAACGACCTTGACCAATCAGGCGGATGTATTCGGGCACCGGTGTATGGGCGGGACACGCGTACTGGCAGTCAACAACCTTGTGAAAATAGGTCGGATCTGTCAAATTTGTCGGTTGCAAAACGAGTCTCCTATTTGCGCGAACGCAGTATTTTTTAAAGGCTTCACTCAGTCAAAGCGAGCGAGTCAATCCTCTTTTAGTAGCCATAGTCTAATGTGGCGCGGCGATTCTTGCACGTTGATATTAAGCGTTTCAAAAGAACGCCGCTCTTTAGGTCGTGCAGCAGACTACTTGTTATAAATTGGTGCGTTGCATCAATTTGGTTGTTTGCCGGCAAGCTCAAGCCTGAATAAGCGTCTAGTAACCGAGTTGTCGATTCACTTTGTTGTCGAGTTGTCCGGTCGTGATGAATTTGGCAAAGTTGGCAAACCAACAATCTAATACACGCTGCGTGTAATCGGGTGCGTCGCACGAGGTGTGAGGCGTGACGATTAGGTTGGGTGTCGTCCAAAGAGGTGAGCTCGGATCAAGAGGCTCGTTATCAAACACATCCAAGATCGCTCCATCGAGCTGTTTGCTTGTAAGGTGCTTGATGACTGCATCGTAATCCACAATCGGTGAACGGCCGATATTGATCAATCCTGCACCTTTGGGTAGCGACGCGATTCTGGCATCGGTGATTAAGCCTCGGGTATCTGCTGTGAGAGGTGCTGCAACAATCAAATAGTCGGTTCGAGGCAGAACGGTGTCGAGCTGGCTCACGCTGATTGTTTCGTCGGCAAGCGGTTGCGCTGTACCAGAGCGAGTCACGGCAATCACTTTCATGCCGAGCCGTTTCGCGCCCAAGCCGGCTGCCCGGCCAACGTCTCCGAAGCCAATCACCGTCGCTGTTTTACCGCGGATATTGAACTCATGAATCATGTCCCAAATTTTGTTGGTTTGATTCGCAAGAATTTGAGGCATTTTGTTGTGCAACATTAACAAGGCCATGCTGATGAAATCTTCAGTCTTGTCGCCATGAATGCCGCTGCTGTTGGTGACCGTGATTTGTTCGGGCAACCAGTCGAGCGGCAGCAGGTGATCCACACCCGCGCCTGTCGTGTGAAGCCACTTTAGTTTTTTTGCTTGAATGATTTTTGGGCGATCGATTGGGCCCGCAAGCAGTGCATCAGCGTCTTGCAGCGCATTTTCTAAGATGTCGCCATCCCATCCTACGGATACGTCAATTTGTTTGGCAAGGTCTGGGTGTCTTGCCGCGGCCTGCGTCCACTGCTCGTGCGTGAGGTGAAAGAGTTCGTTGCGAAGCCGGCCATTCTCTAGGTGAAGTCGAAAGCGAGTTGTCATGGTATCAACAGTAAAAAATGGATGAAGAAACAGAAGGGCAATCAGAAGGATATTCAATACAATAGAATACTTTAAGCTGGGAGTCCGAATGCTTGGCGTCACCGATTACGAAGCTTTTGTCCTCGCCTTCACGATTTTTTTGTTGATTCCGGGGCCTGGCAATCTGGTGCTGATCACTTCGACGACAAAAGGTGGTTGGCGCGCGGGCTTGGCTGCAACGGTGGGCATTATCTTGGGTGATCAAGTGTTGTGCTGGCTGGCTGTTGCGGGTGTCGCTGCGCTATTGACGGCTTATCCAACCGCTTTTCAAGCTGTTCAGTGGCTCGGGGCAGCCTATCTTGCCTGGCTCGGCTTAAAAATGTTGTTTGCTAAACAAGGCGCGGCCCCGATCTTGAATATCAAGCCCTATCACTACCTGCGCCAGGCCTTTTTCATCACCTTGCTCAATCCCAAAGCGATTGTCTTTTATATGGCATTTTTTCCGTTGTTCATTGATCCGCTGACACAACGGGGTTTGCTGACCTTTGGCGTCTTAGCGATCACGATCGCGGTTTTGGCGTTTGCCTATGGCGCGCTTGCCTCGCTGCTCACGCATTTTTTTGCGGTACGCATGCGCAGCAATCCGCGCTTTGGTTTTCTTCTAGAAAAACTGGCCGGCCTCTGTTTGCTGGGTTTCGGTGCGCGCTTAGTTTTCAGTCGTTAATGACTCGATCGTCTGCGTCACACGGCGGTGCTTAAGGCGGTGGCACTTGCGCTGTGTACCATTGCGCGATGTCTTGACCGGTCACAAAACAAACTTCAGGTGTGGCCAGCAGCAGATCAAGCATTTTCTCGAAGCTTTCAAAGCGATGCGGCACACCAATCAAATGTGGGTGCAAGCCAAGCGACAAGACGCGAGGCTGTATTTTGCATTCCCGTTTAAACAAGCTTAAGGTATTGGCTAAGCGTTGATACATTTCGTTTGACTGATGTTTTTCAACGGCATAAATAATCGAGTCGTTGATTTCCAGGTTGTAAGGCAACGCTAACAGCGGGCCGTGCTTGGTATGCAACCAGTGCGGTACATCGTCGACCACCCAGTCAAAGACGTACTCAATGCCTTGCGTTTTTAAAATCTCGGGGGTGTCGTGCGACTCTCGCAGGCCAGGGCTTAACCAGCCTTTGGGCCGCTTGCCCGTAAACGCTTCAATCATGTCCAGACTGGTGGCAATTAAGGTCTCTTCGCCGTCAGCATGATTCAGCGCCTTTTGATGCACGCCATGGCCAACGAACTCCCAGCCGGCTTGGTGCATCGCTTGCGCCGCTTGCGGATAGGCCTCAATGACGCCTGCGTTAAAACTGGTCGAGGCCGGTAAGCCGCGACTTTGAATTGCTTTGATGATTCGGGGCAGACCGGCACGCATGCCATAGTCGACCCAGCTAAAGTTGGGCACATCGGGTACTGTCTCTTTGCCATGTGGTGGCGTGAGGATGGTGCGTGGCATGCTTGCTTCAAATTGCCAGTGTTCGACGTTGACCACTAAATGCACCAGAATTGCACCCTTAGGGTGTGGCTGAAGTTGTGGGCCTTCATCAGAAAAGCGATAGGGGATACGTGGATTAGCCATGGTTGTGTCGAATCAGATTAAGAACGTCGAGTTTCATCTTAGTGAAGGCTTCGCTTGCCGTGTCGGCGACGCTGCGTGGGCGTACTAGTGGTACCGTCAGTTTTTCTTGCAGGCGACCGGGTCGCGTAGACATCACATAAACGCTATCGGCTAAAAAAATAGCCTCATCAATATCGTGTGTGACAAAGATAATCGTTGGTTTCAGTTTTTGCCATACCGAGAGCAACAGTTCTTGCATGGTGAGTCGAGTCTGGGCGTCAAGCGCACCAAACGGTTCATCCATTAATAAAACTCGCGAACCCAGCGTCAGGATGCGGGCAATGCCAACACGCTGACGCATACCGCCCGACAGCTGTACCGGTAAATGTTGTTTGAAGTCTTGTAAGCCCACGATACCGAGCATTTCGTGCGCACGCGCTTCGTACTCGGCCTTTGCAAGGCCTTGCACCTTCGGGCCAAAAATGACGTTTTCCCAAACCGTTAACCACGGAAACAAGGCTGCCTCTTGAAACACCACGCCACGATCTGGGCCAGGTGCGAGTACGGGTTGGGCGTTGACGTGCAGTTGCCCTGTCGTGGGCAATTCAAAGCCTGCGACGAGGTTCAGTAACGTTGATTTGCCGCAACCCGAAGGTCCTAGCAACGCAATAAAATCACCTTCACCCACTTCAAGATCGATATGATCGAGCGCCGTGACCGGAGGTTGAGTCGGGTAAATTTTGCAGACGTTTTGTATGGAAATTCTAGACATAAATGCTTCAATGACTTTGTAAAATACGCCACACCAAAATCCTGCGCTCGAGGAACACAATCAGGCGATCGCTTAAAAACCCCATCGCGCCAATTGACACCATGTCGGCCAGAACGATATCCATACGACCCATGTAATAGGCGTCCCACAAGACGTAGCCCAGACCCGACTTCACCGCGACCATCTCAGAGACAATCACCGCTGTCCACGAAATCCCTAAGCCGATGCGCAAGCCCGTAAAAATAGAAGGCATCGCCGCCGGCAGCACGACCCGATACAGCAACTGCGCGCGATTGGCACCCATCATCAGCGCCGCGCGCACCAAGTTGCGGTCAACATCGCGGGCGCCTTGCGTGGTGTTGACAACAATGGCATAAAAGCCGCCCAGAAAGATCAAAAAAATCGAGCCAATATCCCGAATGCCAAACAGCGCGATCGAGAACGGTAGCCAGGCTGTGATCGGGATGGGACGCAAGCTTTGAATCAACGGGTCGAGCATTTGCGCGATGAGCTTGCTCCAGCCAATCAACAAGCCCAGAGGCACGCCGATCAAAGCCGCCAACGCAAAGCCTTGGGCGACGCGCATCGAAGAATATTCGACGTTAGACACCCAAGTGCCCAGATAGGGATTCAAGCCTAAACCGGGCTGGCCAAAGATCCAGAGTTGCCAGCCTTCAAGCACTTTTAAGGGCGTGGGCATGATGCCAGCCATACTCGGCATACTGCCCGTGATTTGCCACAGCGCAAGCACTGCGCCGGGCACTAACAAACCAAGCACGAAGCGCTTGACGTTCACCGCATGCTTCATTAAAAGTATCCTGATGCTTATTTTTTGATATCTTTTGCCATGCTGTCGTCATAGAGTTCGGCAGCTTCTTTCGTGACGTTTTTTTGTACGATGCCTTGCTTGAAAGCAGCTTCGGCTAAGCGAGCGACTTGCGCTTTGTCGAGCACGCCACCGAGCGTAATGATTTTTGCAGATTCGCTTGTCACGCTTAAGGGCAGCCCAGTGTATTTAGAATACGCGTCGGCAAAAGCTTCTTTGCTTTTGCCTAATTGTTCCTCGGCGTTCAAGTAAGCCCACAAGAAACGGCGGACCAACTCTTTTTTAGTGCTCATTGCTTGGCCCGAGGCGGCCAGCATTCCCAGTTCGGCACCGACTGAGCTTGACTGACTGTAGTCGAGGTTTTTTGCAAAATAAGCATCGCCTTCAGCGACGGCTTGCGATTCAAAGGGCTCCCACAAAACCATTGCGTCGATATCGCCACGCTTCATGGCTTGCACAAACGCGGTGCCACCCCCTTGCACATTCACGGGCGAGAACGTGGTGTACGGAATATTCTTTTCGATTAAGGTCATTGCCCATTGAAACCAAACGGCTGAGCCTGGTGCGATCGCGATTTTTTTACCGGCAATATCGCCCCAGTTATCGATCTTGACGCCTTTGCGTACGACCAGATATTTGGCCGAGCTGCCGACACCCGTCAGCCCGATCAAATTTTTGCTGCCTTGCGCAGCGGCGATTGCCAAATCCCCTGGGCCAACTGCCGAAACGTCGACTGAGCCCGACAGCAGCGCGGTGCGTGCGTCGGCATAGCGAACAAACTCAGCGCGCTTGACTTCGATATTGAATTTTTTGAGTTCTTCTTCAAGCATCAACATGGCCGAAAGATGACCGACCTTGACGTAGCCGATGGTTAGCACTTCTTTTTGTTTGAGAGGCTCGGGGGCGGGGCCAACCGCCAGCACTGTACAGGTCGTCAACGACAGGGCCAGCAAACATAAATGTTTTAAAACGCGCATTTTTCTCTCCGGGGAGTGGGGCATTAGTCAAAAAGCTTAGTTATTTAGCTAGGTAAGGCAGTCAAACGCAACTTTTAAAGTCAACCTCGATGATGGCTTACTTTTTGTATCACCGTCAATCACTAAATTTAAGCCGGCGCTCGCGGTGGACTTGGTTTTGGTCGCGCCACCAGTATATAACCTTAAGCTATATAGAAGAGCGTAATTCGTTGTTTGTGCTTTTTCGGCAACTGGCTATCATTCGGAGCTTGCCGCAGGTGCCAAGGTGCCCGGGTGGCTCTGATGACGGGATGTGCCCGCGTAAACGAATAAATAGAAACTGCTCATGGATGCTCGAGAAATATTGCTGTGGTCAGGGTTGGTTGTGGGTCTATTGTTTGGGATCAATGGCCAGTGGTCGGGCTTTTGCCTAAATCGAGCCTTGAAAGGTGGCTGGGAGTCGGGTGCCAGGCAAAAAGCTCAGGCCTTCGCTTTGGCGCTTGTCGTGTCGGTTTTGGGCGCTCAGCTCTTGTCGGCTTACGAGTGGGTCGATCTGAGCACCTCGATTTATCGCGGCAACGGCGCTTCTTGGTTGTTTGTGATTCTGGGTGGGATGCTGTTTGGCTACGGCATGATGCTTGCGAATGGCTGTGGCGCGCGGGCAGTGGTGTTGTTAGGGCAGGGTAACCTCAGATCTTTTACGGTGCTGCTGTGCTTGGGGATTTCGGCCTATATGACGTTGACGGGACTGTTGGCCCCTGGGCGTTTAATGCTGGCGCAGGCAACGGCCTTGCCTGCACACGGTCTGTATGAATTTGAAGCCACAACACGGTTTGCTCTGATCGGGTTGCTCGTGCTCGCGTTGTTAGTATTTGTGTTTTGGCGTGGCTCAATTTTTAAGCATCAAAAAGATTTAATCAGCGGAATCGTCGTTGGCGTGTTGATTACGGCCGGCTGGTTCGTGACAGGTTGGCTGGGGGCAGACGAGTTTGAGCCGGCGCCAAGCGCTTCCTTGACCTTTATTGCGCCAGTCGGCGAGACGATTCAATACACAATGATTGCGACGGGAATGCGGCTGGGGTTCGGCGTCACGGTGATGGCGGGCGTCGTGCTCGGTTCTTTTGTTGCAGCAAAGTGGTCTAAGACTTTTCGGTTGCAAGGCTTTGCAACACCTAGCGAGATGCTGCGCTATATGGGCGGAGGCACGCTCATGGGAGTCGGTGGCGCGTTGGCGATGGGCTGTTCGATTGGGCAGGGGCTCACGGGGTTTTCAACCTTGACGTATGCCTCGATGCTTGCGTTTGCAGCGATGCTTGCTGGGGCGCGACTGGCTCAGCCTAAAGCTTAACTGAAGCGACTGCGTGCGCGTGTTGTCAGGCAGCTCGCACTGTTATGCAGCTCGCATTCAGTGATGTCTTCGCTATTTGGCCATCATCTGAGGCAGCCAAAGAGCAATCTGCGGAAACAGCACGACCACCAAGAGCCCCAAAAGCATCACTAAAATAAAGGGGGCAGAGCCTGCCATGATGTCTGTCATGGTGACCTCTTTAGGCACGATTCCTTTCAGTACAAATAGGTTTAAGCCCACCGGAGGGGTGATCATTCCGATTTCTACCGCGATGGTGACGATGATGCCTAACCAAACGGGGTCATAGCCCATCTTGCTTAATACTGGAAACGCCAAGGGTAGTGTGATCACCATCATCGAGGCTGGATCCATCAAGCAGCCTAAAATTAAAAGTACGACGATATAAAGTGTAAGCACCATCCAAGGTTGCAGATTGGCCGATGTGACGGATTCGATCATGCCATGTGCGATCCCCAGGCGAGACACCACAAACCCAAAGAAGCTGCCGAAAATGATCAGCATCATTAGCATGGTGGTCGTCTGGGCGGTAGTGAGCAAGACTTTGCTCAATCCGCCGTGGCGCATATCTGGGCGACGAATGGTTAAAAGCAGGGCACCCAAAGCACCGAGTGCTGCTGCCTCAGTGGTGGTGGCTAAGCCGCTATAGATTGAACCCATTACGATTAAAAACAAAAGCAAAACTGGCCAAATACCTGTCAACGAGCTAAAGCGTTCAGCCCAAGTCACGCGGATGTTAAGCGGTTTGGCAGTGCCTTCGCGCATACTTTCTAATATGACATAGGTAATCATTAAAGCCGCCAGAAAAAGTCCTGGCACAATGCCTGCGATAAATAGTGAGCCGATCGAGGTTTCGGTCAAAATGCCGTAAATCACCATGACAACGCTTGGCGGAATCAAAATCCCTAAGGTTCCTCCCGCAGCGACAACACCGACTGCCATGCGTTTTGAGTAGCCGTGCCGAAGCATCTCGGGAATCGAGGCATAGCCGATCGCTGCCGCGGTGGCAGGACTTGATCCCGAAATTGCGGCAAAAGCAGAGCATGCCACAATCGTGCTGACAGGCAGGGCACCCGGAACTCGGTTAAACCATTTTGTTGCTGCAAGATATGAGCGTTCGGCAATGTCAGAATGTGAAACGACCCCCGCCATTAAGACAAATAGCGGCGCGACCAAAAATAGATGGCTCGTCGATACGACAAAGCTCATACGAGCCATTTGAATGAGCATCGCTGGGTTCAGGAATAAAAACACCATAATGGTCGCGGTGATGCCCATTGAAAATGCGACCGGTATTCCGATTGTCATAAACACAAGCAAAAACGCAAACAAAATCAGAGTTAAACCTAACCAGCCGAATTCCATGGCATATCCTTAATGGTGTGCCTACACTGACTTACCAGTTATCTTGATGAGGGAGTTCGCGTCCGTCGATGAATCGCGCCGCAATCACGAGTAACTGAGTGATAAACATCAAGCCCGCACCAAAAGGCATTGACCACTGAACGAGGGCGACCGGCCAGGCTAATTCAGTTTCATCGATGCGTGAGGTTGAATAGCCTTCAAAAAAAACTTTCCAGACCTGATAGAAAAAAAGACTTAAAAAAAGTGTTGTGAGAATGTCGCCGATCGTCGTGGCGATACGTGTGGCCTTACCCGGAAACCATTCTTGTAAGAGATCAATTCGCACATGAATACCCTCTTGCAGCGCGTGACTCGTTGCAAAAAATACAACAAAGCAAAGAAGATAGGCGCAGACAGGATAAGACCAGGTGTCTGGCGTACCCAGCACGTAACGTGTAAAGACTCCGTAACAACCAATTAATGTGATGAGTAACACTAACCAACCTGATGCCATCGCCAGAAAGTGATTCAGACGAAAGATCCGATCTCTAAACTGCGCCCAAAATACTTGCTGAATACTCATAAGCCTCCCGCGACGTCAATGGTGGTGCCGGTGACGTAGTCTGGGGCATCGAGAAGCGCCCAAATCACGACCTCAGCGATCTCTTTCGCCTCTGCCGCACGGCCAAGCGGCGTCAGCTGAGCCATGCGCTCTATGCGTTCGGGTGCACCGGCAATGGCGTGTAATTTGGTCGCTACGCCGCCCGGGGCAACTCCCGTGACCCGCACCCCTTCCTTCGCTACCTCGCGCGCCAAACCCAAAGTGAAGGTATCTAAGGCGGCTTTCGATGCAGCATAGTCAACCCAGTCGTTCGGGCTGCCGGTTCGGCTTGCGATCGAAGACACATTTATAATTCGTCCGCCGCCACCGCCATGCTTGGTCGAGAGGCGCTTGAGTGCTTGCTGGGCGCAAAGAATGGGACCAATGACGTTGATGTCAAAAGTTTTACGCAGAGTGTCGATGTCTAAAGTGTCGATGCGTCTGCCGGCTTTGCCCACAAATCCCGCGTTGTTGACTAAACCACCTAGCGCACCAAACTTTGCATCGCATACCTCAAAAAGATTCAATATTGAGGATGGCTCTGAGACGTCGGCCTGCACCATGCAAAATACCTGACCATGATCCTCGAGTTCGCGCGCTAGCAGTTGCGCCTCGGTGATGCGGCTCGTGTAATTAAAGCAAACCGGTATCTTGCGCGCAGCAAGCAGTCGGACAATTTCTGCCCCAATGCCTCGGCTCCCGCCGGTCACGATGACGGGCCGTTGTTTTGTTTTAGTCATGTTCAAACGCGCGCTAAGTTTTATCTTAAGGGCATTCAGAAATATCGCCGACTGTTGGTCGAGCTAACACTTGAGGACGATAGCGTTTGATGACTTCAATAATGCGCGTACCGTCTGCACTCGTCTTGGGAGAAATCTCTTTGTCGAAGACATCCGTCGCCGCGGCAACTAAGCGATCAAATTCTGCTTGTTTAGGTACGCAGAATTTCGCACCGCGTTCTCCAAGAGTTTTCATCGTTTGTTCGTAACCCTGTGTATAGGCAATGAGCCCCCAATCCATCGTCTCTTGGCCGACTTTCAGCATGATTGCGCGATCTGCCTCAGACAGGCGCTTCCAGCGATCGTTGCTGATGTTGATGGTTGCAAACGCGATTGAATGATCAACACGGGTAATGAATTTTGCGGGTTCATATAACTTTAAAGACAATATTCCGCTGTAAATCATGAGCGTGCAGTTCACTGTGCCCAGATCGAGCGCGTTATACAGCTCTGCGGGAGCGAAGACGACGGGGCTCCCACCCCAGCGCTTGATTGTCTCGGCTTGCCAGCGACCCGCAGTGCGAAGCTTGACGCCTTTCCATTGCTCAGGACCGCTTAAAAAACGATCTCTGCACGTGATTGGGTCGGGCAATAACGAGGGTGGTGCAGAGACGGCACGCGAGCCTCTTTTTTCGTAGATTTTATCGACAAGAGGCAAGACCTCGCGATTGAAGGCACCAAGGCCTTTAGGGTCGAGCGGAAAACTGAAGGGAACATCAAACCCAGCCAAATCAATGATTTCACCAGATACATAGGGCGTAAACGATAAGGCTGCGTCAACCACGCCATCGCGCATGGCATCGACCATTTTGTTGCCCACTAAGCTGCCGGACCAATGGATGCGAAACTTAATGCGACCATCGGTAGCTTTTGTGACGCCCTCTGTCCAGTGCTTGACCGAAAGCGAAGAGAAGTCTGACTCAGGAAATACTGAGGCGAACTCTAAGGTTTGTGCGTTTGCAGGCGCGATACAAGTTAGCGCGATCAAGCTCGCACAGGATATAGCCCAGTTTTTTAGCTGTTTTTTGATGAATGTCTG
>JABMMM010000280.1 GCA_013205565.1 Alcaligenaceae bacterium | reverse complement strand
TGTCAGACGTGATTCCGGCTAATAACTCGTCAAGTCGTTTTTGTTTAGGCACAATCGGTTCAATAATAATCTTGCCATTATGAACATTGATGTTGACAGCCTGGCCTAGCCTTAACTGGGCGAGCTCCATGACTGAACTAGGCAATCGCAACGCGGGGCTATTGCCCCATTCTTTGATGATTTCTTTCATAATCAACTCTAGCTACTTAACAATTTCTTGGGCCTGAGCACACTTGGATTTAGCTTAAATTATTTAGCCCACACTACACGGGGCGATTGAAACTCAATTGCCCACTGCTCAAGATGCCGCCAGATCAACTTCATTGGCACTCTTCCGCGCTGCGAGGCTTCTTGAACCGCTGCCACCAAGAGCGTGAGCGGCGTTTCGTCTAAAAATGTGGCGATATGAGCAACCAAACTAGCCGGTACAACCCCTGACACTAGGGCCGTTTGCAGTTCTTTAGTTTGCATCACCGTTTTGTAACTCACGCTGGCAGATTGACTGGCCATTTGCAGAGCATGACGCAGTTGCCTTGGCTGCCAAGTGGTCATGTCTAAGCCCAACAGGTCAAATAGAACTAACAACTTGGTGACACCGACCTCTTTAAGCGTACCGCCCTCAAGTTGCTTTACAGTTGCACGCGACAGGCCAGACATTCGCGCCAGTTGTACCTGAGTTAACCCAAGTTGTGCTCGACGGCTTTGCACTAGCGCACCGATTTCACATAGATTCATGGCGTCACAAAATTAATGGTTCGTTCTATAGTGCCATCCCACATCACCGTAGCGGTGCGTTTGAGCGGCTGATACAGCGTATGTTCAATCAGCATCTCCGCACAATCATAAGCACTAAACATTAGCTCATTGAGACTAGAGGCCTCAGCGACTAACCCTGTCAAATCTGTGCTGGTAGCAATAAATACGTTGGCCTCGTGATCGTACATCACCTGAATCCTAATCAACAATGGCACACCTAGACGCGAGTGATGCATTTTTAGAAATCAGCGCCAGAAATCATGCTCTTGCCACCTCTGCGGAAATCCCATATCGGCAACGCACAGAGAAGGTATCGGTGGAAACTGATCAATCATTTGTCGAAGACGGTCTCGCCAAGAAGAATTCGGGCTAATGACCTTGAGTAGATGAATTAAGATGCAGACCACACCATACAAACGAGTGCCGACCTCATTAGAGATCCGAAGATCATTGACGATAGGGTCAAAAGCGACAATTTCTCCTAGCTTAGGAAACTTGGGCTGATCAACGAGATTTTTGTTCCATAGACGGCTGTGATGCGCCGCAACGTTTCGCACAAAATTCAATGCCCGCAACCAGCTTTCCATCACTTGGAAGTTTTGGATATCGTACTTGGCTGCAATGCTGGACTTGTCGACAGCTTGCATGCCTTGGTAGAACATTGAGAGCATGCCAAAGTCCCAGATCTCAACAGATATCCAGATAGGCAAAGGCAACCCATACTTTCGTTTGCAGTGCTTGAAAAAGTCGTCTTTCGAGCGAGCAAGAACCATATTGTATTTCTGAAGCCATTCTTGATAGGCGGTCTGCCCACTACTCTTTACCTTTTTTGTAAAACTGCCATGCAACATGTCTGAGTTAATGTGAGCGAAGGTGTCTCGTGCTCCTAGCGTATCTGCAATATCCACTCGAATAGCTACCTCAACACGCTCAATGGCATCAAGGAGTAATAATCGCAAGCGTTTATCGAATACATACAGTTTTAATGCGTGTTCAAAGCTGCTTCCTGATTTGAACTGGTCTTGCCTAATAATTTCGATTTTTTGCGTAAGCTGATCTTGAATAATTAACGGGACTCGAAGCGGATACCAGTATGCACTGAGGCGGTAGTAGCCAATTCGGTTCAAATAAGCTAGCGCGGTTGCGTTGTCATGCACCTCAAGCCCTCTGGCTTTGAGCAGCGCCAGTTGCTGTTGAAAAGAAAGGTATGGTTTGCTGTACGTCGAGATCAATTTTGGGGCCACAAAAAAGAAAACCCGCTCGTGCGTCTTTCGACGTAGAGGAGCGGACCGTATTGAAATCATCGTAAACCACTTCACACAGATTGGTCAATGCAAGGTTTGCCGCTGCAAAACCTAACTGCGTGAGCGGCGTAAACCACTCGTAACATTTGATCTGCAAATTTTGGTACCTTGCTGTTTTTCTCCCAGCCCGCGATCGCTTGGTCCGTGCGACCCAATGTCCGCCCAAGCGATGCCTCGGACGTGAGCATAGCCTGACGCAAGTACCGAAATTCTGCACCCGTTAATTTGCTATTTTTACGAATCAAGGCCTTGCAGATGGCTCGCGTTAGACTAGGCAAGTCTTGAATAATTAAAGCCTTACCGTAAGGAGTTTCCACGCGTTCATAGCCGTTCGCCAACCAAATATTGCGAAGGCCTCCGTCTGGGTAGTGGTACATACTAATTCCCAATTCAAGCCAACATCATGACGCTTTCTATCGATAAAAGTGTTTCAGTAACGTCTTTTTGGTAACTGAATTGTTAGCAATTGTGACGGCATCACAATTGCTCATCACATAAGTGTATAAATCCTCGATTGCTTTTTTTAGCTGAGACCCGTTACCTAGGGGGTAAATGACAGGGATGCGATAGCCCGGATCGTCGGGTATAACCAACTTTGCCCCAAGCGAAAACGTCTTGTCTTTGCGCTCGGTCAAATAGATCGAACACCGCCACGCACAGCCCGCCATATTGCTATCGCTACA
>JABMMM010000279.1 GCA_013205565.1 Alcaligenaceae bacterium | reverse complement strand
GTGTTTGCATTGCGGGCACTTGAGTCTTTAGGGTTACCGATCAAGGGCAGTATCGAGCATCAATTTACCTACGACCAAGAATTTGGCGGCGAACTCGGCCCTGGATGGTTGCTCAAAAATAAGCTTACACAACCTGACCTCGCCATTGCGGCAGGCTTTAGTTATCAAATCATCACTGCCCACAACGGTTGTCTGCAGCTTGAAGTCACCGTAAACGGCAAGATGGGCCATGCAGCGGTACCGACCTCTGGGGTCGATGCGCTGCAAGCCGCAGTCAAAATCATGAACGCCTTGTACGCGCTAAATGACACCTACAAGTCGATCACCAGCAAAGTACCGGGGATCAATCACCCGTACTTAAACATCGGTTTAATTAACGGCGGTACCAATACCAACGTCATCCCTGGCAAAGTGGTGCTTAAGCTTGATCGCCGCATGATCCCCGAAGAAGATCCAGCGCAAGTTGAACAAAGCCTGCGTGACACCATTGAAAAAACTTGGCAAGCCCTGCCAGGCATCACGGTACAGACCCGCAGAATTTTGCTAGCACGTGCCCTCAAACCTTTAGCCGGTAGCGACGCCCTCGTGGGCGCCTTACGACAACACGCAAAGGCTATTTTTAACGAAGACGTGTCCGCCTGCGGCACACCGTTGTATGCCGATGCTCGCCTTTATTGCGAGGCCGGTATACCCGTAGTGTTATACGGTGCAGGGCCACGCACCGTTGAAGAAAGTCGCGCTAAACAACCTGATGAGCGCTTAGAGCTTGAGGATCTCAGACGCGCAACCAAAGTGATTGCGCGTACCTGTTTAGATTTGATGAGTTAGCTATTTAGATCGGATGACTTAGCGACTCAGATCTGATGGCCTAGATATTCAGATCTGATGACTTAGTCAGGCTTGATGTTTTTTTCACGAATCACGCGTGCCCATTTTTCTGAGTCTTTTTTCAGCAATGCTGCAAGTTCTTGCGGCGTTGAACTTGCAGGCAAGGTGCCTGAGTTTAAAAGGCGTTGTTTCACTGACTCAGTTTCAAGCGTGCGTTTGATCGCAGCGCTGAGGAGTGCGATGGTTGCTGGTGGCGTGTTTTTATTGGTAAAGATCGCGTACCAGTTGTCTGAATCAACCCCTTCAACACCGATTTCTTTAAATGTTTTGATCTCGGGTAATAAAGGGTGGCGGTTTTCGGCGGCCATCGCAATCGGCTTGAGTTTGCCGGCACGAATGTTATTAATCAACCCAGGTACGTCTCCAAAAAACGCGTCGACGTGGCCAGCCATCACATCCGTAATCGCTGGTGCAGCGCCTTTATACGGAACATCCACCAGGTTTGCTTTGGTAGCCGCAGCTAACAACGCAGCGGCAAGGTGCGGCACGCTACCCATGCCCGAGTTCGCCATGGTTGTGCGCGTATTCATCGCATTTTCAATAAAGTCTTTCGGGCCCGTTGCGGGATTTTTTGGGCTGACCACTAGCAATTCGTCATTGCGCGCGACTAAGGATACGGGTGCCAGATCGCGCTCGGTGTTGTAGGGCAACTTGGGATACAGACCAGGATTGATGGCAACCGCCCCAGTGCTGCTAAACCAAATAACGGAGCCATCGGGCGGCGACTTAATCACGTACTCGGCGGCGATGATGCCGTTTGCACCAGGCTTGTTTTCAACGATGACGGTTTGATTAAGCTCTTTGCCTAATTGCTCGCTAATACTACGCGCAACAAAATCAACCGGACCGCCTGGCGGAAACGCCACGATCATGCGCAGTGACTGAGCTTGCGCAACACTGGTAGTTGCAGTTAAGGCAATTGCTAAGGTGCCAAGCAGACCATAGATTTTTTTTGAGATAACAGACGCAGTGCGTTGTTGTTTGTATGTTTGATAAGTCATGAAGATCCTTTTTTGAGTGACTGCAAGCTTAATTGCAACGTTACGCGTTCGGTACATTGCACGGCTTGCTGCTTCGCTAATTGCTTGGCTAGCTGCATCGCGCCGACATACCGCCATCGACCAAAATCTCTGTGCCGGTAACGAACCGAGATTCGTCTGACGCCAAGTACACCGCCGCGTTGGCAGTATCGCGCCCATCACCCATAAAAGGCAAGGGGATGCGCGATTGGCGCTGTTCAAGCAACTGACTCACGTCGCCGCCTGCGCGCTGACCGGCCAAGCGAAACTCAACCATCGGTGTGTGCAACTGACCCGGGATGATTGTGTTGACCCGAATACCTTTTTTGGCATACTGCATGGCGACCACACGCGACAACTGAATTACGCCGGCTTTAGTGGCGGCGTAGGCGACTTGTGCCGAGCCTGTCCAGCGAATGCCCGAGGTTGAGGCGATATTGATAATGCCGCCCGAGCCCTGCGCCTCCATGAGGGGTAGCACATGCTTGCAGGTTAGAAAGACGCTTTTCAGATTGCTATCCACCTGCGAATCCCAAACCTCTTCAGACATTTCAACCGGGCCACCCGCAGCCGAACCACCCACGTTATTGACCAAAATATCAATCCGCCCAAAGCGCTTGATGCAAGCGTTAACCGCTTCAAGGATGCTGTCGGTTTTGGTGACGTCGCAAAAGCTGGTTTCAATTTCGCTATGCGTGGCCTTTACGTTAGCGATGGTCTCGGTCATGCGTTCGAGTTCACGATCCACGCCATAAATCTTGGCGCCTTCTTCGGCAAAGCGTGTGGCAATCGCCCGACCATTTCCCCAGCCTGGGCCCACAGAGCCCGCGCCCATGATTAAAGCGATTTTTCCTTCAAGACGGTTTGACATGTTCTGATCCTTAGGCTGAAAAACGATATAAACGCTGTGGGTTGTCGACCATCAATTGATGTAGCACATCAGGCTTGGGCGCAATCGCAGCCAGCGAGCTCACCAGTTCGCCATCATCGGGCACGTGAGTGTGATTAGGATGCGGCCAGTCGCTGCCCCAGACACAACGATCGGTATAGTTGCGCACCAAATAGTTGGCAAACGGGATGCCTTGTTGGTAGGGAGGCTCTGAATCAATGCGATCAATGCCGCTGACCTTAACCATAAAGCCAGGTAACTCTAACAATCGGCAAAAATCTTGAAAATGCGGGTGGTCGATCCCCAGATTGGCATCCACCCGACCCATGTGATCCATCACCACTGGCACCGCTGATTGCTTAAGCAAAGGCATTAAGTCTTTTGCATATTGCGCATGCAATTGAAGCTGCAAGTGCATTCCTAGCGGCTCAAGACGTTTGGTTAACGCGATGATTTGCTCGGGTGTTTCATGCACTTTATAGCCTGGCATAAAGTGAAACCGTAGACCTCTAAAACCCACGCTGGCCAAGCGCTTCAGTTCGGCGTCGGTAACGTCGATTTTGACTAGCGCAATGCCTAGATAGCGCCCCTTGGCGGCCTGCATCGCGTCTTCAACCACGCTGTTGTCGTAACCATGTAAAAGGGTGTTCACGATGACGCAACGATCAATGCCTAGCTTTTTGTGTAAAGCAAAAAGAGCTTCTTTGGGTGCATCAACTGGGGTAAAGCCCCGCGATTCAGCGTATGGAAACTTGCTGCTAGGGCCAAAAATATGCACATGCGAGTCAGTGGCGCCCGCCGGCAGTGTGATTTTTGCGTCAGACGGGGTGCGTGAAAAGGTCAAAATCGGTTCAGTCATGGAGCGTCTCGAGTGTTGTGATGGGCGTTGGCTTGTTTGGGGCTATTTTGACATAGGGCCGGGCTAGCCAAGTGGGGCTAGACAAACTGCGAAGTTAGGCAAAAAATGTTAAAATCTTGGTCTTTGGTGAAATTGCCCAAAAAATGGCGCATTAGCTCAGCCGGTTAGAGCGACGGAATCATAATCCGCAGGTCCCCTGTTCGAATCAGGGATGCGCCACCAGTAAAATCAAGGCTCCTAGCGATGTGAGCCTTTTTTTATTTGCGCCCGGCATGGTGGCACTCTAGCGGGTGCAATTCCCGCCATAATTTGATCAGAACGAAAGGAAGACTCCACCCCACTTTCAGGGGTGACGGTTGGCAAACGAGCCTGACGAGCATAAACTCAGGTAGGCAGGTCAAGCCTACAGATTGACTAGGCATCCCAATACAAGTTGAACTTGAAAAAAATCATCATCATCGCAGGGCCTAACGGTGCGGGCAAAACCACGTTTGCACGTGATTTCTTGCCGGCAGAAGCGCTCACCCTAAGATTTATCAACGCGGATTTGATTGCGGCAGGTTTGGCGCCATTTAACCCAGAGACTGCTGCCATAAAGGCGGCTCGTTTGATGTTGAAGGAAATTGATGCTTGCGTTGCCAAGGGCGAAAGCTTTGCGTTCGAAACGACGCTCTCAGGTTTGGCGTATTTGGGTAAGATTGAGTCTTGGCATCGGCTAGGGTATCAAATCAAGTTATGGTTTTTATCTTTGCCAACTGATGATGTTGCAGTTCAACGGGTAGCTGGTAGGGTGGCTCAGGGTGGGCACAATATTCCAGAACTAGTGATTCGCAGGCGTTTTAAAGCAGGGTTGCATAATTTTCATACTCGCTATAGTAAGGTTGTAGACTCGTGGGCACTTTACGATAGTTATGTACGCCCTCCTAAGCTCATTGATTGGAGCGATAAATGAATCCAAAAGACATTCGCAAGTCTTCTGATCCTGATTTGGCTGGATCATACGCAGCCATGTTGCGCGCAGCGCGTTCGGCTGAGGACCTAGCAATTAAAACAAATACGAGCATTTTGGTGTCAGTCGATGGCAAAGACGTGCGACTTACCGCTGAGGACTTAATCAAAATGCGTGATGCCGTTAAAGCGACAGAATCATAATCCGCAGGTCCCCTGTTCGAATCAGGGATGCGCCACCAGTAAAATCAATGACTTAGCCCAACTCACAAGGTTGGGCTTTTTTGTTGGGCTATCACTGGGCTAGCGGCGGGATGCAAATCAGCGATAGCTAATTAGATTTTTAGACCACAGAAGTTGGTAGTACACCGCAAAAAAAATCAGTTTGCTGCGAAGCAGCAAGCCTATCGATGCGATCAGAGGCTGTATAACAGCGTAAGACTCATGCAAGCTCAGCCCGTTTCAATGTCGCGTACCTATAAAAGGGGCATACTTATGTCAAAACGGAGGTCACTTAAGCATGCCTAGTCCGTCACACCACAACGCTGGTCAATTACTTGAGGCAACATTTCCTCGGTTGTTGCTCGAGCATGCGCGTGTGCGACCTGCTCACCCGGCTTACCGCGAGAAATATTTAGGTATTTGGCAAACAGAGTCTTGGTCAGAAGCTGCGATTAAAGTGCGCGAACTCGCTTGTGGACTGGCCAGTAAAGGTTTTACGCGCGGTGTGACGTTAGGCATTATTGGTGATAACCGGCCGCGGTTATACCAGGCGATGTTAGCCGCCCATGCCTTGGGTGGGACGCCCGTCCCGCTTTATCAAGATGCCGTCGCAACTGAAATGACTTATGTGCTGCAGGATGCCGAGATCGGCTTTGCATTTGCAGAGGATCAAGAGCAGGTCGATAAGTTGCTTGAGATCGCGGATAACCTACCCGCGCTGCGCCATATTTTTTATCTTGATCCACGAGGGATGCGAGCCTACGACGACAAACGCCTTTGCTTTATTGATGATCTACTCAGTCAAGGGCGCGCTTATAACCAATCACAACCTAATTTTTTTGACATGCAAGTCGCTCTCGGCAAGTCGAGTGATGTGAGCGTCATTCTTTATACATCCGGGACCACTGGCAAGCCTAAAGGGGTATGTCAAACCCATGCCTCCATGATTGGCGCGGGTCGAGGTTCCTGTGAGGTGGATGCGTTATCGCCAGCAGATGGTGTGATGGCGTATTTGCCAATGGCATGGGTAGGCGATTTTCTATTCTCGATGGCCCAATGCCTGGCCTCGGGCTTTACAGTTAATTGCCCGGAAGCCCGCGAGACCGTTAGTACGGATATGAAGGAAATTGGCCCGACCTATTATTTCGCGCCACCTCGCGTATACGAAGGTCTTCTCACCTCTGTCACTATTCGCATGGAGGACGCCGGTCGTATCAAACGACAGATGTTCGATTTCTTTATGCAGGTCGCCGGCCGTTGCGGCGCCGAGCTGCTAGACGGCAAGGCTGTGTCGGTTGGTCAGCGAATCCTTTACTTTATAGGTAATCTATTGGTCTATGGGCCGTTACGAAATAATCTTGGTATGAGCAATATACGCGTCGCCTACACCGCGGGCGAAGCAATTGGTCCAGATCTCTTTAGGTTCTATCGGTCAATCGGGGTGAACCTTAAGCAGCTCTATGGGCAGACTGAAACTTGCGCCTATGTCTGTATACAACGTGATGGTCAGGTCAAATACGACTCTGTAGGAAAACCTTCGCCTGGAGTTGAGGTCAAGATTGGGCAAAACAGTGAGGTCTTGGTACGCGGTGTATCGATGATGGATCACTATTGTAAGAATGACGCCGCAACCGAAGAGGCGTTCGATGCGGATGGCTACTTCCGCACAGGTGACGCCGGCGTCATTGATAACGATGGGGACCTGCGGATCATTGATCGAGCCAAAGATGTTTCGACGCTCGCAAATGGGAAGGTGTTTGCACCGAAGTACATTGAAAATAAATTAAAGTTCTTTAGCTACATCAAAGAGGCTGTTGTATTTGGTTCTGGTCGCGAAACCATCAGCGCCTTTGTGAATATCGATCTTGAAGCTGTTGGTAACTGGGCTGAGCGGCGTAACATTGCGTACAGTGGATACGTCGATTTGGCGGGTAATCAAGCCGTTGCTGAACTAATTAGCAGCTGTATTGAAAAGATGAACAAGGAGCTATCCAAGGAAATCACGCTTGGACATGCTCAGATCTCTAAGTTTCTTGTGTTGCACAAGGAGCTCGATCCCGACGACGATGAGCTGACGCGCACTCGCAAAGTCCGGCGTGGCTTCGTTGAGAATAAATATGCCCCGCTAGTCAGTGCGATTTATAGCGGATTGCCTGAGCAGTTCATTGCGACACAAGTGCGTTTTGAAGACGGACGCGAGGGCGTGGTCTCGGCTACGCTGAAGGTGCATGATGTCCCTACATTTTCAAATAGCAGGGACTGCTAATGGCAACTCGGCAAATTGGCGATGTCATTTTAGAGGTTCAAAATATCAGCCTAAGCTTTGGAGGCGTCAAGGCACTTACAGACATTTCATTTAATGTCAAAGAGCATGAGATTCGAGCGATCATTGGTCCAAATGGTGCTGGAAAAAGTTCGATGTTGAACTGTATTAATGGTGTTTACACACCTCAGTCGGGATCAATTACTTTTCGTGGTCAAACATTTAGTCATATGAATAGCCGTCAAGTTGCCAAAATGGGTATCGCACGTACCTTCCAGAATTTGGCACTTTTCAAAGGGATGAGCGTGATCGACAACATCATGACTGGCCGTAACCTGCACATCCGGAGCAACATACTGTTGCAAGCACTGCGTTGGGGTCCCGCAGAACGTGAAGAAATTATTCATCGCGAGAGAGTTGAGCACATCATTGATTTTTTAGAGATTCAGGCTTACAGAAAAATCCCGGTAGGCCAACTTCCCTATGGGTTACAAAAACGCGTAGATCTAGCGCGTGCGCTTGCAATGGAGCCACAGGTATTGCTGCTTGATGAGCCCATGGCGGGTATGAACGTCGAAGAAAAGCAAGATATGTGTCGCTTCATCATGGACGTTAAGGATGAGTTCGGGACAACTATTGTCCTGATCGAGCATGATATGGGCGTGGTGATGGATATTAGTGATCGTGTGGTGGTGTTGGACTACGGGAAAAAGATTGGTGACGGTGCCCCCGAAGAAGTTCGCACGAATGATGAGGTGATTCAAGCCTATCTGGGCACGTCGCACTAAACACGGAGATATAGATGGCGTTTTTCCTCGAGACCATGCTTGGTGGACTGATGGCAGGAGTGCTGTACTCGGTGGTCGCTCTCGGTTTTGTGCTTATTTTTAAGGCATCGGGTGTTTTTAACTTTGCACAAGGTGCGATGGTGCTATTTGCCGCTCTGGCGATGGCGCGCTTCTCTGAGTGGGTCCCAGTTTGGCTAGGTTTTGAAAGTCAAGTATTGGCCAATGTCATTGCATTCGCGTTGGCTGCACTTTGCATGTTGGTTTTTGCTTGGTTAGTCGAGCGCTTAGTGTTGCGCCACCTAGTCAATCAGGAAGCTGTCACGCTGCTAATGGCAACATTAGGTATCACGTACTTTCTTGACGGTTTTGGGCAGACCATCTTTGGTAGCGCAGTCTATCGAATCAACGTGGGTATGCCTAAAGAGCCTATTTTTGTCTTGGATAACGTATTTCAAGGCGGTTTGTTAGTCAACAAAGAGGATTTGATTGCTGCGTTAATCGCTGCGACGCTCGTGGCCGTGCTTTCGTTGTTTTTTCAGAAAACTACAACAGGTCGAGCGCTTCGAGCGGTGGCCGACGACCATCAAGCCGCTCAATCCATCGGAATCCCTCTGAACCGCATGTGGGTCATCGTCTGGTTTGTGGCTGGGATCACAGCGTTAGTTGCTGGCATTATCTGGGGATCCAAGATTGGTGTGCAATTTTCTTTGACAACCGTAGCACTGAAGGCTTTGCCGGTCATCATACTTGGCGGCTTGACATCGGTTCCCGGCGCAATTGTGGGTGGTTTGATTATTGGAGTCGGCGAGAAGCTTTCCGAGGTTTACTTGGGCCCGATGGTTGGAGGCGGTATAGAAATTTGGTTCGCTTATGTTTTAGCGCTTGTGTTCCTACTGTTCAGGCCGCAAGGTTTGTTCGGTGAAAAAATCATTGACCGGGTCTAGGGGGCGCGCATGTTTTACAGAGAAAACGGCCAGTTCAAGATTGCTTATCGCGCTGATCAGCAGATTTTTCCGATCGCGCAAGATCGCTGGGCGGTTCTCGCCTTAATTGCGTTCGCGTTCCTTGCAGTTCCTTTTCTTGCAGATGGGTATCTGTTTCGAGCGATTCTAATTCCCTTTGTCATCCTGTCGTTGGCTGCTATCGGTGTCAACATCTTGGTGGGGTACTGCGGCCAAATCTCGCTTGGCTCAGGGGCTTTTATGGCGGTAGGTGCCTACATGGCCTATAACGTTTTTGTTCGAATTGATGGTGCGCCTCTGATTCTGGCGCTGTTGGCTGGTGGTTTTTTTGCCATGCTGGTTGGAATCGTCTTCGGTGTGCCGAGCCTGCGTGTCAAGGGGCTTTATTTAGCTGTCGCCACACTCGCTGCGCAGTTTTTTTGTGACTGGGCATTTTCTCGAATCAATTGGTTTACCAACAATAGTTCTTCGGGCTCTGTTGCTGTATCCAATCTCAGTTTTTTAGGCTGGCAAATTGATACGCCGGTAGAAAAGTATCTGTTTTGCTTGACGTTCACCGCGGTGTTTGCGCTCTTGGCTAAGAACTTGGTGCGCGGTGCGATCGGTCGGGAATGGATGGCTATTCGTGATATGGACGTGGCTGCTGCGGTGATTGGTATTCGACCGATGTACGCCAAGCTCAGTGCGTTTGCGGTGAGTTCGTTCATCATTGGTGTGGCCGGAGCTCTGTGGGCTTTCGTACATCTAGGTTCCTGGGAGCCCGCTGCGTTTTCGATTGATCGCTCGTTTCAATTGCTATTTATGGTGATCATAGGAGGGATGGGCTCCATCATGGGGAGCTTCTTCGGAGCAGCTTTTATTGTTGTCCTACCGATATTTCTCAATCAGGCTCTGCCTTGGGTCGGTAGTCTTGTTGGCGCAACAGTTTCTACCGCAATGATTTCGCATGCGGAGTACATGATTTTTGGCGGACTCATTGTCTGGTTTCTTATTGCGGAACCCCATGGTTTAGCCAAACTTTGGAGCATTGGAAAACAGAAAATGCGTTTGTGGCCGTTCCCGCACTGATTTTTTACCTCAGTACTCTGACCACACCCAGAGGCCTAAGGCTTTCGCTGCATTAACTGGTGTTTAATTGATAGGAGACAAACCATGAAATTCCGACAGATTTCCGTAAGAGTTGCGCTAGCAGCCGTTACGCTGACTGGAGTGTTAAGCACCTCGGTGGCTATCGCTCAGGATAAGGTACAGTTTTTTCCAAGCTTGACCGGTCGTACTGGGCCCGTCGCACCCAATGCAACGCAGTTCGCAAACGGCTACGCCGATTACATGAAGCTTGTGAATGCTCGTGGTGGTATCAACGGAGTGATGACTCTCGTAGAGGAATGCGAGACCGCTTACGCGACCGACCGAGGCGTTGAGTGTTACGAAAGGCTGAAAGGCAGGCATGGTGGAGCAACCGTTTTCCAGCCGCTCTCGACCGGTATTACTTTCGCTTTAACGGAAAAAATACCTGCCGATAAAATTCCGATAATCACCTCTGGCTACGGCCGCAGCGATTCGGCCGATGGCGATATCTTTAAATGGAACTTCCCCCTTATTGGACACTACTGGGTCGCTGGTGACACTGTGCTGCAGCACATTGCCAACAAGGAAGGTGGCTGGGACAAGATGAAGGGTAAGAAGATTGCTGTAGGCTATCACGATAGTCCCTTCGGCAAAGAACTCTTGCCAATCATGGAAGAGCGCGCCAAAAAGCACGGCTTTCAACTTCAATTGCTACCAATCCCTGCGCCAGGTGTTGAGCAGAAAGCCATCTGGTTGCAAGTGCGTCAGCAACGACCTGATTATGTGGTTTTGCAAACATGGGGCGTGATGACGCCGACGGCCATCCGTGAAGCGATTGCGGTCGGCTACCCTCGCGAAAAGATGTTTGGCACCTGGTGGTCTGGCGCGGAACCTGACTTGAAAGATGTGGGTGCTGCCGCGAAAGGTTACAGCGCTGTCATGATGCAGCATGGAGCCGAGCCGCAATCTGATGTCGTTAAGCAAATCCTATCGATGGTTTACGACAAGAATCAAGGAGTTGGACCGCGTAATGAAGTCGGCCAGGTGCTCTACATGCGTGGTGTGGTGGGTGCTATGTTGGCCGTTGAAGGCGCTCACACCGCGCAGGTAAAGTTTGGGAAAGGCAAGCCCGTTACTCCAGAGCAAGCACGCTGGGGTTATGAAAATCTTAACTTAACCCAAGCAGACCTGGATGCCTTAGGTTTCAAAGGGGTGATGCGTCCGGTCGCGACGACTTGCAGTGACCACATGGGATCTGCATGGGCACGTGTACATACTTGGGATGGTGCCAAGTTTGTTTGGGCATCCGATTGGCTTCAAGCCGATAAGAGCCTGATTGATCCGATGGTGAAGGCTTCAGCTGAGAAATATGCTGCGGAGAAGAAGATGAGCCGCCGCACCAAGGAGGACTGCCAGCCTTAAAGCTGGTCCCGCTGGTCGTCACTCGGCCAGCGGGTGTAGGTTCATATCTAATGAAGAGGTGCCGTCCATGAATAATCCCCCTATCGTTTTGAATGTTAACGGCATCGAGGTTATCTACAACCACGTGATTCTTGTGCTCAAGGGCGTGTCTTTGAAAGTGGCCCAAGGTCAGATTGTGGCGCTCTTAGGCGGCAACGGTGCCGGCAAGACCACGACCTTGCGCGCGATATCTAATCTTCTGCGGGCTGAACGAGGCGAGGTGACCAAAGGAGCCATCGCGCTACGTGGAGAGCGCATTGAAAATCTCACGCCTGCTGATCTCGTTAAACGTGGAGTGGTGCAGGTCATGGAGGGACGTCACTGTTTCGCCCACTTAACCATCGAAGAAAACCTATTGGCTGGCGCATATATCGTCAATAATAAAAATGAGATTAGTGAAAACCTAGAGAAAGTGTATGCATATTTCCCAAAGCTAAAGACGCGACGCACTTCGCAAGCGGCTTATACCTCAGGGGGCGAACAGCAAATGTGCGCGATTGGTCGTGCGCTCATGTCAAGCCCGAGCGTCATGCTTTTAGACGAACCCTCGATGGGTTTGGCACCGCAAATTGTTGAAGAGGTGTTTGAAATTATTAAAGACCTCAACCAAAAAGAAGGGGTTACCTTTTTGATTGCTGAGCAGAACACGAATATGGCATTGCAGTATGCTGATTATGGTTACATCATGGAGAGTGGCCGCATTGTGATGAATGGGGTGGCCGCAGAGCTTCGTAACAACGAAGATGTCAAAGAGTTCTACCTTGGTATGGGTGGCGGACAGCGTAAATCGTTTAAAGAAGTCAAGAGCTATAAGCGTCGAAAGCGTTGGCTCGCCTGAGCATTGCCTTTCAAACCGTTGAAATAAACTCGCACTTTCTATTTAAATTCAAGGTTGACTTGTATGATCACGAATCTCACTGCGCTAGAGCTTCGCGCGCCGAAACAACGCGAAATTGATTTGCTAGCCGCGCTACAGAGTGCCGTGACGCATGCAAAAAAAAATGCACCGTATTATTCCAAGACATTAGCGGACGTTGAGCCTAGCCAAATAGAGAGCGTGCAGGCATTCTCAGCCCTTCCAGTACTTAGAAAAGCGGATCTGCTAAAGCTACAAGCGACAGAGCCACCGCTCGGTGGGTTGCTCGCAGTCCCGTTTGATCAAATTCGCCGCATTTTCCAATCGCCAGGGCCAATCTATGAGCCTCAGGGAATGCAAATCGACTACTTTCGTGCAGTTCGAGCGCTGCGTGCCGCTGGATTCGAGTCGGATGATGTGGTGCATAACGGGTTTGCGTACCACGCGACTCCTGGCGCTTGGATCCTCGAGGGCGGCCTGCACGAAATTGGTTGCACTGTGTTTCCAGCCGGGGTGGGACAAACGGAACAACAAGTTCAAGCGATGTTGCATCTTCGGCCAAACGGTTATGTTGGGACTCCGTCTTTTCTTAAAATACTGATCGAAAAATGCTTGGAACAGGAGTCGCCTAACGCAATCGTTAGTAAAGCGTTAGTGTCAGGAGAAGCCCTCACGCCTTCGCTGCGTACATGGTTTGCCCAGCATCAGATTAAAGTGAGTCAAGCCTATGCCACCGCTGAACTTGGCGTGATTGCGTATGAAAGTCTAGACCCATCAGAGGGTTTGATCGTTGACGAAGGGGTCCTTGTCGAAATCGTTGAGCCAGGCGGCTCCACGCCTATGCCTATCGGTGAGACAGGTGAGGTCGTCGTGACGCACTTCGGCAAAGAGTATCCGATGATTCGTTTTGCCACAGGAGACTTATCTGCGTTTGATCCGGAATCAGTGAGCCAGCCTGCTGCATGTGGTCGCACCAATCTTAGAATAAAAGGGTGGTTGGGTCGCGCCGATCAAACGGCAAAGATCCGAGGTATGTTTGTGCACCCGGGGCAGGTCGCTCAAATGAGTGCTCGATTCCCTGATATTAAAAAAGCGCGCGTTATTCTCACCGGTCGCATCGGTGAGGACTTGATGACCTTGCATTGTGAGCTCGTTTCCGGAGCGTCTTCGGAAGGGTTGGCCTTGAAGGTTGCGGATGCAGTCAGAGACGTGACTCGTCTGCGCGCTGACGTTCGGTTTGTTGAAGGAGGCACATTGCCTGACGATGGCAAGCTGATTGAAGATGCACGAGACTACAATTGAGGTATTGGCCAGACTCATTGCCAGTTACCCCAGCAAAATATGACCCTCGTGTTCTCGTAGGTGTCCGCCGCTTATTAGGCTGTCGATCGCCCACTCAATTGCTTGAGGCTGTGGGGTTTCGATGAGTACGGAAATATTACGAATTAGACGCGCATGATTTAAGCGGCCAATTAACTTTTGGCGCGTAACCAGACATCTTTCGATAAAAATGACAACGACAAAGAAAATGATCGGTGTGCTAATGATGATATTTTGCCCTTATGCTGCGTCAATGGAGATCTCGGTGACGGGCACGACAGTTTATATGTCAGGGCCCGTTGTGGGGGGTGAGTGCGATAAGCTCAAGCAAATTATCAGTACAAGCCCAATTAAGCTCGTTGTGCTGGGCAGCTCGAATGGCGGTGTCGCAAACACCGGTTACTGCATCGGCGAGACGATTCGGAAACACAAAATTTCAACAAGTATTGAAGGGTTTTGCTTGTCGTCATGCTCACGCATGTGGCTCGGCGGCGTCACGCGAAAACTCGAAGGTGACGATTCGGCCGTGGGTTTACACGGCAATTATAAAAATAGTGGGCATCTGATCGACGAGAGTATGACC
>JABMMM010000278.1 GCA_013205565.1 Alcaligenaceae bacterium | reverse complement strand
ATGAAAGAGCATGGCATTTTGCCCGCCGAACTCGCCGAGGCCTTTGGCAAGAGCAAAGCAAGCGCCAAAGCCGGACGTCCGGCAAAAACCATCAAATCAGGCCTCGTGAAAAAGCCTGTGGCGCCAAAATACCGCCATCCCGGCAGCGGCGCCACCTGGACAGGCCGCGGCAAGGCCCCTTTATGGGTTGTTGAAGCCGAAAAAAATGGTCAATCTCGGCAACAGTTTTTGATTTAAATCCAAACTAATCGATTTTGGCGCCAGAGTCGCGCACTGCTCGACCCCACTGCTCAATATCTTTATCCACAATCTTTTGAAAATCGCTCAGGGGCGTCACCATCACTGACGCACCCTTCGACGCAAACTGAGCCACCACGGGTTGTTCAGCCAACACCTGGTTCATCTCGGCATGGATTTGCTGTCGCAGCGCTGCAGGTGTTGCAGTCGGCACAAAGAAAGCAAACCAGGTATCCAGACCCAAAGTTGGATAGCCCGCCTCGCCAAAGGTCGGTAAAGCCGGCAAGGCCTCAGAGCGTTTAGTCGCGGCTGCCGCTAAGGCTTTGACCATGCCACTCTTTATTTGCGCCATCACAGACGGCGCGCTTGCAAACGTGCCCTGCACTTGCCCTCCCATCACGTCAGTCAGAGCCGGCGCAATCCCTTTGTAGGGCACATGCGTGGTTTGAATACCGGCCGCCGAATCCAACATCGTGTCAAGCAAATGGGCGACTGAACCGTTGCCCGACGAGGCAATATTGATTTTGCCAGGATTCGCTTTTGCATACGCCACATATTCAGCAATATTATTAAACGGCAGACTCGGCGTGACGACTAAAACAAAAGGCAGCGTCGCAAGCGAGCCCAGTGGCACTAAGTCTTTGACCATATCAAAGGGCATATTTTTATATAACGCCGGATTAATCGCATGCGTGCCCGAATAACTCATTAACCAGGTGGTACCGTCAGGCGCAGATTTGGCCACCATGTCACTCCCGATATTGCCGCCAGCGCCAGGGCGATTTTCGACAACCAGGGGAATCGACCAGCGCTTTGAGAGCTCTTGCGCCATAATCCGTGCAATCGCATCCGACGCGCCACCCGTCGTTTGCGGCACGATAATTTTAATTTGCTTACCGACCAAAGCTGGGGGCACTTGCGCCTGAGCCGGCCCGGTCAAACACCACGCAAGCAAAAGCGCACAGGATAATTTTAAATATTTTTGAATACTAAACACAATAGATGTTTTCACAATGGACTTCCGAAAAATGATTGAATAAATTTTTTTACAAGCGTTTGACGAGCGAATAAAAAATAATATTAAACAGGCTTGTCGCCTTTTAACGTAATGCGGTGCAACAGCCGCTTATGGCCGTGGTAATCATTAATCGGATTATGCAAGACGCAACGATTATCCCAAAGCGCAATGGAACCCGGGCGCCAAACAAAGCGACAGGTATATTCGTGCCTAACTTGCTGTTCAAATAAATAGTTTAAAAGGGCTGCGCTCTCTTGTTCAGTCCAGCCCACAAACCGCGTGGTGTGCCCAGGATTCACATAAAGCGCCTCGCGACCAGTTTCTGGGTGCGTACGGACAACGGGATGCTCAGAATTCAACTCAGAGCGACCTTTATCGGTTGCTGAATCAGCCACCCGATCTTCACGAGAATGCGTCACCGCGGCCTTAGCGGAAGAGTTGATTCCGGTCAGTGTGCGCAAGGTGCTTTGTAGCGCTGGCGAAAGCCCTTCAAACGCGGCGTAATTGCTTGCAAAAAGCGTGTCACCGCCTACGGGCGGTAGTTCGCGGGCAATCAGCATGGTCGCCATGGGTGGTTCTTGCAAATAAGTCGTATCTGTATGCCAGACGCCGCCAAAATTATGTGTTTCGTGTGGCAACTTTAAGACCGGCACGATCAACGGAAAATCGGGCAAGCCTTTCACAAAGGGATATTCAATAATCTCGCCGAAGCGTTTTGCAAACGCTTGAAATGCCCCAGGCTCCAGTGGTTGTTCTCGAAAAAACACTACGCTGTGCTGCAGCCAGATCTTGCGGATTTCGGCAATTTGCGCGTCGCTAATAGACTCAAGCAAATTAATGCCCAGAATTTCTGCTCCTACTGCCTTGGATAAGGGACGTACCTCAAGTTGTGTCATAGCGGAGTCTCACGATAATAATTTTGGATTAAATAATCGATTAGCCGCTTATCATAGGGCAGATTAAGGAGTTTTTCTAAGCAGCGACCCTACAATAGCGTTTAAAGCCCTAAACCACCACGCACGCTCAGGCCTGCGTCAGCCAGATTTGGAACCCAGTTCATGCGCACAGACACCGGTTCAACCGTTCGCCGGCAAGATTACCTGCCCTTTCCGTTTTCGATTCCAAAAGTTTCTCTTGAGTTTGAGCTCCAGGCAGAACTGACCTCTGTCAGGGCAGAAATGACCGTGGTGCGTCGGGCAGATGCGCCCTTGCCTGCCGATCTGGTGCTTGACGGTCAAGCATTGACACTTGTTAGTGTGCACCTGAACGGAGCGCTTCTCAACCCCGCGCAATACACGCTCACTGGCGAGACACTCACCATTCACGGTATGCCCGATCACGCCACGTTGCTGATCGCGAGCACGTGTTCGCCAGCCACGAACACGAGTATGGCCGGTCTATACGTGTCGGGCAAAAGCCTGTTTACCCAATGCGAGGCTCAGGGCTTTAGAAAGATATGCTGGTTTGCTGACCGCCCAGATGTCATGTCAACCTACGAAGTCATGCTGCGGGCCAAGCAAGACGATTACCCACTGCTGCTGTCAAACGGCAACCTCATTTCTACCAAACAACTTGAGGACGGCCGTCACGAGGCCAAGTGGCAAGATCCGTTCGCTAAGCCGAGTTATTTATTTGCCCTCGTTGCCGGAGACTTCGACTGCCGCGAGCAACGTACTCAAACAGCGAGCGGTCGCGAAGTGCTGCTGCAGGTCTACAGCGACCCTGGCACAAAAGAACAAACAGGTTGGGCCATGGAGTCGCTTGAGCGCTCACTTCGTTGGGACGAAGTGCGCTTTGGGCTAGAGCTTGACCTGGATCGCTTCATGATCGTCGCGGCGCGCGACTTCAACATGGGTGCGATGGAAAACAAAGGCTTAAACGTCTTTAACGCGGCCTACGTGCTTGCTGATCCCAACACCGCTACCGATTCGAACTACCAGGCGATTGAGGCGGTCATTGGCCATGAGTATTTCCATAATTGGACGGGTAACCGCGTGACCTGCCGGGACTGGTTTCAGTTAAGCCTCAAAGAAGGGCTCACGGTCTTTCGCGATCAAGAATTTACGGCTGACATGATGGCGCATGGGCTGGATGCTACCGCCGCGGCGAGTGCGCGTGCGATTAAGCGCATTGATGATGTTGTGGGCCTAAGAGGCGCGCAGTTTTCTGAAGACAGTGGCCCGATGGCTCACCCGATTCGGCCAGAAAGCTATCAAGAAATCGGTAACTTTTATACGGCAACCGTGTATGAAAAAGGCGCAGAAGTTATTCGCATGATGCACACCTTGTTAGGCGAACAGGCGTTTCGCGCGGGCATGGATGAATACTTTCGGCGTCACGACGGTCAAGCCGTTACCTGCGATGATTTTGTTGAGGCGATGCAATGGGCTTACGCGGGCAACCTCGATATCTTCAGGCGCTGGTATCAGCAGGCGGGCACCCCCAGAGTTCAGGTTGCGCTTGATTACAACCAACCGCTGCAGCAATGCACGCTGACCCTATCGCAAACGTGCCCGCCGGTCGGGGTAGAAAAGCAAACAGGTCTGACGAAATTACCGTTTCACATTCCCGTTAAAGTCGGCTTGCTTAATCAGCAAGGCGAGCCATTAGCGTTCACGTTGCAGGGTCAAACCACGCAGCAGGCCTTGCTTGAGCTCACGCAAGCCAGCCAGAGTTGGGTGCTTCACGATGTGACCTCGTTGCCTGTGCCCTCTTTGCTGCGCGATTTCTCGGCGCCGGTGATCATTGACTACACCTATCAAGACCAAGACTTAGCCTTGCTAAGCGCCCACGACACGAACGCCTTTGTCCGCTGGGAGGCCGGTCAAGAACTGGCCTCGCGTCAAATTTTAAAAATGGCGCAACACTGGCGCCAGACGGGCACGACCGGCACGGTTGAGGCGATCGTGTTGAGCGCCTGGGCCGCCACCCTAGCCGATCCAGCGCTTGACTCGGGCTTTCGGGCACGTGCCTTGAGTCTGCCCGCCGAAAAAACTCTGACTGAGCGGATGACGCCGATGGATCCGCTTGCGGTGTCGGTGGCGCGACGCGCGTTGCGAGCGGCCTTAGGGTTTGCTTGTCGCAACACCTTAGAAGCCATTTATGAAGCGCAGACTACCCCCGGTGACTATTCGCCAGCCCCCTTGCCTGCCGGGCGGCGAGCCTTAAAAAATTTGGCGTTGTCTTACTTGGTCGCCAGTGCGCCGACTCTGGTGGCAGATGCAGAGCCTTTAGCAGCGGGGGCAGGAACCTTAGACCCGAACCAGCAATCGCACACGCACGCGCGGGCGCTGCAGCAGTTCGACCACGCGACCAATATGACCGACCGCTTGGCAGCGTTCGCAACACTCGCGCACGAGGCGCCGGGCGACGAGGCTCTTGCCGTCATCAATCGTTTTTATGAAGCCTGGCAGCACGACGCTTTGGTCGTTGATAAGTGGTTTGGCGTGCAAGCGGCCTCACCCAAGGCGAACGTTGCCACGGTTCGAGCGTTAATGGCGCACCCTGCCTTCACTGTGCGCAACCCAAACCGGGCACGTGCGGTGATCTTTATGTTTTGTCTGGGTAACACAAGTGGCCTGCACGCAGAAGACGGCAGTGGCTATCGCTTTTGGGCCGAACAGGTTTTAGCGCTCGACGCGATCAACCCCGAAATCGCTGCCCGTCTCGCGCGCGCCTTTGATCACTGGGCACGTTTTATCCCCAGCGTACAAGCACAGATGCGCGTCCAATTGCAGCGCGTGGCCACACACAAAGGCTTATCGCGTAATACACTGGAGATTGTGTCGAAGGCGCTGGCGTTATGATCGACGCTGCGTTGTCTCTGCCCGACTACCGTAACCCCTGACTGGATACCGTTGATTAAAATCACATGAAACGTAAAACACTTACCCAATATCTTGTTGAACAGCAACGCTCAAGCCAGGCGCTCAGTGCAGAAGTGCGGTTGTTGATTGAAACCGTATCGCGTGCCTGCAAAACGATTAGCCATGCCGTGAGCAAAGGCGCTTTGGGTGGTGTATTGGGCAGCCTTGAAAGCGAAAACATACAGGGCGAGGTACAAAAAAAATTAGACGTCATGTCTAACGAGGTCTTGCTAGAGGCCAATGAGTGGGGTGGCCACTTAGCTGCGATGGCCTCTGAAGAAATGGAGACTATTCATCTGATTCCTAATCGCTATCCCAAAGGTGAGTTTTTATTACTCTTTGATCCACTCGATGGCTCGTCAAACATCGATGTCAATGTTTCAATCGGCACAATTTTTTCAGTGTTGCGCGCGCCAGCCTCAGCGTCTGGTCGCGAAGTGACCGAGCAAGATTTCTTGCAGCCTGGTAGCACTCAAGTCGTGGCGGGCTACGCAGTTTATGGGCCGCAAACCACGTTGGTCTTAACCATCGGTCAAGGCGTAGTCGGCTTCACACTAGATCGCGAAATGGGTTCGTGGATCATGACTAGTGAAAACATGCAGATCCCAGAAGACACCAAAGAGTTTTCAATCAATATGTCGAACATGCGTCACTGGGCCCCGCCCGTGCGCAAATACATCGACGAGCTGCTGGCTGGCAAAACTGGCACGCGCGACAAAGACTTTAATATGCGCTGGATTGCCTCGATGGTGGCGGATGTGCATCGCTTGCTGACACGCGGCGGCATCTTTATGTACCCTTGGGATTCACGCGAGCCTAACAAGCCAGGTAAGCTGCGCCTAATGTATGAGGCCAATCCGATGAGTATGTTGGTTGAGCAGGCCGGCGGCGCCGCCACCAATGGCGAGCAACGCATTTTAGATATTCAACCAACGGCGCTACATCAACGCGTGAGTGTGGTGCTTGGTTCAAAAAATGAAGTCGAGCGTGTAACACGCTATCACCACGAAGCCAAAGCATAAGAATCGTTGAAGCGTAGTGTCTGGGGCGAGCGCCAAAGCGAAGTCTGGCAGTCACCCTAGTCGCAAAAGGCAAAGTTCAAGCGAGCTTGGGCTAACTAAAAGCCCTCTTGCATCTCTGCGAGAGGGCTTTTCACTTTCTAGATCAAAGACTGCGCGAAACCCTCGCGCGCCTTGCTTTACTCAAGCGTAAAGATGGTGGCGCCCGTCGTTTGACGAGCGGCCAACGCAGCTTGTGCCTCAGCAGCTTGCTCAAGCGGATAACGCTGGTCGATACGCATCTTGATTTTCTTTTTCAAGACCAAGCCAAACAGTTCATCGGCTGCAGCTTGCATTTTTTCGGGGGTACCGACGTGTGCGGCTAAAGACGGACGCGTGACGAACAATGAGCCTTTTGCGGCCAAGATGCCAAGATTGACGCCATCCACCGCGCCAGAGGCGTTGCCATAGCTGACCATCAAGCCACGCGGCTGCAAGCAGTCAAGTGAAGTGGCCCAAGTGTCTTTGCCGACGCCGTCATATACCACCGGTACTTTTTTGCCTTTGGTGAGTTCAAGCACGCGCTCGGCGACGTTTTCTTTTGAATAGTCAATCACAGCCCAAGCACCGTGGGCCTTAGCCAACGCTGCTTTTTCTGGGTTGGAAACCGTACCAATCAACTTCACGCCCAACGCTTTAGCCCATTGACATGCAATCAGGCCAACGCCACCGGCAGCGGCATGAAACAAAATGGTCTCTTTACCTTGCAAACGATACGTTTGGCGAAACAGATATTGCACCGTGAGGCCTTTAAGCATCATGGCAGCGGCTTCTTCGTAGCTGATGCCTTTAGGCAGATGCACGACTTGCGCGGCCGGTACGTTGCGGGCTTGTGCATAGGCACCGATTGGGCTTTGGCCGTAGGCAACGCGATCGCCCTTTTTAAAACGCTTGGCAGCCTTTTTACCAACGGCGATCACTTCGCCTGCACCCTCAAAGCCCAAGCCAGTTGGCATAGCACTTTTATACAGCCCGGTCCGAAAATAAATATCAATAAAATTCAAACCCGCAGCGTGCTGACGGATGGTGATCTCGTTTTCACCAGGCGCAGGGACTTCGATTTGGACCAGCTTTAAAACTTCTGGGCCACCGTTCTCTTCGATTTGAATGGCTTTGACTAGAGTGCTCATGGGGTGCTCCTGAAAATGTGACTGAATGTATAAAAATCGCGTTTGAGGCTAAAACACATGCTTGAACCCCGACGCCAAGAGTTTATCCCGCTGCCAAGGTAAAATGAAACCTTATCGTAACCAATTTTCAGGAAACCATGGCCGGACACAGCAAATGGGCCAATATCCAGCACCGTAAAGGTCGCCAGGATGCCAAGCGCGGAAAACTCTGGACCAAAATTATCCGCGAAATCACCGTGGCTGCACGCGCCGGTGGCGCCGACCCAGATGCTAATCCGCGCCTGCGCATGGTTTGGGATAAAGCGAATGCGGCAAATATGCCCAAAGACAACGTGCAGCGTGCGATCGCTAAAGGGGTTGGCGGCGCTGATGGTTCAAGCTTTGACGAAATCCGCTACGAGGGTTACGGCATTGGTGGCGTCGCGGTCGTGGTCGACTGCATGACCGATAACCGTACCCGTACGGTCGCCGATGTGCGTCACGCTTTCGCCAAACACGGTGGCAACATGGGGCAAGAAGGCTCGGTCGCTTTTATGTTTACCCACTGTGGTCAGTTTGTTTTTGCGCCGGGCACCTCTGAAGACGTTGTCATGGAAGCCGCTCTTGAGGCGGGTGCCGATGACGTCTTAACAGACGACGAGGGCGTCATTGAGGTGATTTGCCCACCCTCAAGCTTTGCCGCGGTGCGTAACGCGCTTGAGAAGGCAGGCCTGACCCCTGAAATGGCCGATATCGTCATGAAGCCAAATACTGAAACTGAGCTAGCGGGTGACGACGCGATCAAAATGCAAAAGCTCTTAGATGCGCTTGAAAGCTTAGACGACGTGCAAGAGGTTTACACCAACGCCTCGATGGATGAACAGGGCTAATTAGATGAAACTGTTAGTTATTGGCTCTGGCGGCCGCGAGCACGCCCTAGCCTGGAAGCTTTTGAAATCACCGCGCGTAACGCATGTTTTTGTCGCACCTGGTAATGGTGGCACCGCAACAATGGCGCGCAGCACAAACGTCGCGCTGAGCGACCCTGCTGCCTTGGCTGACTTTGCCAAAAAAGAAGGCATTGCCTTAACCGTCGTCGGCCCCGAAGCGCCGCTAGCGCTTGGCGTGGTCGACACGTTTCGTGCGCAAGGCCTAAAAATATTTGGCCCCACGCAAGCTGCGGCGCAACTCGAAAGCTCTAAAGATTTTGCTAAGGCTTTTATGGTGCGCCATCGGATACCCACTGCGGTCTATCAAACCTTTACTGACCCCGTGGCAGCCCATACTTACATTGAGGCGCAAGGTGCTCCGATTGTGATTAAAGCCGATGGCCTGGCCGCCGGCAAAGGGGTGGTGGTTGCCCTAACCGCCGGCGAAGCGCACGACGCCGTCGATGCCATGCTCGGCGATGGTTCGCTGGGTGCAGCGGGCGCGCGAGTGGTGATTGAAGAGTGCCTGCTTGGCGAAGAGGCGAGTTTCATTATTTTGTGCGATGGGAAAAATATTTTGCCACTGGCCACCAGCCAAGATCACAAGCGGTTGCAAGATGCCGATCAAGGCCCCAACACTGGCGGTATGGGTGCGTATTCGCCCGCGCCTGTGGTCAGCGCGGTCATTCATGCTCGCGTGATGCGCGAAGTCATCACACCAACGATTGAGGGGATGAAAGCTGACGGCATCCCTTTTACCGGCTTTCTGTATGCGGGCTTGATGATTGGCGAGGGCGACGATGTCACACGTTCGATCAAAGTCCTTGAGTTCAATTGCCGTTTAGGCGATCCTGAAACCCAACCGATCTTGATGCGCATACGCAGTGACTTGCTTGAAGTCTTTGAACACGGTGTTGCTGGCACGCTGAATCAAGCCACAATCGACTGGGATCCTCGTACAGCGCTTGGTGTGGTGATGGCAAGCGCAAATTATCCGGCAACGCCTCGTTTGGGCGATGCGATCAGCGGCATCCCTGCTGCGCAACCTGACTGCGTGGTGTTTCATGCAGGCACCACGCTTAAGAGCGGTGAGTTACAAACCTCGGGGGGACGCGTGCTATGCATTACTGCCCTGGCCGACAACGTACGAGCCACGCAACGACGTGCCTACGACGTGGTCCAAGCCATCAACTTTAACGGCGCTCAATATCGAACCGATATTGGCTGGCGCGCGCTAGAAAAAAATTAACAGTGTCTGAACTTCAACCCTCAGGGTCTTCTGGCCGCTCTATGCCTGCTGCAATAAGCGCAGCGCCTGCTGCTGTCGCGGTCGTGTCTGAGAGCAACATCGCTGCCGTACGCGCCTATCTGTTAGGGTTGCAAGCAAACATCGTCAGTGAGCTTGAACGCGTGGGCGACGAACCATTTTTAACAGATGAGTGGACGCGCGCCGAAGGCGGTGGCGGCCTGTCGCGTTTAATTGAAGGTGCGCAACTTTTCGAGCGCGCAGGTGTGTTGTTCAGTCATGTTAAAGGTCAAACCTTACCGCCCTCTGCCACTGCACTTCGTCCCGAAGTAGCAGGCCGCCCCTGGGAGGCAATGGGTGTATCAATGGTGCTGCACCCACGCAACCCTTATATTCCCACCACACATTTAAACGTTCGAATGTTTGTGGCAAAAGCGCCCGCAGGTTCTGGCCAGGCCGACGTCTTTTGGTTTGGCGGCGGCATGGACCTCACACCTTATTATGTGTTTGAAGACGACGCACGACATTTTCATCGCGTCAATCAGGCCGCTCTTGCCCCGCACGACCCTAGCGCCTACTCGCGCTTCAAAAAATGGTGCGATGAATACTTTTTTCTTAAACACCGTAACGAAACACGTGGGGTGGGTGGAATCTTTTTTGACGATTTAAGTGAACCGGGCTTTGAACAAGCCTTCTCCCTGATGCGTTCGGTGGGCGATGCCTTTATTCCTGCTTACCTGCCAATGGTCGAAAAACGACGTTCTCAGCCTTTTGGCCAGCGTGAACGCGACTTTCAAGCCTACAGGCGTGGACGTTATGTAGAATTCAATCTAGTATTTGACCGCGGTACGCTTTTTGGATTGCAGTCTGGGGGGAGAACAGAATCAATATTATTATCAATGCCTCCCATGGCCGCTTGGCGTTATAACTGGCAAGCACAGGCTGACTCACCCGAGGCAGCACTTTCACAATATCTCATCCCAAGAGACTGGGTCTAATGCGCATTGGTTTACTCGGCGGCAGTTTTGATCCCGTGCACAGCGCACACTTAGTGCTGGCAAAGGCCGCGCTTGCCGTGTTGAGTCTTGATCAGGTTCAATTGATACCAGCAGGTCAGCCTTGGCAACGTCCGCCGCTAGGTGCCTCACCCACGCATCGCCTGGCAATGCTCGAGCTTGCCGTGGGTCAAACCGCTGGCTTGCACGTGAATCCCATTGAAATTAACCGAACTGGCCCCACTTATACACTAGAGACACTCGAGTTACTGCCTCAAGGCCCTGAGTATTTTTGGATCTTAGGTGCTGATCAGCTTGAAAATTTTTGCACTTGGCGTGACTGGTCGAAGATTGCAGCCAGGGTGCAGTTAGTGGTCGCGCAGCGCCCGGGATCGACTTTAGAGGCACCTGCTGCTTTGGCAACTTGGCTGACGCAACACCAACAAGCACTGGTGCATCTGCCTTTTGATCCACTCGATGTCTCTGCCAACGAAATCCGTCAACGGATTGCTCGAGGCGACTCAACCTGCGACCTCATTCCTGAGGCCGTTGGCCAGTACATCACCGAGCACAGCCTATATCGGCAGCACTCAGCCTGACAGGAAATAATAAAACAATGGATATTCAAAAACTGCAACGCGCAGTGGTCGATGCACTTGAAGATGTCAAGGCACAAGATATCAAAGTCTTTAATACCGAACACCTGACCAGTATGTTTGATCGAGTTGTCATTGCCTCTGCAACGTCAAATCGTCAAACGCGCGCATTGGCCAACAGCGTGGCGGATAAATCGCGAAGCATCGGTGTACCCGTGATTGCCACCGAAGGCGAAGATACCGGCGAATGGGTGCTAGTCGACATTGGCGATATCGTGATTCACATTATGCAGCCCGCCATCCGCACGTATTACAACCTAGAGGAAGTCTGGGGCAGTAAGCCGGTGCGCCTAAAACTGTCGCCAGAGTCGACACGTCCGGCGGTAGCGTCAAGTCAGACAGCCTTCGACCCGATGGGCACACGCGATGAACCCGAAGGCCGCCGAGGCGCCAGTCGTTCATCGCGTCCTGCTCGTTCGAACCGATAAGGCGCTGTTTGCCTGGGCGGCGCGCTGCGTTTCCTTCTCAGACAAACGACTCTCACCCGCCTCAGCCATGAAAGTCACAATCTGTGCTGCGTATGTCAGGGTGCCAGCCCAATGAAAATAACGATCATCGCGGTCGGAGCCAAGATGCCCAGTTGGGTAGACACTGCTTGGGATGACTACGCGAAAAGGTTACCTGCTGACTGGTCGCTGCAACTGAAAGAAATCAAGCCAGAACCACGAACAAGCGGCAAAACTGCTTCACAATTAATGGCTGCTGAAGCCAAAAGAATCCAAAGTGCGATCCCCGAGCAGGCGGTACGTATTGCCTTAGACGAGCACGGCAAAGAGCTTTCGACCGAAAAATTTGCGCAGGTGCTGCAAACGTGGCAAGACAACAGCCAGTCTCTTGCGCTCTTGATTGGCGGGCCCGATGGTCTGGATCCAGCACTCAAAACAACATGCTCAGGATTAATTAGATTGTCATCTTTGACCATGCCACACCCCTTAGTGCGCGTGGTACTGATCGAGCAACTTTACAGAGCCTGGTCGATCTTGACGAACCACCCTTATCACCGAATCTAAGCAACGGCCCCGCCTGATGCCAGCCTCAAACCTGTCACTGTTATATCTCGCTTCAGAAAGTCCGCGGCGCCATGAGCTATTGCTACAAATTGGCGTACCTCACACTGTATTGCGTCTGCCAGTTGTTATCGGCGAAGACGAACCTCGACAGCCCAACGAGACACCCCTCGCCTATGTTCAGCGTACTGCGCTAGACAAAACACAACGCGCCAAGCAATGGCTTGCGAACAACGTCTCAGACAGCCAGACCGACCTCCCTATTCTCACGGCTGATACCACTGTCGCCCTTGGCGATATGATCTTTGGTAAACCGGTTGATGCCCAGCACGCCGCGCTTATCTTAGGCCAGCTTTCTGGTCAAACCCACACCGTGTATACGGCGGTCGTACTCGCGCAGCAAACAGGTCTGCACACCTGCTTATCGACTTCACGCGTTAGCTTCAAGCAGTTATCAGAAAAAGAGATCCTGCAGTACATCGATACGGGTGATTGTTTCGGCAAGGCCGGTGCTTATGGGATTCAAGGTTTTGCCGCTCGTTTCATCCGAGAGCTGCAAGGCAGTTACTCTGGGGTGATGGGGCTCCCGTTGTTTGAGACTACCGAACTGCTCAGGGCTGCAAAAATTCTCTTTTGAATCTGTTGCTCCTTTAAATCCAAGGCACCCAAAGACAAACCCCCAAGTGCTTTTGGCACTTGGGGGTTTGGGGTGTAAGAGCTTGACAATGTCCTACTTTCACAGACGTACGTCCACTATCATCGGCGCTAAGGT
>JABMMM010000277.1 GCA_013205565.1 Alcaligenaceae bacterium | reverse complement strand
TTGAGTGTACCTGGCGTTGAGGCTGACGATGTCATCGGCACGCTCGCGAATTGGGCGCAACAGCAAGATATCTACACCATGATCTCGACCGGTGATAAAGACTTGGCCCAGCTCGTGACCAGTCATATTACCTTGGTCAACACAATGTCAAACGAAGAGCTTGACCCCGCTGGCGTCATGCGTAAGTTTGGCGTTGCGCCTGAGCGCATCGTCGACTATTTGATGCTAGTGGGCGACACGGTAGATAACGTGCCGGGTGTACAAAAGGTGGGGCCTAAAACCGCGGCGAAATGGATCGATGAGTTTGGCTCGATCCAGACGCTGGTTGAGCGCGCGGCCGAAATCAAAGGCGTTGCAGGTGAGAATCTACGCGCAGCGCTTGGTCAGTTCACCTTAACCCGTGAGCTACTGACGATCAAGACTGATTGCGAACTGAACGCCGAGGTCCCAGAGATTGAGCGCCTTGCGCCGCAGGCGCAAGATAAGCAAACCCTGACCACACTCTTTGAGCGTTACGGCTTTAAGTCGTGGCTGCGTGAGTTGACGGGTGAGCCCACCCGAGTCCCCAGCGGAGACGCTCGTGTGGCGGCAGAACCTGTGCGTCCGGCGGCGCCCGAGCATACCGATTACCAGATGGTGACTGACTGGGCCACGCTCGAGCACTGGCTTGCACGGGTCGCTGCCGCACCGTGTGTGGCCCTAGACACCGAGACCACAGCGCTCGAGGCGATGCGCGCGCGCTTAGTCGGTATCTCTTTGGCGATAGAACCTGGGGTAGCTTGTTATATCCCAGTTGCGCATCGCGGTGCCGATGCACAGGAGCAACTGCCGCGCGCCGAGGTCTTGGCACGCTTGAAAACTTGGCTTGAGGACCCACGGCCTACCAAGCTTTTACATCATGCAAAATACGACACCCATGTCTTTGCCAACGAAGGTATCGATTTGCGCGGCGTCGCCGATGACACGATGTTGCAGGCCTATGTACTTGAGTCGCATCGTGGCGTGGGGCTTGAAGACCTATGTTTGCGGCGTCTGGGTATCAAGGGGATGTCGTACGAGCAATTGTGCGGCAAGGGTGCCCATCAGATTGGTTTTGATGAGGTCGATCTTGAGCGCGCGTCTCACTATGCCTGCGAAGATGCAGACTTCACCCTGCGCTTGCATCAGGTCTTACGACCCGAGGTCAAGGCGCTGGCCTCGCTTGAGTACATTTATCAACTTGAAATCTTAGTCTCGCGCGTATTGTTTGAAATCGAGCGTAACGGGGTGATGATTGATTCGGTTGAATTGGGCCGGCAAAGCCACGTGCTGGGCCAAGAGTTACTCACCCTTGAGCAGCGCGCCTACATCATCGCAGAGCAGCCCTTTAACTTAAATTCACCCAAGCAGCTTGGCGACATTCTTTTCACAAAAATGCAACTGCCTGTTGTGCGTAAAACACCCGGCGGGGCGCCCTCAACCGACGAAGACGTGTTGACCAAGCTGGCCGAAGACTATCCTTTGCCTAAGGTGCTGCTCGAGTATCGAGGCTTGGCAAAGCTCAAGTCGACCTACACCGACAAGTTGCCAAAGATGGTCAATGCGGTAACCGGTCGGGTACACACCCACTATGCGCAGGCAGCGGTGATTACGGGGCGTTTGGCGTCGTCAGAGCCAAATTTGCAAAATATCCCTGTACGCTCTGAGGCAGGACGGCGGGTACGCGAGGCTTTTCTTGCCACGAACGGTGTCATTATTTCGGCCGACTATTCGCAAATCGAATTAAGGGTCATGGCGCATGTCTCCAACGATGCAAATTTGCAACGTGCGTTTGCAGCAGGTGAAGATATCCATAAGGCAACGGCCTCGGAAGTGTTTGGGGTTGGCTTGCAAGAGGTTTCTTCAGAGCAGCGTCGCGCGGCTAAGGCGATTAACTTTGGTTTGATTTACGGGATGGGCGCTTTTGGTCTGGCAAGCAATCTGGGCATTACCCGAGATGCCGCGCAATCCTATATTGACCGTTACTTTACGCGTTACCCAGGCGTGGCGCAATATATGGCCGAGACCCGCAACCTGGCGCACGCACAGGGCTATGTTGAGACCGTCTTTGGGCGGCGCCTGTGGCTAGCAGATATCAACGCGGCTGGAGCGCGCCGTGCGGGCGCTGAACGCGCTGCAATCAACGCCCCGATGCAGGGCACGGCCGCTGATTTGATTAAGCTGGCGATGGTGGCTGTGCAAAACTGGCTGGCGCACGAAACACTGCAAACAAAAATGGTGATGCAGGTGCACGATGAACTCGTGCTAGATGTGCCTGTCGATGAAATCGAACGTGTCAAAGACAAACTGCCGGGCTTGATGTGCGATGTCGCCACCTTGCGCGTACCGCTTGTCGCCGAGGTGGGCGTGGGCCCCAACTGGGAACAAGCCCACTAACCCACTGGGTTCGCCGGGCGTTTTAGCTAGGCGACTGAGAAGCGCGTCTGAGAAGCCCAGTTTGTGTGCTTACTTGATGCGTAAGTTTTGCAAGGCATTGATACGTGCGTTGATCGGTGGGTGAGTGGCGAACATGGCACTAATTCCACCACCGCCGCTAATGCCTGATGCTTCAAAACTTTTTGGCAAGACACCGGGCGTCAGGCCCCCTAACCGCGCCAGTGCGCGAATCATGGGCTCGCGCGAACTCAGCAGTGACGCTGACCCCGCGTCTGCGCGATACTCACGCTGGCGTGAAAACCACGCTACGATCAGGCTGGCTGCGATACCGAAGGCGATCTCGCACACAATCACGGTGGCGTAATAGCCAAGCCCAGTACCCTTGTCATTTTTGAGAATGACACGATCGACAAAGTAGCCAACGATTCGGGCTAAAAATACGACAAAGGTATTTACGACACCCTGAATTAAAGTCAGGGTAATCATGTCGCCGTTAGCAATGTGAGCGATTTCGTGTGCCAGCACGGCGGTGACTTCTTCTTCGGTCATGCTGTCGAGTAAACCAGTCGAGACGGCGACGAGTGAGTCATTACGAAACGCGCCCGTTGCGAAGGCGTTAGGCTCGCCCTCATAGATTGCCACTTCGGGGCGACCGATACCGGCCCGATCAGCAATTTGATGAACGGTGTCGACGAGCCATTGCTCTTTGGCGCCATTCGGTGCTTGCGGGTCAATCACCCTTGCGCCGGTGCTCCGTTTGGCCATCCACTTGCTGATTAAGAGCGAAAAAATAGCACCGGTAAAGCCAACAATGACAGAAAACACTAACAGCATCTGAACATTGAGTCCTTGCTCCGTTATAAATCTATTGACACCCAAAATGCTCAGCGTGGCACTCAGTACCAGCATGACCGCAAGATTTGTCAGCACAAAAAGAATGATTCGTTTCATGATCTTTTAAAAAAGAAAAAGGAAAAAAAGATTAAAAGGTTTGTTGCGGTCAAACAGTACCGATTAAAGCACTAGAGCTTACACCAAGCAATATTACGCAAGTGGAACGGCCTTTGGGTAGTGTCGGCTTGGGCCAAGCTTTCCGGCTGAAGTCATATCCTTACTCAACATAGACAAGGGTTGCCGTTAAAAGTTCTCAGTTTCGTTCATTGCTTTGCGATACCACTCATGAAAGTGCTGCATGCCGTCTTCCATGGGTGACTGATATGGGCCCGTCTCTGAGGTGCCCCGCGCGAGCAGCGCCGCGCGTCCGGCGTCCATGCGTTCGGCGATTTCATCATCTTCGAGCGCCGTTTCCATGTAGGCTGCTCGCTGTGCTTCGACAAATTCACGTTCAAACAACGCGATTTCTTCGGGGTAATAAAACTCGACAATGTTGACGGTTTCGGTGGGTGATTTGGGATAAAGCGTAGAAAGCACAGCCACATGAGGATAAAGTTCAATCATGTGTGTCGGAAAATACGTCACCCAAACAGCGCCGAACGCGGGTGCCTGCCCACAGCGGAACGCTAACAATTTGTCATGCCAAACTTTGTACGCGGGCGAGCCCGGTTGTGACAGGGCGTGATGCACCCCCACGCGTTGCATGCTGTAGTGCTCGGTGAATTCCCAAGATAAGTCGTCGCAGGTGACAAACTGCCCTAAGCCCGGATGAAAGGGGGCGACGTGATAGTCTTCAAGGTAAACCTCGATAAAGGTTTTCCAGTTGTAGTTGCACTGGTGAACTTCAACGTGATCCAGGACGTAATCCGAAAAATCAAACTCTGGACGTTTAAACAGGTTACCGAGCTCGGCCAAAGGTTCGCGCGAGCCCTCAAACAATAAGCCATGACATTCTTTAAGCGCAAAGCGTTCAAGGTTCAGGCAGGGCGAGTGCTCAAAGTGTGGGGCGCCTAGAAGCTGTCCCTGCTTGTCGTAGGTCCAGCGGTGTAGGGGACAAACAATATTGCCACCGGTATCCCTAAGATTCCCATAGTTATTGGTGTTTCCTGTAACGTTTCGCGTTTGGCCGCCCAGCATCAAAGCCTGACGGTGACGACAGACGTTAGAGAGTAGTTCGACTCCGTTTTGGCTACGAACGAGGACGCGTCCGTTATTTTCGTGAGACAGGCTGCGCCAGTCTCCGGGTTGTGGCACGCTTTTTTGGTGCCCGACGTAACGCGAAAACTGTTCAAAAATACTTTTTTGCTCTCGCTCAAAGCGGGCTTGGTCAAAATATGTGTCGACAGCCAGCTGGGTTCGAGCGGGCGACAAATGCGCCATCCGACCAATGTCGGTCATGATTCCCTCCGCACCGATAAAAAAGCCAGCACGGATCGTACCGTTCTGGCGCGAAGAAAAATCGGTTTGGCCGATTAAACTTAGAGGAGTATTGTACCTCAAGGTGTTTCGGCCGATTCATCTCGTACAATTGAGGCTTATCTGTATTCGCTCTGCATCTGATCGAGCTATACAGGAGAATTTTTGCTTTCGGAGCATCGCTTGACCAAGGCCACTCAAACTCCCGTACTTGCCGCTTCAGTCGCCCACGAGGTCGACGCGACCTTACCTCAAGATTTTGAGACGGCGTTGGCCGAACTCGAAGCACTCGTGGCCACCATGGAATCCGGTTCGCTCGCGCTTGAGCAATCGTTGACGGCCTATACGAGAGGTGTTGCGCTCACGCGCTTGTGTCAACAAAAGCTTGCGCAGGCTGAACAGCAAGTCAAAGTGCTCGAGGCCGGTATGCTGCGCCCCTTTGACGGGCAGCTGCCCGACGGCCTATGAAGGCACCCGTTGTTGAGTTTTCTGATTGGCTCGCTGAGCGCGCGCAGCACGTTGGGCTTGTTTTAGCGCGCGCTTTGCCCAGCGAAGATGTTGCGCCGGCAAGCTTGCATCAGGCCATGCGCTACTCGGTGTTGGGCGGGGGCAAACGGGTGCGAGCGGCGCTCGTTTTTGCTGCAGCTCAGGCTTGCGGACCCGCGATTTCGTCGCAACAACTGGCACAGCAGTCGTTGGCTCAAGACTACGCCGCGGCGGCGGTTGAGCTCGTGCATGCTTATTCGCTCGTGCACGACGACTTGCCGTGTATGGATGACGACGTCTTACGCCGTGGTCGCCCCACTGTTCACGTTCAGTACAACGAGGCGACCGCTTTGTTGGCGGGTGATGCTTTGCAGCCTTTAGCCTTTGATTTACTCGCTCAAATGCCGCTTTCGCCTGAGCTGATTATCCAGGCGATTCGTGACTTGGCGAGAGCGGCAGGCAGCCTCGGCATGGCGGGCGGGCAGGCCATCGATCTTGACAGCGTGGGTAAAACCTTGACTCAGCAAGCTTTGCAACAAATGCATATGCTCAAAACTGGTGCCTTGCTGGGCGCGAGCGTTGCTCTGGGTGGCTTGGCGGGCGGGGGCAGTGCCTGGCAACGCGAGGCCCTCGAAAACTATTCCGCCGCAATCGGTTTGGCGTTTCAGGTAATCGATGATGTGCTCGATGTCACCGCTGACAGTGCAGTGCTAGGTAAAACTGTCGGTAAAGATGCTGCGGCAAATAAGCCAACTTATGTCACACTAATGGGCTTAGAGCAGGCGCGCACCTTCGCGGGTGGCTTGCATCAGCGCGCACTAGCCGCTTTAGCGCCTTTGGGCGAGGCGAGCCACAGGTTGGCCGAGCTCGCTGATTTTATTGTTTTACGCGATCATTAAAATAGTCGCGATGATTTTTGTATAGAAAATATCCTTATGCTGACCGAATTGCTCGACCGTATTCACTCACCAGCCGACCTCAAGGCGCTCGATAAACGAGAGCTCAGGCGATTGTCCGACCAGTTGCGCGAGTTTGTGCTGGGGTCGGTGTCTCGAACCGGTGGTCACCTCTCGTCTAATCTGGGCACGGTCGAATTAACGGTTGCGCTGCATTACGTGTACGACACACCGCACGATCGTATTATTTGGGATGTTGGTCATCAGTCATATCCTCACAAAATTTTGACCGGCCGCAAAGCGGCCATGAGTACGTTGCGTCAGTTCGGCGGGATTTCCGGCTTTCCAAGGCGCAGTGAGTCTGAGTACGATGCGTTTGGCACCGCGCACTCCTCTACGTCGATCTCGGCCGCGCTTGGCATGGCCGTTGCCTCGCGAAACGCCGGCGTGTTGCGTCAGCATATTGCGGTGATTGGAGATGGTTCGATGTCTGCCGGGATCGCGTTCGAGGCGATGAACAATGCGGGGGTGACTCCCGACATGAACCTTTTGGTGATTCTCAACGATAACGACATGTCGATTTCGCCACCAGTTGGCGCACTGAATCGTTATTTTGCTCGCTTGATGTCTGGTCAGTTTTACGCCGCAGCAAAAAATGTGGGACGCTCGGTTTTGCAGCATATGCCCCCAGTGCTCGAGCTTGCACGGCGCTTTGAAGAACACGCCAAAGGGATGGTTACCCCAGCGACCTTATTCGAAGAAATGGGCTTTAACTATGTTGGGCCGATTGATGGTCATGACCTCGATTCTTTAATTCCAACTTTACAAAATATGCGTGCTCTGAAGGGCCCGCAGTTTTTACATGTTGTGACTAAAAAAGGGCAGGGCTATAAGCTTGCCGAGGCCGATCCCGTGCTGTACCACGGCCCCAGTAAGTTCGATCCTGCCATCGGCATTCAAAAACCCGCTGCAGCACCCAAGACGACCTATACGCAGATATTTGGGACGTGGCTGTGCGATATGGCAGCCCAAGACCCGCGCTTAGTGGGTATCACGCCCGCGATGCGTGAGGGCAGCGGCATGGTCGAGTTTGAACGCCGCTTTGCGAAACGTTATTTTGACGTGGGCATTGCCGAGCAGCACGCCGTCACTTTTGCCGCAGGCTTAGCCTGTGAGGGGCAAAAGCCCGTCCTCGCCATTTATTCGACCTTTTTGCAGCGCGGCTACGATCAACTCATTCATGATGTGGCTTTGCAAAACCTCGATGTGACCTTCGCACTTGACCGCGCCGGGCTGGTGGGGGCAGACGGCGCCACGCACGCGGGCAACTACGACATTGCCTTTATGCGCTGCATTCCGAATATGGTGGTGGCAACGCCTTCTGACGAAAACGAAACTCGACTCTTGCTTTCAACCTGTTATCACCATCCCGGCCCGGCCGCAGTACGTTACCCTCGCGGCGCAGGGGTTGGAGCCTTGCCCCAGGCTGAGCTTGCGACCGTCGAGCTCGGTCGTGGTCTGATGCGCCGCCAAGGCAAAAAAATCGCGATTTTGGTCTTCGGGACGCTGCTACCGGCTGCACTCAAGGCCGCCGAGGCCCTGAACCTAAGCGTGGCGGATATGCGCTTTGTGAAGCCGTTAGACCTTGCGCTGGTGCTTGAACTGGCGGCCTCGCACGCAGGACTTGTCACGTTAGAAGAAGGCGCGATCATGGGCGGAGCCGGTAGCGCCGTCGCCGAGGCGCTTGCCGCTGCAGGGGTGGTGCGCGCGCTGTTGCAATTGGGTCTGCCCGACCGTTTCATCGATCATGGCGAGCAGGGCGCTTTATTGACGAGCGTCGGACTCGACGCGGCGGGGATTGAGCAAGCCGTTCGCACCAGATTTGGTGCCGAGCTTGCGTTAAATAGCTAAACATACGATAATACAAGGCTTTCTTGCTCGACCAGCCAGTTTTTGGTGTGGCGGGCTGCCCCCGAAAAGGGCTGTGTTGAAATGGTATTTTGAGAAAAATAGCTGTCTGGTTGTGTAACCGCCGCAGTTTCTAAACCGCAGCAGTTGTGTCGCCGCAGTTATGTAACTTCAGTTGACGTTAAATATCAACAGCCTCAAGCCTCCATCGCACGCAGTTTCTTGCCGGACACCCTCAGGAGTTCAAATGCGTCATTACGAAGTGGTTTTTATTGTGCATCCCGACCAAAGCGAGCAAGTTCCTGCGATGGTCGAGCGCTACCAGGCGCTGGTGACCACCCAAGGCGGTAAAGTCCACCGCAGCGAAGACTGGGGTCGCCGTCAACTCGCTTACCCAATTCAAAAACTGGTGAAAGCGCATTACGTGTGTTTCAACATCGAATGCGGTCAACCCACGCTAGACGAACTTGAACATTCGTTTCGTTACAACGACGCCGTGTTGCGCCACCTTGTCATCAAGACCAAAGCTGCTCAAGCCGAGCCTTCACTCATGATGAAACAAGTTGAACGCGACGAAGCCCGCAAAGCTTCGGCCGAAACAACCACTGGCGAGGCTGAGTAATTCAGGCCTGTTGTGAATCGGCTTGAAGTGCAAGGACAGATACTTGAGCTTTCCCCCTTACGGTATACGCCAGCCGGGGTTGCAGTGCTCGAGTTTCTCCTTTCACACGAGTCTGAAGTCACTGAGGCAGGTCAGGTGCGTCGCCTAGCATTTACGCTGGCAGTTGTTGCACTCGGAGACTTGGCACAGATGGCTGGCACAACAAGTTTGGGTCGCACGGTACGCGTTCAGGGGTTTTTGGCACCGGTTCGAAAAGATTCACCAAAATTCAGGCTGCATGCGCAGCATATTCAACAGATTTAAGCGAGGCACATCATGGCTTTCTTCGGTAAACGTAAAGAAAAAAAGAAATTCACCCAACAGAATCCTTTGTTCAAACGTCGGAAATTTTGCCGCTTTAGCGCAGCAAACGTCGATCAAATTGATTACAAAGATCTCGATACCTTGCGTGATTTCATTCAAGAAAACGGCAAGATTATTCCTGCACGTCTGACCGGAACGAAGGCGATCTATCAGCGCCAACTCGACACCGCGATTAAGCGCGCACGCTTTTTGGCACTCTTGCCCTTCACCGATAACCATAGCTGATCCAGGGGCATACCATGCAAATTATTCTTCTCGAAAAAGTTGTGAACGTTGGCAATCTGGGTGAGGTGGTACGCGTGCGTGATGGCTACGCTCGCAACTTCCTGATCCCCCAGAAAAAAGCGCGTCGCGCGACTGAAACCGCACTGAAAGAATTTGAAGTGCGCCGCGCAGAGCTCGAAAAAATTCAAGCCGAAAAACTTGCTCTGGCACAAGCCTTAGGCCAGCGTCTTGAAAGCTTTGCACTGAGCATTACTCAAAAAGCGGGTGTAGACGGTCGCCTGTTTGGTTCGGTCACCAACATGGACATCGCTCTGGCACTGGTTGATGCAGGCTTTGCCGGCATCGAAAAAGCGCAAATTCGTCTGCCTGAAGGTCCGTTGAAAGCGGTCGGCGAGTTTCCAGTTCAGGTAGCGATTCACCCCGACGTCGTCAGCAGCATTTCAGTCGTTGTGGTCGGCGACTTAGTCTAAGTCACAGGCGATTTCTGGCAAAAAAGCCGGCTCAGGTCGGCTTTTTTGTCTCTTGGTGTTTGGCTAAGTGGGTGTTTGGCAACAATAACAAGGCCTCTTTGAGTCAACATGAGCACCGACAACCCCCAGTTTGAGCAAGCCCTAAAAGTATGGCTAAGTCAGCACGCCAACGACCCGGCCGGTATTTATTTTGTCGAATTTGCCGGGCACCACTGCGTGGTGAAACGCCAGCACACTCACCGGTTTGCGGCATGTCGTCGCGCTTGGCAAGTGCTGCGTGTCTCTGCGCTTGCCTGGCTTTGTTGGTTGCTGTTGGGCGAGCGCCCGTCGACGCAGGTGCTGTTGCAAAACTCTTTGGTTGACGAGGCTCGCCGCTTGATTCGCCTGAAGTCGTCTGGTCTGCGTGTGCCGACCGTTTGGCACCAAACGCAGCAGTTGCTGGTTTTAGAGTTCGTCGGCCAAGATATGCCCTATCTGATTCGACTTGCGAATCCAGAGGCACGACTCAGTCTAATGAATAACGCTGCGCAAGAGCTTGCTCGGTTTCATCAGGCCGGCTTTGTCCATGGTGGGGCACAGTTGCGCAACTTGATGATGCAAGATGGGGTGTTTACCCGCATTGATTTTGAAGAAAATATTGCAGAGGCGTTGTCTTTACCACTTGGTCAGGCGTACGACGTGTTTCAGATGCTATCGTCCATGGCGGGGTTGCGTGGCCATGAATTTGACGTCAACGAGCGTCAGGCGCTTTGTGAACAGCTGCTTATGTCCTACCTAAAAGCAAACCCTGATCCCTTGCTGCGCAAACAGTTACAAAATTTCGAGCGTAAAACCTCCTTCATCGAAAATTACCTTGGCGCCGTGCTCAGGCGCGTTCCTGGGCGTGATATCCAAGGATTTTTGTGCGTCTCGAAGTGCTTACGGTTACTATCAAAACGATGAATACTAAGCCTGATCCGCAACTTGAATACCTGCGAGTTCCTCCTCACTCAATCGAGGCCGAGCAATCGGTACTGGGTGGCTTGTTGCTTGACAATGGTGCCTGGGAACGCGTCACTGACGTGGTCAACGAAGACGACTTCTATCGGTTTGATCACCGCTTAATCTGGCATCACATCGCGCGATTGATTAATTTGTCTCGCCCCGCAGATGTGGTCACTGTCAACGAGTCTTTAGCCAGTGTCGGGAAATCCGAGGAAGTAGGGGGCTTGGCTTATCTCAATGCGCTGGCGCATAACACGCCTTCGGCTGCCAATATTCGTCGCTATGCCGAAATCGTTCGCGAACGCTCAATGCTTCGTAAACTCGTGACGGTTGCCGACGAAATCGCTGCCACGGCGTTTAATCCGCAGGGCAAAGAGGCACGTCAGTTGCTCGATGAGGCCGAATCCAAAGTCTTCAAAATTGCTCAAGAAGGTGCAAAAGCGACGGCAGGGTTTCGCGAGATTCAGCCATTACTATCTGAAGTGGTCGATAAAATCGATGAGCTGTATCACCGTGAGGGCAACACCGATGTCACTGGGGTACCCACGGGGTTTACGGATCTTGACAGAATGACCTCGGGGTTGCATGGCGGCGATTTAGTGATTGTGGCTGGCCGACCCTCCATGGGTAAAACCTCGCTCGCGATGAATATCGCCGAACACGTGGCCATTGAACAAGGTATCCCGGTAGCCGTATTCTCAATGGAAATGGGCGCGGTGCAACTCGCGATGCGAATGCTAGGCTCCGTAGGCATGCTTGATCAGCATCGGATGCGCACAGGCAAGCTCTTGGCGGATGATTGGCCACGCGTGACGCATGCTGTGCAACGTATGCAAAACGCACAGCTCTACATCGACGAGGCCCCCGCCTTGAGTTCTGTTGAGGTCAGGGCGCGGGCGCGCAGGCTCGCACGCCAGTGCGGCAAACTTGGTCTAATTGTGATCGACTATTTGCAGTTGATGGGGGCCAGCTCGTCAGGCGAAAATCGAGCGACTGAGATCTCAGAAATTAGTCGCTCGCTAAAAGCGTTAGCCAAAGAGCTTGATTGCCCTGTGATTGCTTTGTCGCAGCTGAATCGTAGTCTTGAGCAACGCCCCAATCGTCGCCCAGTCATGAGCGATCTACGCGAGTCTGGCGCGATCGAACAAGACGCCGATTTAATCTTATTTATTTATCGCGATGAGGTCTACAACCCAGACTCGCCCGAAAAAGGGACGGCCGAAATCATTATCGGTAAACAGCGTAATGGTCCGATCGGAACAGTCAGGTTAACGTTTCAGGGCTCAAGCACCCGCTTCTTGAATTTTGCGGGTGGCTCCGGGGGCTCGTCGGGTTACTGAAATGCGTTACTGAAGCGGGTTACCGTTAAGCCCTGCGACCACTTGTTTCTGCTGTACCCATTGTTTGATTTTGACGGCATCACCCACTCGCGTGCCTTTGCCTTCAGCGTTCAGAAGCACAATTGCCACGTCGCGATTATTGATCCGCGCCAGCATGACCAGGCACTGACCCGCTTCGCTGATATAGCCGGTCTTAGACACCTTGATATCCCAAGCGGGATTTAACACCAGCATGTTGGTGTTACGAAAAAGTGTTGGGTGTCCGCTTGAGCGCACCTCGTGCTGATCATCGGTGGTGTATTGCCGAATGGCTGCACGCGAAGCTGAGGCTTGCAACAGTATGACGAGGTCTTGCGGGCTTGCTACGTTTTCGCTCGATAAACCCGTGGGCTCAACGAAACGGCTTTGTGTCATGCCCAGTTGTTTGGCTTTGCTGTTCATGGCAGCGACAAACGCTGTCATGCCGCCGGGGTAATGGCGCCCCAGGGCATTCGCTGCACGATTTTCTGACGACATCAACGCGAGATGCAACATGTCACTGCGTGACAGTTTTGTGCCAACCGGCAAGCGCGAACGGCTGTGCTTAACGGTGTCGATATCGCTTGCTGTGACTTCGATGAGTTCACTCATCGCTTGATTCGCATCGACGATCACAATCGCAGTCATGAGCTTGGTGATCGAGGCGATCGGCCGAGGGGCGCCATCGTTTCGAGCAAATAAAACGGTGCTGCTGCCGAGGTCTTGCACGAGCACCACGTTCGAGCGCACCGCGCTGATTGCACCCGTGCTTGTGCTTGGACTTGCACCCGCACTTGCAACAGCCCCCGCGCCTGCCACGCCTGCGGCAACACCTGCTGCTGCGGCGGCGCTGTTACGCGCGCGAGGTGCATTCGAGGGTTTAACTGCCGTTGCTTTGAAATTATTGTTGGTGGCCTTACCAGTTGGTGTATTCGCGGCCTCGGCCACTGAGCGACTACCTTGTGGTGTGCCTGAGGCGACCACTTTCTTTTTTGTATTTTTGGCGTTGCTGGTTGTTTTTTTTGCTTTTGGCTGATTCGTGACAGAGGTCGTTTTTTTGACTGTGCTGGCAGCGGGTTGAGCCGTGTTTTGCGACCAGGCGGGTGCACAAAAAAAGCCAACAGCCAGACTCACTAAGCAACTCAGCCAGGGCTTGCGACAGGATAAATTGAACTTAAAAGTCATTCTCGGTGCCTTGCAAAACATAAAGACTAGGCAAATTATATACTTAGCTTTGATACTTAAACTAAGTTTTGACTAATTTTTATTCAACCTAAGGTTAACCCTAGTTTTTGCGTAGGTGCTCAAGGGCGTCTGAGCAGACTGAGTGCGGTCTCGAACGCAACCCTGAGCGAAGAAGGATCTGCGACGTTTTTACCCGCGATATCGAACGCCGTGCCGTGATCAACACTGGTACGCACAAAAGGCAGACCCACTGTGATGTTGACCCCTTTATCCACACCAAGATATTTGATTGGGATTAGACCTTGATCGTGATATTGAGCGACGCAGATATCGAACTCGCCGTTTCGTGCGCGCATAAAAAGCGTATCACCAGGCCAGGGGCCTGAGACGTCGATCCCGCGCGCTCTGGCGCTCGCAATCGCCGGCGCGATGAGCTCGAGCTCCTCGCGGCCAAACTTGCCCTGTTCGCCGGCGTGTGGATTTAAGCCCGCGACGCCGATCCGCGGTGCTGCGATTCCCATTGCCTGACACGCTTGTTGCGCGAGTTCGATCGTACGCAGCTCAAGTTCGACGCTCAAGGCGGGCGCAACCTCAGACAGGGCAATGTGAATGGTGGCCAGAATGACGCGCAAGTGGTCGTTGATCAGCATCATGGCGACCTTCGGTGCGCCCGAGCGCTGCGCTAAAATTTCTGTGTGCCCCGCAAAGTCCAGCCCAGCTGCGTGCATTGCTTCTTTGTTCAAGGGCGCAGTGACAATGGCTGCGACCTGACCAAGCAGTGCATCATCAATGGCCAAGCACAGAGCCTCATAGGCGGCGCGACCCGCGCGTGCGTCGACTAAACCTAGCGGGAGGTCAGCGGGCAGCGCGGGGCTAGTTGGGCGTACAAAAATACAGCCGGGTTCGCGGTAGCGCTCGCCGGTTGTGTCTAGGGCGGTGAGTTCGACAATGCGAAGTGGTTGCGCAAGCGCTTGGCACGCACGCCGCAGAGCGCCCGCGTCGCCATATACGACACAGGCCGCAGGCAAGCCTTCAGCGTGCAGCTTGACGACGATTTCTGGGCCGATGCCAGCTGCGTCCCCAAGCGTCAAGGCGACCGGGGCGTGGGGGAGTGAGCGAACGCAAGCTATAGGCATGGAGTTAAGGGCTCAGTCGTTGCAGCTTGCGCTGAACGCTAGAGAACCTCGCCCGCGTAATCGGCCAGGCGCGAGCGCTCGCCGCGTTGCAGCGTGACGTGTCCGGCGTGGGGCCAGCCCTTAAAGCGGTCTACCACAAAGGTTAAGCCTGAGCTGCCTTCAGTCAGGTAGGGTGTGTCGATTTGCGCGATGTTGCCCAGGCACACCACCTTGGTGCCGGGCCCTGCACGTGTGATGAGCGTCTTCATTTGCTTAGGCGTTAAGTTTTGCGCTTCGTCGATGATGAGATATTTATTCAAGAAGGTGCGCCCGCGCATAAAGTTCAGCGACTTGACTTTTATTTTTGAGCGGATGAGTTCCATTGTGGCAGCCCGACCCCACTCGTTGCCATGGCTGTTGCTTGAGGTCGCGCCACCGCTTTCAGTCTCGCCCATGTTCAGCACATCAAGATTATCCTCTAAAGCGCCCATCCATGGCATCATTTTTTCTTCTTCGGTGCCGGGTAAAAAGCCAATGTCCTCACCCACTGGCACGGTCACGCGCGTCATGATGATTTCGGTATAGCGCTTGGTTTCAAGCACTTGAGCCAGCCCTGCGGCGAGTGTCATCAAGGTTTTGCCAGTACCGGCCTGACCCAGCAACGACACAAAGTCACACTCTGGATTCATCAGCAGATTCATCGCAAAATTCTGCTCACGGTTACGCGAGGTGACCCCCCAGACATTATTTTTACCGTGAGTGTAGTCACGCAAAGTCGCCAACACTGCAGTCTTGCCGTTGACCTCGCGCACCTGCGCGTAGAGCGGCATCGGGCCCTCAAAAAAGACGAACTGATTAATCATGAACTGGCTGCACAATGGACCGCTCAGGCGATAGAACGTGATGCCACCTTGCTGCCACGACTCAACGCCCTTGCCGTGTTTGTTCCAAAAATTCTCGGGCAATTGCAATACACCCGTGTAGAGCAAGTCTGAGTCTTCAAGCACATGGTCGTTGAAGTAGTCTTCAGCCGCCATCGCCAGCGCGCGCGCTTTTAAGCGCATGTTGATATCTTTGGAGACCAGCACCACTTCGCGTGTGGCGAACTGCGCCTGTAGCGAGCGCACGACCCCCAGAATTTGATTATCGGCCTTGCCCATCGGCAAGTCAGGGGGCAGGGTGCCAGACATCGCCTTGGTTTGGAAATAGAGGCGTCCGGTTGCCTCCTTGTGCCCTAAGCCGTCAAGAGGCAAGCCTTCATCGAGTTTGGTGTTATCGCCTACCAGGGTGTCGAGCGAGCGGCTCACTTGCCGGGCGTTACGCGCGACCTCGGTCATGCCTTTCTTTTGGTGATCAAGCTCTTCGAGTGTCATCATCGGCAAAAAGACATCGTGCTCTTCAAAACGAAACAACGAGCTCGGATCGTGCAGCAGCACATTGGTGTCCAGCACGAACAGCTTACTCACGCCCGTGGCAGAGGGCTTACTACCCGTGCGCTTCGTGCCACGTGAAGCGCTTGGCGTGCCCGTCGCGCGGCCTTTTTTTGCTAAAACGCTTGTTGACGTGCCACCCGCGCGAGCGTGTGTGTCGCGCAGGAGCGAGCGTGTGGCGATGGCTGGCGAGGTAGGGGGCGGTACGACTGCGTTTAGGTACGTAGAACTTGTTGGGTGCTGGGTATGGATAGGCGCCGTCTGCCCGGACGGTTGCTTGCCGCTTAAGCCTTCGAGCTCTGGTTGGATCTCTTCGGGTTCGCGCGCAGTCGTTTTTACGCGTAGTTCAACAGCCGTCAGATCTAAAATCGCAGCGGGGCGTGTCGGTAGCTTGGGCAAAGGCATGAAGGGCGGTTCCCAGAAAATGGTTAAAAAATGAATGCTCAGTTAGCACGTGATGTTTAGGGTTGCGTCAGCGCCTGTGCCACGGCCAACACCTCTTGCGCATGCCCCGGCACCTTGACGCCTCGCCATACGCGCGCAAGTTTGCCCTGCGCATCAATTAAAAAGGTGCTGCGTTCGATGCCACGCACTTGTTTGCCGTACATATTTTTAAGCTTCATGACGCCATACAGGGCGCACAGCACCTCGTCAGGGTCTGCGATCAGCGGAAACGGCAGTTCGAGTTTTTTACTAAAGTTTTCGTGAGACTTTAAAGAATCGCGTGAAGCCCCGACGATCGCGCAGTTAGCCGCCAAGAACGTATCGTGCAGGTCACGAAAATTTTCGGTCTCGGTGGTGCAGCCTGGGGTGTTGTCTTTGGGATAAAAGTACAGTACGACCGCACGCCCAAGGCATTGCTGCAGAGTGATTTGACCAATCGTGCTTGCGACTGTGAAGGCTGGGGCGGGTTTTCCGAGTACGTCTGAAAGATGAGGTGCAGTGGCGTTTGTGGGCATGTCGTGTGTGTTCGGGCTCAAGACTGTGGGTCCTCGGGGATCAAGGCAGCGATCACTTGGCGACCCTCGGCCATCAGGATGTTGAAGGTGCGGGCAGCTGCCTGCGTGGTCATACTCTCGACGCCGACACCGATTTTTAAGAGCGGTGCCGTAATGTGGTGAGGTAGCATCATCTGCTTGGTCCCCGTGCCAACCAAAAGCACTTCAGGCTTATCACCGAGCACTTGGCGCGCGCCTGCCTCGTCTGAATCAAGAAAGGCCATCGGATCCAAAGGTGCCAGACTTAGCCGGGCTGCAGCAAGCAGCAGGTCAGAAGAGATATCAAGGGAGCTTTGGGCCGACCAGCGGGCGATTTCGCCTAACGGCCCAAAGGCAATCGCGTGGTTAAAGCGAACTTTGTTGATTTCGACAAATCCGTCGCCGTAACCGGTCACGGTATTCATTGCCGAGTTGGTATCTGTGTGAAGCTTCAATCAATACTCCGGCAGGTTCGCTAGACTATAGCGCAATCGCTTGCGGTTTGTGTGGTGCAAGATGAGGGGTTTTCAAGACAAAATGGTTAAATTTTTATGACTTTTCAAGCTGATTTGCGAGACCGGGCGGGTTGCGCTAGATTAGAGGGCTTTGCTGCAGCGCAAACAAGTGAATTGAAGTCTAATAGAGTTCAGAATTGCTTAGTGCTTGCCGCAACGTTGCCCCGCCCCCACAAGGATGCATGAATGAAGAGGTTTCCCCGAATTGAGCGTTTGCCGCCCTATGTTTTTAACATTACGGCTGAGCTCAAAATGGCGGCGCGCCATCGCGGCGAAGATATCATCGACATGTCAATGGGTAACCCCGACGGCCCAACCCCACCCCATATTGTCGAAAAATTAGTCGAGGCTGCGTCGCGCCCGACCACCCATGGGTATTCTGTGTCAAAAGGGATTCCCCGCCTACGCAAGGCCATTACCGACTGGTATGCGCGCCGTTATCAGGTGCAATTTGATCCCGACTCTGAGGCAATCGTCACCATCGGCTCAAAAGAAGGCCTGGCCCATTTGATGCTGGCCACGCTCGATGCAGGCGATACGGTTTTGGTGCCAAACCCAAGCTATCCCATCCATATTTATGGCGCAGTGATTGCAGGGGCTAATATCCGTTCGGTGTGCATGACGCCGGGCACCGATTTTTTTCAAGAACTCGAGCGCGCCGTGCGCGAATCCATCCCAAAGCCCAAGATGATGATTTTGGGTTTTCCAAGCAACCCGACTGCGCAGTGTGTTGACCTTTCGTTTTTTGAACGTGTCGTGGCTCTGGCGCGCGAGCACAACATCATCGTGGTGCACGATTTAGCTTACGCTGACATCTGCTTTGATGGCTATCAGGCACCTTCGATCATGCAAGTGTCTGGCGCGCGCGAGGTTGCCGTCGAATTCTTTACCATGAGTAAAAGCTACAACATGGCTGGCTGGCGTGTGGGCTTTATGGTGGGCAACGCCGAGCTAGTCAACGCGCTTGCGCGCATCAAAAGCTATCACGATTACGGCACCTTTACCCCCATTCAGGTGGCTGCGATTGCGGCACTCGATGGCCCGCAAGATTGCGTGGGTGAAGTCGTGCAAAAATATCAAAGCCGCCGAGATGTTTTGGTCAAAGGTTTGCACGAGGCGGGCTGGCTGGTTGAAAACCCCAAAGCGTCGATGTATGTCTGGGCCCATATCCCCGAGCCCTATCGGGCCAAAGGCTCGCTTGAATTTGCTAAGCGTATTCTCGAAGAGGCCAAGGTTGCGGTGTCGCCAGGTATCGGGTTTGGTGATTATGGCGATGAGTATGTCCGCTTCGCCCTGATCGAAAACGAGCAACGTACCCGACAGGCTGTACGCGGCATTAAAGATATGTTTCGAAAGGACGGGTTGCTGTAATGGATTCAATCAAAGTTGGTTTGTTAGGTTTAGGTGTAGTCGGTGGCGGCACCTATAAAGTGCTGGCACGCAATGCACAAGAAATTGCCCGCCGGGCGGGTCGCAAAATCGAAGTCACGCGTGTGGCCGTGCGCGATGTGGCCAAAGCGCGCAAACTCTTGGGGCCAGACATCGTGGTGGGCGTTGACCCCTTTGAGGTGGTGCAAGATCCTTCGATTGATATTGTGGTCGAACTGATCGGCGGCGACACACTGGCGCGCGAGTTGGTGCTAGAGGCGATCGCGCAAGGCAAGCATGTGGTAACGGCCAACAAGGCTTTGCTCGCTAAATACGGGACTGAAATTTTTGCTGCGGCCTCGGCGCGTGGCGTGATGGTTGCCTTTGAGGCTGCGGTAGCCGGTGGCATCCCGATCATCAAAGCGATTCGCGAAGGGCTAACCGCTAACCGAATTGAGTGGGTGGCAGGCATCATTAATGGCACGACCAATTTTATTTTGTCAGAGATGCGCGCGCGCGGTTTGCCCTTCACAACAGTGTTAGCCGAGGCGCAAAAACTTGGCTATGCCGAGGCCGATCCTACTTTTGATATCGAAGGTGTTGATGCCGCGCATAAGCTCACCCTGCTGGCTTCCTTAGCCTTTGGTATCCCGGTGCAGTTTGATAAAGCGTATATCGAAGGGATCTCGCAACTTGCGGCTGAAGATATCAAGTTGGCTGAACGTCTTGGGTATCGCATTAAGTTATTAGGGATCACCAAGCGTCGGCCTGAAGGGATCGAATTACGTGTGCATCCAGCGCTTGTGCCAGTCAAATCGCTCTTGGCGAATGTTGAGGGCGCCATGAACGCCGTGCTGGTGTGCGGCGATGCCGTCGGGCAAACGCTTTATTACGGCAAAGGTGCAGGCGAAGAGCCCACCGCCTCGGCGGTGGTCGCTGATTTGGTCGATGTGACACGTCTGCACACGGCAGATCCTGAACATCGCGTGCCGCACTTGGCGTTTCAGCCCGAGGCAATGGCCGACACGCCGATCTTGTCCATCGACGATGTCGTCACGTCTTATTATTTGCGTCTCACGGTGGCCGATCAGTCTGGTGTACTTGCTGATTTGGCACGCGTGTTAGCGGATGCCAAAATTTCGATTGGCTCGATGATTCAGCAACCCGCTGAACAAGGCGCTGATGCCGAACTGATTTTCTTAACGCACGAAGCGATCGAGCGTAACGTCAATGCTGCGATTGAAAAAATTGAAGCCTTGCCATTTGTACGCTCGCGTGTCACGCGCTTGCGGTTGGAAAGCCTCGCATGAAGTATGTCTCTACCCGTGGCGGCATGGCTACGCAAGGCTTCTCAGATATCTTGCTTGAAGGCTTGGCGCCCGACGGTGGGTTGGCGATGCCAGAAAGCGTGCCACAGGTGTCGGCGGCACAGCTCGAATCTTGGCGCAGCTTGCCATATCACGCACTGGCTGCTGAAGTCTTATCGTTATTTATGAGTGATATCGAATCGGCCCAACTTAAGGTTCTGACGCAGGCAGCCTACCTCCCCAAAACTTTTCAAAGCATCGAGATTGTTCCGCTGCGCCCACTTTACGGCGGGCTCTCACTGTTAGGCTTGTCTGAGGGGCCGACGCTGGCCTTTAAAGACATGGCCATGCAATTCTTGGGGCAGGTGTTTCCGCACGTGCTGCGTGCGCGTGGTGCGACCCTGAATATTCTAGGTGCAACCTCGGGTGATACCGGTTCAGCCGCCGAATACGCGATGCGCGGTAAAGATAGCGTCGCCGTATTTATGCTTTCGCCCTACGGACGCATGAGTGCGTTTCAGCGCGCTCAAATGTATTCACTGCAAGATGCCAATATTCACAATCTTGCCGTCAAAGGGGTCTTTGACGAGGCGCAAGACGTCGTCAAAGCCCTCGCCAGTGATTTGGCTTTTAAAAATAAATACCATTTGGGTGCGGTCAACTCAATTAATTGGGCGCGCATTGCTGCACAAATTGTCTATTACTTTCATGGTTGGTTGCGTGCCACATCGGGCCCAGGGCAACCCGTATCGTTTGCCGTACCGTCGGGTAATTTTGGCAATATCATGTCCGGGCATATTGCGCGCAGCATGGGCTTACCCATCAGGCGCTTGGTTCTGGCCACCAACGAAAACAACGTTCTCGATGAGTTCTTTCATACGGGTATTTATCGGCCTCGCTCTGCAGCCCAAACGTTGTTAACCTCCAGTCCGTCAATGGATATTTCACGTGCCTCAAACTTTGAGCGCTTTGTGTTTGATTTAGTTGGACGTGACGCTGACCGGGTCGCTAAGCTTTGGCAAGAGCTCGCGACGCAAGGCTCGTTTGATTTATCTGCCTTTTTGCCTGAGTTCACCGAGCGTTATGGATTTGTGTCGGGCAGCAGTACGCATCAAGATCGTTTGTCGACGATTCGACAGGTCATGGATCGCACCGGTATCTTGATTGATCCGCATACCGCTGATGGCGTAAAAGTCGCCGCGCCTTTTGTTGAAGAGGGTGTGCCGATGTTGGTACTAGAAACGGCTTTGCCGGCGAAGTTTTCAGAGGTCATTCAAGAGGCGCTCGGTCGGCCCGCACCCGTGCCGCTTGGGCTTGAAAACCTCGAATCGTTACCGCAAAAAGTCACTGTGTTGCCCTGCGATGTGGCAAGTGTGCGGGCGTATATCGCCGAGCACGCGAGTCTATAGCGATGGCGCTGTTCACGCCTTTTCATTTTGTTGCGATTGCGGTGGGGGCAGCGCTAGGTGCTTGGCTGCGTTGGCTGCTTGGCCTGTGGCTCAATCGCCATGCTGATGCGATCCCTTGGGGGACTTTTTCCGCCAATATGGTGGGTGGTTATCTAATTGGTTTAGTGGTTGGAGTCGTTGCCGCGCACCCAGAGTGGCCACCCTTTTGGCGCCTGTTTATTATCACTGGCTTTTTAGGGGGGCTCACCACGTTTTCAGCATTTTCGGCTGAAATGGTTGCCTTTCTTGAAGAAGGGCGTTTGGCGATGGCGGCAACCTATTCTGCAGCCAGTCTTGCCGGTTCGCTCGCGTTAACGCTGCTGGGGTTGTACACGGCGCGCGCGTTGCAAAGCTAACCGATCGGCCACCGCGCCGGGTAAGTTCGACAAGTGTCAGGCCACCCACCACCCAGCCGGCCTGTTGCGCGAAGCCTCCGGCTTAACCCGTGCCACGCTGCAAGGCTTCGATCAGCGTGCTGGCAGCCCGTTTGCCACTGCGCACTGCCCCTTCAAGTACCGCAGGGTAGCCCGTATCTGTCCAGTCACCCGCCAAGCTCAGACGCGGCCATGGGCTTTGATTCGCTGGGCGTTGCAAGCCAGGCACCGCAGCAAAGGTGGCGCGTTTTTCAACGATCAGGCGATGTGAACGGATAGCAGGCATTGGCGGCTGTGAACTGCGACGCGAGTTTGGATGACGCTGGACCTGCTCACGAATTTGCGAAGCGATATTGTCAACAAAGCTGACGCGTTCATGCTTTAAATAATCAGCGGCATCACTGATGACCACGGATAATTGGTCGTCTGCTTGCGTGCGCGTGAATACCCACTGACCAAGATGGCCTCGTGTTGGGTCTTCGTCTAGCAACAGGATTGGTTGGGGTGGCTTCCAGGGTGCGTCTAATTGCAACGTGAGCGTTGCAATCGAGCGATATTCAAAGGCGCCTAGTTGGGCCAGTAAAGTATCGCTTGTGCTACTGCTTTCGCTAGGCTTCAGAATACGTGCGCACGCATAAGGTGGGGTCGCTAAGACACAGCCATCGAATACTTCGCCATCAATGCTGACAGTCGCTGCAGTCGGGCAAACCTCTCGCACAATATGGCGATAACGCATCGTGACGGTGTCGGCCGCCGCCTGTGGCCATAGCGCAGTTAAGTCAACCCGTGGGATCAGCATGTCAGCGCGCGCGCGCGGTGCGTCCAGGCTATCGCGCAAGACATTTAAAAATAATTGTGCACAGGCTTGATCGGTTGATGTATTCAAACTTGCCAGACATAACGGTATCCAAAGTCGGCGGCACAACCGAGCTGATTGGTGGTGTTGCTCAAGTAATTGGGCAACGCTCAGCATGGCAGGCGCCTGCCAACGCTTTCGCTTGAGCAACACAACCATCCGGATCGCCTGCCAACGTTCTTGCCAAGACAAACCGCGCGCGGTCAGTAGGCCCCACAGGGTATGAAACGGCGCCATCACGTTTGCGGCTGTTAAGCAAAAGTCTCCGTCCGCGCTCTCAAGGTGCAAAGGGGCGCGGTGAAGCAATTCGTCAACAGGGCGCTCAGGGTGCAAGTGCTTGAGCAAGGTAAGCGTCTCGGTATACGCGCCCAATAACAAATGCTGACCATTGTCGATTGCGCCCATGTGCAAGTCATCGACGCGTCGAGCGCGTCCGCCTGCAAGAGGTGCTGCCTCAAACACGGTGACAGCTGCTCCCGCTGCGTTCAGTGCCACCGCAGCGGCCAAGCCGGCCCAACCCGCGCCGACCACGGCGAGCTTCATGAGACCGCGCTCGTTCGCTTAATTTGGCGAATGACGCTGGCGCCTTCGCCGATAAAGTTTTTCCAGGCCAGCCAGAGTTTGCGCACGGGCGTGAGCGAAATCCGTTGATGTAAAACCTGCCACTGTTCGTGTTCGATTTCTGTGAGCAAGGCGTAATAAATGGCTGCCATCATCAACCCAGGGCGCTGAGCGCGCTGATCCTGCTGGGGTAGGGCGGCGATCGCTTCGGCATATAGCGTGCGTGCGCGTACGGCTTCGAAGGCCATCAGCGCAGAAAATTTTTCAGAATAATTACCATTCAAAATATCTGAGGCACGCACCCCAAATTGTTGTAAATCGCTGAGGGGCAGGTAGATGCGGCCTCGCCGCGCATCGTCACCGACATCGCGAATGATATTTGTGAGCTGAAAGGCCAACCCCAATTTGGTGGCGTACTGCAACGTCGAGGCCTCGGTATAGCCAAAGATGCTCGCTGACAGTTCGCCCACGACACCTGCCGCGTGCCAGCAATACGTTTGCAGGGCGGGCCAGTCAAGGTAGCGCGTCTGATCGAGGTCCATCTCCATGCCATCAATCACGGCCAGTAGTCGTTCGCGCGTGAGCTTAAACGGGCTCAGGCAGGGTAACAGCGCCTTCATCACTAAGTGCTCGGCTTTGCCCTCAAAGAGCGCGTCGACTTGTGTGCGCCACCAGGCGAGCTTAATGCGCGCCAGCGAAGGGTCGGTGCACTCATCAACGACATCATCGACCTCGCGACAAAACGCATAGAGTGCCGTGATGGCCTGACGGCGTGCCGGCGGCAAAAACAGAAAGGCGTAATAAAAGCTTGAGCCGCTTTTAGCTGCTTTATCCTGACAATATTCTTGAGGCGTCATGCGTTCAGGTTCGAAGGGCGCGTGCGAGCATGAGAGTCCAGTCGTACACGCCAAGGGTTGGTCGACGTTCAAACACGTCAAAGTCAACATGTTCGATTTTTTCTAAAATACGCAGGCCACCCTGAACGATGAGCCTAAGCTCCAGTCCGATGCGTCCGGGCAGTCGTCGCCCAAGTGGCTGCCCAAAGTGTAACAAGCCTCTGCATGCTGTGACTTGATCTTGCATCAGGGCTTTCCAGGCCGCGTTGACCTCGCCATTTGCAATCGCCTCTTCGGTTACGCCCAAGCGCTTGAGCGCTTGCTGGGGCAGATAAATGCGATCCTTTTGCCAGTCGATGGCAACATCTTGCAAGAAGTTTAGTCGCTGCAAGGCTGTACAGATGGCATCGGACCAGGCCAGCGTGTCTTGAGCGATCGCACCATAAAGGTGTAGCATCAACCGGCCGACGGGGTTGGCCGAGCGTTCGCAATAGTGATCAAGCGCGGCTTGATCAGCGTAGCGTTTTTGCACGATATCTTGTTCGAACGCCGAGAGCAGGTCTTCAAAAGGCTTAAGCGGCAACTCGTGGTCAGCGATGGTTTGTCCTAGCGGTGTGAAGATCGCGTCAAGTGCTGGATCAAGCGCTGGATCATGCGCGATAGGTCGCTGTACGCAAGGCGTATTGCAGGTCTTGAGTGCATCGCGATAGGCTTGTAAGGCTTGCAGACGTTGGGCGTTGCTCGCGTCACCTTCATCAGCGATGTCGTCAGCGCTGCGAGCGAACCGATAGATGTTCAGTACGGCCCGACGCAAATGTTTGGGCAATAGAAACGAAGCAACCGGAAAATTCTCGTAATGGTTGGCTGACATAAGTGGTGGTTTGACCTCATCCTTGCCCGGGTTGAACAGGGTTTACGCGCGAATCTTTAAGCGTCGAGCCCTGAGGACATCGTTTATCAAGTCAATCTTGATTTTTGCAGCGTTACCCCAAGTATATTAAAGCCGGGTCGGCGTAGGCTGCGGTAGACTAGCATTAACGGGTGCTCGTGTGTGCGGGTTCGGAGACCAAGTTGAAAGACAGTTGCGTATTAATCACTGGCGCCACCAAAGGCATTGGCTGGGCGCTCACCCAACGTTTAGCTGATTTGGGCTGCCACGTGGTTGGCATCGCGCGCAACACGGCCGAAATCGATTTTCCTGGCTATCTCTACGAATGCGATTTATCAGACGCTGGCCATACGCAAGAGGTGTTGCAAGTCATACGCGACAAGTTTCCGGTTGACGCCGTAGTCAATAATGTGGGTTCGGCGATTTCGCAACCGCTTGGCTCGGTTGAGCTTTCAGCGCTCTACGAAACCTTTGACCTGAATGTGCGCACCGCGGTGCAGGTCACGCAAGCGTTTGTCGAATCCATGAAAATACGTCGCAGCGGGCGCATTATTAATTTGTGCAGTTTGGCTGTGCGCGGCGCGCGCGACGCCACAAGCTACGCGGCCGCTAAAAGCGCCATCATTGGTTGCACCCGCACCTGGGCCTTGGATTTAGCTGAGTATGGCATTACCGTCAATGCCGTTGCCCCCGGTGCCATTGATACCGAACTCTTCATGAACGCGATGCCTGCTGCAGATGTCGCTTCCATCGCCGCTAGCACCGTACCCCTGGGACGCTTAGGCACGGCCAACGAGGTGGCCGCCTTGATTGGATTTTTGTTGTCGGCTGACGCGGGGTTCATCACGGGTCAGATCATCGGGATTGATGGCGGCGGCAGCTTAGGCGGCACCGCGTCGTAAGGTCTTTTTGAGCCGCAAAGGCCGTGAGGGCTCGCAGTGCGCATCGCGCATTCCGTTAAACTAGCACATGGCAAAAATTAAAACGATTTTCACCTGCACAGAGTGTGGTGGCGTGAGTCCAAAATGGCTGGGTCAGTGCCCGCACTGCCACGCCTGGAATACTCTCGAAGAGTCGCGCGAGGCCCCGAACTCGGGCGCGCAGGCCGAGCATCGTTATGCGCCGCTGACTGCCTCGGCACCGTTACGCAGTCTGTCTGATGTTGAAGCGCTCGAGTTGCCAAGAATCTCTACCGGTATTGCCGAGTTCGATCGCGTGTTGGGTGGCGGTTTAGTCGCAGGCGCTGTGGTCTTGATTGGCGGCGATCCCGGCATTGGTAAATCGACCTTGTTACTCCAGGCGCTCGTGGCCATGTCTGGTCAGGCACGAGTGCTGTATGTCACTGGCGAAGAGTCTGCAGAGCAAGTTGCTTTGCGCGCGCGGCGTTTGGGCTTAAGCGGCGGTGCGGTCGATCTTTTTGCAGAGATTCGTCTAGAAGCCATTCAGCACGCCTTGCTTGAACAAAAACCGGCCGTTGCGGTGATCGACTCGATTCAAACGATTTACTCCAGCGAGCTCAGTGCAGCACCCGGATCAGTTTCGCAGGTCAAAGAGTGTGCGGCTCAACTCACGCGCTTAGCTAAACAGGCTGGGATTCCGATTGTGATGATTGGGCACGTGACAAAAGATGGCACCCTGGCCGGCCCCAGAGTGCTCGAGCACATGGTTGATACGGTGCTCTACTTCGAGGGCGACACACACTCGTCGTTTCGTTTAGTTCGAGCGTTTAAAAACCGTTTCGGTGCGGTCAACGAGCTTGGTGTGTTTGCCATGACCGACCGCGGTTTGCGAGGAGTCTCCAATCCCTCTGCCTTGTTTTTATCTCAGCACACCAATGAAGTGTCGGGCTCTTGCGTAATGGCCACCCAAGAAGGGACTCGCCCGCTCTTGGTCGAAATTCAAGCCTTGGTCGACACCGCGCACGTGCCCAATCCGCGCCGCCTGTCTGTGGGGCTCGAGGGCAATCGCCTGGCAATGCTTTTGGCGGTGCTGCATCGCCATGCAGGGGTGTCAACGTTTGACCAAGATGTGTTCGTCAATGCGGTCGGGGGCGTTCGCATAACCGAGCCCGCTGCTGACCTTGCGGTGTTGTTAGCGATTATTTCGTCGCTGCGCGATCGACCCCTGCCTAAAGGCCTAATTGTCTTTGGTGAGGTGGGCTTGACGGGCGAGGTTCGGCCTGCACCTCGCGGGCAAGAGCGCCTGCGCGAGGCCGCTAAGCTGGGTTTTTCAGTGGCAATTATTCCTAAGGCTAACGCGCCGCGTCAGCCCATCGAAGGGCTAGACGTTTGGCCAGTTGAGCGTTTGCAAGAGGCCCTTGATCGTTTACGTTAGGTTGCGTCAGCGCGTTGAAGTGCTCTCGTTCACTCGAGCGAGAGGGATGGCGGAGAAAAAATGAAATACCTCAGACTCGCTTTGAAGCAAGCTTGGCGCGATGCTAGGGCGGGCGATCTGCGCTTGTTGCTGCTTGCGGTTGTCGTGGCGGTTGGCGCCATTACCAGCGTTGGGTTTTTAGCCGATCGCGTGGGCAGGGCGCTTGAGCGCGATGCCGCTCAAATGCTGGGCGCAGATCTGGTGTTTGAAGCCGATGCGCCGATACCCGAAGGGTTCTTAGCGCAGGCGCAGGCGCGTGGGTTGAACACGGCTTTGACTTGGCAGTTTCCGTCGATGGTTGGCTCAAGTGAAAACCTAGTGCTGTCTTCGCTCAAGGCAGTCCAGGCTGACTACCCCTTGCGCGGCAGTTTACGTACCGCGACGCAAATCGCAGGCCCGGATCAGCAGACCCAAGAGGCGCCTGCTTTGGGACAGGTTTGGGTCGATGCACAAATTTTGGGTCAAACCAGCTTGCAGTTGGGCCAGCAACTCAACGTCGGCGATATCCAGTTAACACTCACGCGGGTCATCACCTATGAGCCCGATCGCGGGCCACAGTTCGTTAATTTAGCGCCGCGCGTCATGTTTCGGGCTGAAGATTTAGCGCGCACCGGGCTGATTGCGCCAGGGAGTCGCGTGCGCCACGCGTTGTTAGTTGCCGGTGAGGCACAGGCCGTTCAGGCTTACCGCAGCTGGCTCGAGACCGAAATCAAAAGCGGTCAAAAAATTCTCACGGTCGAGGCCGGGCGTCCTGAAATCCGTCGCTCGCTTGATCGGGCGCAGCAGTTTTTAGCGCTTGTGGCGATGCTGGCCGTTTTAATCGCTGCGGTTGCCGTGGCGCTTGCCGCGCGCCGCTTCGGGCAGCGTCATCGTCAAAGCGTGGCGTTAATGCGCTGCCTGGGGGCCACCCAGTCTGCGGTGTCGGTCATCCTAGTCGGTGAGTTTGTGCTGGTCGGCGTTGTGGGTTCGCTGGCAGGCACAATCTTGGGTTGGTGTGCGCAATTTTTAATGATCGGGGCTCTGGGAGACTTGCTCGGTGCCGATTTGCCTGCGGCGTCTCTGATGCCGGCTTTGCAGGGCTTGTTCGCGGGCTTATGGCTGTTGCTCGCGTTTGCCTGGCCACCCTTGCAGTCACTGCGTCATGTCGCACCTTCGCAGATTTTTAGAGCTGCCCGCGTACGGATGCCTAAAAGCACTATGCTGGGCTACGCAATTGGTGTGAGCGGGTTTACGGTACTGATGTGGTGGATCGCTCATGATCTAAAGCTAGGGGTCGGTCTGGCCCTCGGTTTTATCGGGGCGTCTTTGATTTTTGGTGGCGTCAGTGCGGGTGCGCTTTGGGCTCTGGGGCTGTTGCGTACACATTTGGGTGCCTTTCCAGTGTTGCGCTTTGCGATAACAGGCGTTGTGCGTCGTCGCGCGGCGACCATCGCACAAACGAGTGCTCTAGCCGTGGGCATGATGGCGATTCTGTTGTTGACGATTGTGCGCACCGACCTATTGGCGGGCTGGCAGCGTACCTTGCCCCCTGAGGCGCCGAATCGGTTTCTGATCAACGTCCAGCCCGATCAAGTCGTGCCCGTCAGTCGGTTCTTGCAAGGCTTGGGCTCAGCCGAGCATGTCATGTCGCCTATGATCAGAGGGCGCTTGCTGGCGCGCAACGGTCAGGAGTTAGGCGCCTCAGATTACAGTCAAGAACGTGCGCAGCGTCTGATCGAAAGAGAATTCAATCTATCCTATGCAGAGCAACTGCCTGAAAAGAGCCAAATCGTTGCTGGGCGCGACCTTCGCCCCGAGGCTCTTGAGGTGTCGCTCGAAACTGGCCTCGCAAAGACGCTCAGACTCGAACTTGGCGACGTGTTAGATTTTGACGTGGCGGGCGAACGTCTGAGTGTCACAGTCACTAGCTTGCGTCGAGTCGATTGGGATTCAATGCGCGCAAACTTCTTTGCCATCATGACGCCCAAAGCCTTACAGCTTGCCCCGCAAACCTTCATGACCGCACTTTATTTGCCGCTCGATCAAACCGAACGACTTCAAACGCTCGTGCGCGAGTTTCCAAATTTGACGGTGTTTGATGTGGGCGCGATTTTGGGGCAACTACAAAGTATTCTGGATAAAGTGTCCGTGGCAGTCCAGGGCTTGTTCGTATTTTCGCTGTTCGCCGGGGCTCTTGTTCTGGCGGCGGCGTTGTCTGCGACGCGCGACGAACGTGTGCGCGAAGCCGCCTTGATGCGCGCGCTCGGCGCGTCGCGGCATCAGTTAGCGACCGCCCAACGCCTAGAGTTGTTAGCGGTCGGAGCGCTTGCGGGCTTGTTGGCGGCGGGCGGGGCCACGCTAGCGGCTTGGGCTTTATCCACCTGGCTGTTTGAATTCAATATGCGCTTCACGTTCTGGCCTTGGGCGCTTGGGGTGACGCTCTGTATGTTTGCTGCGTGGCTTGCTGGCGCTCTGGCGTTGCGCGGGGTGCTACAGACACCGCCCTTGACTATTTTGCGTCAAGTCTAAGCCTGAGGCAAACTGACCCATGACGCCTTCCGTATCCCACGCGAACGCTGTGCTTGTGGGTGCTAGCCAAGACGCACAGGCGTTTACGGTGCTTGAACTGACACTGGGTCAGGTTCACTTGCGCTATGACAGCGTTTTGACAACACCCGCGTTAAATAACTTCGATCCTACCTTTGCGCCTTTGCAGGCGCAGAAAGTGGCCTCTGGTGGTCGTGCAGCGGCCTGGTATGTTCAGCTGTCAGGCCTCGAGGGGGTTTTGCGGCAGTTTAGGCGTGGTGGCGTCATCGCGCATTTGGTGCGCGAGCGCTATGTCTGGACTGGCTTGGCTCGTACTCGGTCGTTCGCGGAATTTGATTTACTGCGCATGCTGTGGCTGGCGGGTTTGCCTGTCCCCCGGCCGTTGGGGGCGGCGGTGTGGCGCAAGTGGTTTACGTACCGCGCGGCGGTGTTAACGCAGCGCATCCCTGATGCGAAGCCCCTTGGTAAACGCTCTGAGCCCGCGGTTTGGTTTGCTGCCGGCTTTGTCGTGGCGCAGATGCATCAGTTTGGCGTCTGGCATGCCGATTTGAATGTCTTTAACCTGTTGGTTGACGCGCAGGACAAGGTCTGGCTGATTGATCTTGATCGCGGCCGTCACAACGGGCTAACAGAGGTACAGCGTGCCGAAAACCTGTCGCGTTTGTTACGATCGTTGCGCAAGGTGTGCCCTGAGCTTGAGGGTAGTTGCTGGGGGGCATTCAAACAAGGTTACCAATCCTTGAACCTCAACGTCTAAAAAACATTATCATTTCAAACATACTTGGAACACACCGAATGTCTTTAAAAGTGTTTGGGCTTACCCAGTGCAGTACCTGCTTAAAAGCACGCGCCTGGCTTGAGCAACAGGGTGTGGCTTATCAGTTTGCGGATTATCGGGCGCAGCCTTTGGCCCCCGAGGCACTCGCACATTGGGCGCAAGCACTTGGGGGGTTTAAAAAGCTAGTGAACCGAGCGTCGATGACTTGGCGTCAGCTAGAAGAGACTTCAAAAAATCCGCAAACTGTCGCGCAATGGCTGGCATTGATTGCAGCGTATCCGGCCTTGATTCGGCGGCCCTTGATCAGCTACCCAGATGGGTCAGTGACTGTGGGTTTCAACGA
>JABMMM010000276.1 GCA_013205565.1 Alcaligenaceae bacterium | reverse complement strand
ATTTCGTTGATGGTGGTGGGGCATGCTGAAATCGCTTTCACCATGTCTTTTAAACCACCCTCGATACGCTTGGCGATTTCGATTTCGCCTTCGCGGGTCAAGAGTTCAACCGTACCCATTTCGCGCATGTACATACGCACCGGGTCGGTGGTGCGACCAAAATCTGAATCGACGGTTGTGAGTGCGGCTTCGGCCTCGTCTTCAACGTCATCGTCTGAAGTGGGAACGGGCGCGTTCTCACCAATGATCATCGATTCGATATCAGGGGCTTGGTCGTAGACCGCAATCCCCATATCGCTAAAGGTGCTGATGATGCCGTCGATTGCCTCGGCGTCCACCAAGTCATCGGGTAGATGGTCGTTGATTTCGCCGTAGGTGAGATAGCCGCGATCCTTACCGAGCTTAATGAGCAGCTTAAGGCGATTACGGCGCGCTTCGTATTCTTCGGGCGTGACAGGGCCACGCGCCATCAGATCTTTGCCCTCGCCTTTTGCGCGCTTACCGCGCTTTACCGGCTTGAGTTCAGGTACCACCTCGACTTCGTGTTCACCATCGCCCGAGTCAAAGTCATTATCGCTGTTGCCGTTTGGGTTTTTTGACGGACGCCCAGGTCGACGGCCCGTGCCACCCGGTGGACGTCCTGCCGCCTTTTTAGGAGGACCTTCGCCATCATCAACCGGCGGAGGTGGTTTAGAGACGTCAACTTTACCCGGTGCTTTTGACGAAATCGGCGCAGCCGGCGGGGCTTTAACCGGCATCGGCTTGGCAGCGTTCGTTGCGGTTGCAGCGGTTTTACCAGAACCGGCTTTGGCGGCTGCTGGAGTTGCTGCGGTTTTTGCTGCAGACTCTTTGGCAGGTACTGCTTTGACAGCGGGGGCTTTGCCTGCAGAAGTTTGCGTAGCAGATTTAACAGCCGCCTTCGCAGGGGCTTTGACTTCAGGTTTTGCGGCAGACTTGCCAACGGGTTTAACAGGGGCTGCCGGGGTAGGCACTTTCGATTTGCTTGGTGACGCCGACTTCATTGATTCCTTGACTGATTGAACTGCAGTTTTTGCTGCGGATTTTGAAATTGGTTTAGGTGTAGCAGGCCGACTTGCGCCCGGCGAGGCCTTGACAGGTTGTTTGGCGGCTGACTTTGAGGGCGCCGGTACGGCTTTGGCAACGGGCTTGCCATTTGCCATAGGGGCAGCTTTAGCCACGAGTTTGACACCTGACTTCGCTGAAGCGGATACTTTTTTAGGACTCGGCTTGGCCGTCGGTTTAACAGCCGTTTTTGATTTGGGCGATGCAGCTGCCATGATTTTTTTCGTGCCGACGGATCGAGTCATGTGTCTGTGCTCTTTTTTGTGTGGAATGTGTGCCTGAAGGCACGCTCTTGCCCAATAAAAAAACAACCGTTTGGGCTGCGTCAATCTGTATTTTAACCAGTTCAGCGTGCCTTACTGGTCTCAATGACCCTAATTAGACGGGTGATGCGCGCAGAAAGTTCCCGATAAGTTTGCTGAGATTGCAAATTATTTAATCCCTCGGCAATAAGCACACCTTGCTCACTTTTTAAGCTCTCAAGCTCGATTCGACGCAGAGCGTCTTCCCATTCTGCCTGAGGGTTTGGCAAGGACTCCTGAGCCATTAGATCTGCTGCTACCGACGCCATCAATACCCCAAGATCAGCACCGGGATCAGAAGCCTGAATCAGCGCCCCAACATGGCGGGCACCACTGGCCTGTGCCAGCACAATCAATTCTCTGACCATTTCAAGGTGAGGCCCACGCTCAAGAAGCTCAAGTTGCTGCTCACCCATCAGATCCACAAGCCCGGGGTGCGTTAACAGCAGCCGCAGCAACCGCTTCGCCATCGGCGCAACGGCGCGTCGATCCAAACGCTCAGCGGGTCTTCGAACCCCGCTGCGCGCACTTGGATAGTTTGACCTGAACGACTCAGGCTGTTCATCGTCAAGATAACGACGCGCCTCGTCACCTTGTCCCGCAAATCCCACAGCTTCACGCTCGGCAGCAGACCGCCCGGCAGACAGCACAAGGTCAGCACCAGCCCCCTGCCCCACGGCCGGCAACCCAGCAAGCATCGGCGCGGGGGCTTTTTCAAGCAAGACGCCTAGCTCTTCGGGGGTTAATTGAACCAAACGCGCAAATTCGTTTTGTAACTGTACTTTCAACGTAATCGTAGGAATCAACGCCAACAAAGGGCGAGCCTCGTGCACCAACGCCGAACGCCCTTCAACCTCTTTTAGCGGATGGCGCGAGGCCAGCTCGTTTAAGAAAAAAGTCGATAACGCATCAGACTCAGCTAAACAAGCCCGAAACGCCTCTTCACCAAATTGTCGGATATAACTATCAGGGTCATGCTCAGAGGGCAAAAATAAAAACCGGATAGAAATATCATCGCGTAGCAATGGAAGACAGGATTGCAAGGCGCGCCAGGCTGCCCTTCGTCCCGCACCATCACCATCAAAACTAAAAATTACCTTGTCGCTCGCACGCAAGAGCTTCTGAATATGCGTGGGCGTCGTGGCGGTTCCAAGCGTCGCGACAGCATTGCGCACCCCGAGCTGGGCCAACCCGACCACATCCATATACCCTTCAACTACGATCACGCAAGCTTCAGAGCGAATCGCTGTACGCGCCTCAAAAAGGCCATAAAGCTCATTACCCTTCGAAAAGACGGGAGTTTCTGGCGAGTTTAGATACTTAGGCTCACCTTTGCCGATGATACGGCCACCAAACCCTACGATCTCGCCTTTGACGTTTCGAATCGGAAACATCACGCGTTCGCGAAACCGATCGTAGCGCCGACCGTCTTCGGCTTCAATGACCAAACCCGACTCAACCAAAATCGCCTCGTCGTAACGAGAAAATACTTTTGCTAGGCCTTGCCGATCAGAGCCAGCCCAGCCGAGCCCGAACTCTTTAGCAATTTCGCCAGTCAGGCCGCGCTGCTTTAAATAACGAATCGCTGCCGCAGTTTCACGCAATTGCGCAAGGTAGTGACCTTGAGCCACGTCTAAAACCCTGGTGTGCTGCGACACTTCGTCGCGACGTCGCGCTGTCGCTGCTTTTTGGCCTGGCGAACGATTTTCTTCGGGTACGGTCATTCCGACGGCACTGGCCAAAGACCTAACCGCCTCAGGAAAACTCGCCCCAGTGTGTTCGATTAAAAAAGTAATCGCGCTGCCATGGGCACCGCATCCAAAGCAGTGATAGAACTGTTTAGTTGGACTAACGGTAAAGGAGGGGGATTTTTCGTTATGAAAGGGACACAACCCAAGCAGGTTGATGCCCCCTTTCTTTAACTGTACGTAGCGCCCAACGACATCTGCCACGTCAACACGAGTAAGAAGATCCTGAATAAAAGAATCTGGGATCAACGCTTAGACCATACGTAAGTCGCGCATCAGACGATGCGCCACTGGTTAAAACATGCGCGGTGGCAATTGCTGGCTACGGATGCGCTTGTAATGACGCTTAACGGCAGCAGCCTGCTTGCGCTTGCGCTCGGCAGTCGGTTTTTCATAAAATTCGCGGGCGCGCAACTCGGTTAAAAGACCGGTTTTTTCGATTGTGCGTTTGAAGCGACGTAAAGCAGCTTCAAAGGGCTCGTTTTCTTTCAGACGAACGATAGGCATAGGGTGCGTGACGTAAAAAAGTGAGTTAAACAGCGAATAAAGTCATGGTAACAAACGACACCAAGCGCCGGACTGGGCCTTTTACTTGAACGCGTTTGTGTCAGAACAGCTCTCGATGATAGCACATTTACGCTATTTGTTACGCTTTAAACGCCATTTTTCTGCTAAGTCGGCTAAGGTAGTCGTGTCGTAAGTTTCAAAGGGCTGATGAATCCAAGGATTGGTCACAAGCACCGAGACAACAAAATCAGGTGCAACCGCAGCAGAGGCTTTTTGCCATAACACTGCTGTTTTGATCTCAGTCAACAGCGGGTAGGCAGTCAGTAAATGCGCAGCGACTGCCGCAAACGTTGCGCCTGAGTCCACCAAATCATCCACCAGCAACAGTTTGCCTTGAAGATCACCCGCTGTTGTCGTGATGTGTTGGGCGATATTGAGCTCTCCCTGCTCGGTCCCGCCCGCCGCGCGATAGCTGCTGATCGCCAAAATAGCGAGCGGCACCCTGAAGACTCGCGACAAAACATCGCCAACACGCAGACCACCCCTTGCCAAACAAAGCAGTTGGTCAAATTTAAAGCCAGACTCAAACACTTTAAGCGCCAGCTGCTCGATCAAGGCGTCGTACTCGTCCTGACTGACCCAAAGATTGTCTGGCTTAGCCTGGGTCATGAGCCGGCGACTTAAGATTTGAACGGGTGGCGAATCAGAATGGTTTCGTTACGGTCAGGACCCGTTGAAACCATATCAATTGGCACGCCGCAGACTTCAGCCATACGATTGAGATAGCGTTGGGCATTTGCAGGCAGGCGCGCAAAATCCGTCACTCCTACCGTGCTTTGCGTCCAGCCCGGCAGCTCTTCTAGCACGGGCTTCGCACGCGAAACGGCCGCAGCCCCATAGGGCAAAACGTCACAAAACTTACCATCGATTTCGTATCCAACGCCCATTTTTAGGATGGGTAAGCCATCTAGCACATCGAGCTTAGTGATACACAAACCCGAAATACCATTTAAGCGAACCGAGCGCTTGAGCGCGGCCCCGTCAAACCAGCCGCAGCGACGCGGGCGCCCCGTCACCGAGCCAAACTCTTGACCTACGCTTGCCAGCCGCGCCCCGACATCGTCAAGCAGCTCAGTGGGAAACGGCCCAGCACCCACACGCGTTGCATAGGCCTTTGTAATACCGAGAACATAATTTAAAGTTTGGGGACCAACACCAGCCCCAGCTGCTGCCGCACCTGCAAGACAGTTACTGCTGGTAACGTAAGGATATGTGCCGTGATCCACATCGAGCAAGGCACCCTGCGCACCTTCGAACAGCAAAGGATGACCCGCCTGCTGTGCCTCAAACAGGGCACTGCTCACATCGGCCACCATCGGTGCAATCGCGGGGGCCAAGGCCATCGCCTGATCCACCACTTCTTGCACCGAAACGGCTTGCGCACCCAAATACTGGGTTAAAACAAAATTGTGCAAATCGAGGACTTCTTCGACCTTGCTACGAAAGCCAATTGGATCGAACAAATCTTGCACGCGCAAGGCGCGGCGCGCGACTTTGTCTTCGTAGGCTGGGCCGATACCACGACCCGTCGTACCAATTTTGGCATCCCCGCGACGCGCCTCACGCGCCTGGTCAAGCGCTACGTGATAGGGCAAAATCAACGGGCAAGCCTCAGAAATTTTAAGCCGCGAACGTACATCGAGCCCTGCGGCTTCGAGTTCGACAATCTCTTTGAGCAAGGCCTCGGGCGACAGCACGACACCGTTGCCAATATAGCAAGTCACGCTTGGGTGCATGATGCCCGAGGGGATCAAGCGCAAAATGGTTTTTTTACCATTGACCCACAGCGTGTGGCCTGCGTTATGACCGCCTTGAAACCGCACAACTCCGTAAGCTGACTCGGCTAGCCAATCAACAATTTTGCCCTTGCCTTCGTCACCCCATTGGGTGCCGATCACTACGATGTTCTTGCTCATGTCGAGTAAAAAAACTAATCAAAATTAAACAATTAAACCCCTGACGCGCCAATGACCAAACTACTCATCAAGCCAGCCAGAGCCTAGACCACTTTCTGGAGTTTCCATTGACCACTTTGCAAAACGAGTTCGCGATCAAAGACAAACTCATCGTGTGTCGCAGTTTCGCCCGGAAACACCTGCACCACGATATGCCCAGCCTGCCGCAACGCTTGCATTGCAAGACGCAGTGCTGCGTCTTGCCCAGCAGGCGCACGAACGGCCGGTGTACGCACCGCAGGCAACAGACCGCCCGAGAGCTTACGAAGATCAAGACTAAAACCCGTTGCCGGCCGCGCACGCCCAAACGCCAGACTCACGTTGTCATAGCGCCCACCCTGCGCGAGCGCATCGTGCCAGCCATCAGCGTAAATAGAAAACGTGATACCGGTGTGATAGCCATAGGTACCCACGTCAGCCAAATCAACACCCACAGAGACATCATCAAGCGCGCCCAACACCTGAGCTAGGGTGTCAAGCGCTGACACCACACTCGCTGTAGCGGGTAGGACCTGACGCGCCCGCTCAAGCACACTGCGGTCACCATAGAGCTTGGGCAACCAGCTTAAGGCTTGTACCGTTTGCGCCGATAAGGCGCCCGGCCCCTGACCAAGCTCAGCCAACCCAGGCAAATCTTTATCGCGCAGTAAAGCCATAATTTCATCGGCACGCACATGCGCTTCAGCATCGGCCTCAATCAAACTACGCACCAAACCGGCGTGACACAGATCGAGGCGCAAAGCTTGCACACCTGCCAGTCTTGTGCTTTCTAGGGCAAGTCGAATAATCTCGAGATCAGCTTCAAAACCCGCATGACCGAAGATTTCGGCACCGATTTGCAAAAGTTCACGGCCAGACAATAAGCCAACCGGCCGCGCATGAAGCACCGGGCCGCAGTAACACAAGCGAGTGACGCCAACGCGATTGAGCAGATGGGCATCAATACGCGTCACCTGAGGGGTCATGTCTGCGCGCACACCCAAGGTGCGACCCGACAATTGATCCACAAGCTTTGAGGTACGCAAATTCAAATCGTTGTTCGTACCCGAGAGCAGTGACTCGATATATTCAACCAAAGGCGGAGCCACGAGTTCGAACCCGTAGGTACGAAACAAATCGAGTAACTGGCGGCGAAGCTCTTCGATACGGCGCGCTTCAGCCGGCAACATATCGGCCAGGCTTTCGGGTAATAACCAATTACCGTTCATAGGGAGAAATCTAAAAGTTTGAAAAGTGTCGCCCAAACGAAAAGCGGCTTGGGGCGTAAGCCCGGCAAGCCGCCAGAACAATCGTTAAAGCTTACGTCGTATTATACCTATTATGGCAGCCCTGTTACAGCTCGGCCTCTCGAGTCCTAAACGCGCTGAGCCTCAGGCGTCAAACCGCTTGAGGCTCTTGCAAGGTCTGCCCATAGCCCCCAAGCTACTTACCAGACGATGACTTAAGGTATCTGAAGAACTCAGACGTTGGGTCAACAACCAAAACGTCTCCTTGCTTGCCAAAGGCAGCACGATAGCCTTCAAGACTCTTATAAAAGCTATAAAAGCTTAAATCGGCACCGTACGCTTTGGCATAGATACCTGCGGCAACCGCATCACCCTCACCCATGATCGCTTGAGCGCGGCCATAGGCTTCGGCTACGATCTGCTCGCGCTTACGATCAGCTTCAGCCCGAATTTTTTCGCTTTCGGCAGCACCAATTGAGCGAGCTTCATTAGCCACACGCAGGCGCTCGGATTCCATCCGACGATAAACCGACTCTGAGATCTCGGGGGCAAATTCGATGCGCTTTAAACGCACGTCAACGATTTGTACGCCTAGGACCTCGGCGCGCTTAACTACGTTTGAAAGCACTTCGTTCATGATCACTTCACGCTCAAGCGACACCACGTCTTTAACGGTTCGGATATTGACTGAAGCGTTTAGCGCATCACGAATCTGAGCTTGCAAACGCTCGCGTGCTGCACGTTCGTTGCCACCAAAGGTTACATAATAAAGCTTAGGATCGGCAATGCGCCACTTAACAAACGAGTCAATCAGCAGATTTTTCTTTTCTGAGGTTTGAATACGTTCGGCGTCTTGCGCATCAATCGTTAACAGTCTTTTATCGAGCGTCACAACGTTTTGAAACGGCGGCGGCAATTTAAAGTACAAGCCGGGCTCTGAGATCACTTTTGTAACTTCACCCAGCGCAAACACCACTGCGTAATCGCGCTCGCGCACAACAAACACAGAAGAAGATACGGCAATCAGGGCGATGACCAGAGCGATCAACAGGGGAAACAATCTTTTCATGATCTGTCCTCTGCTTAGCGACTGCCGCGATCACGCGTCAGTGAATTTGATGAACCGGACACTGCGGGGCGAACGGGCGGGGTGCCAGGCGGAACTGTTAGCGGAGGAATCACGGGAACTTGTGACATAGCCGATCCCGCTGCAGCACGCGCTGGGTCTTGTGCAGCTTGCTGCGTGATTTTGTCTAGCGGCAGATACAACATATTATTTGAACCTTTGGTATCAATCAGCACCTTGCTGGCGTTTGCAAACATTTGCTGCATGGTTTCAAGATACATGCGTTCGCGAATCACCTCGGGGGCTTTACTGTATTCGGCTAGCACGCTACCAAAACGCGCAGCATCACCCGTTGCCGTACCCACCACGCGTGCCCGATAACCCTCGGCCTGCTCAAGCATGCGCGACGCTTGACCCGCCGCCATTGGCACAATCTGATTACTGTAAGCCTGACCTTCATTTTTTTGACGGTCTAGATCTTGTCCGGCCTTTACAGCGTCATCAAAGGCAGCCTGGACTTGCTCGGGCGGCTGTACGTTTTGAATCGCTATGCTGTTAACTTGGATGCCCGTTTTGTAGCGGTCAAGAATCAACTGCATCAGTTTTTGAACATCAACGGCGATTGCTGCGCGTTCTTCGTACAAGACTTTGTCCATTGGCTTTTTACCAACAACTTCGCGCATGGCCGCTTGGGCAGTTTGGCGCACGGATTCGTCAGGATCTTTGGTTTTAAAAATGTAGTCTGGTGCACCATCTGCGCGCAGCCGATACTGCACCACAAACTGCACATCGACGATATTTTCGTCTTCGGTCAACATCAAGGCCTCAGGCAAAACACGATTGCGCGCATTGCCACGAAACCCAACTTCAAACGTACGTAGCTGCGAGATATTGACCATCTCGTGGCCTTGAATCGGTGCGGGCATGCGCCACTGAAAGCCCGCCTGCGCCGTGCTTTTATATTTACCGAACTGCGTGAGGACAGCCACCTGCCCCTCTTGCACGATGAAGAAACCGCTAATCAGCCACAAGGCGATTGCCCCGACAGCAATCACACCCAACCCAATTTTTGACTGACGCGGTGTTGGGCCACCCATGCCAGGCGTTGGATTCGGACGCGACCCGCCGCCATTACCGCGCCCGAATAACGCACTTAGCCGGTTGCTGACGTCACGCCAGACTTGATCTAAGTCAGGCGGGCCATTACCTTGAGGCGGCCGTTTTGGCGGCTCTGAGCCATTACCGCCTTGTCCACGACCCCAGCCGGGGTCATTGAGATTGAATATTTTGGATAGAAGTCGCATTATTTTCCAGATTTAAAGCAAACTGACTAATTGCCTGACGTAAACCATCTAAGCCTAAACGCTGTTGAGCACTTAAAAAGACTCTGCAAATCGTACCATGAGGATCGGTTTGAACGCGTGGCTCAAGCCCTGCCAGATCGATCTTGTTGTAAACCATGATGCGCGGAATTTCGGCCGCACCGATGTCGACTAACACTTTGTCAACTTCAGCAATTTGCTCGTCGCGCTGAGGGCTAGCCGCGTCGACCACATGCAATAAGAGATCAGCCTGAATCGCTTCTTCAAGCGTTGCCCTGAACGCAGCGATAAGTGTAAGCGGTAAGTCGCGGATAAAACCCACAGTATCCGAAAGGGTAATTTGCCCTGCGCCTTCTATCCACACACGCCGTGTCGTGGTGTCGAGCGTTGCAAACAATTGATCTGCTGCAAATGCCCCAGCCCGCGTCATGGCATTAAACAATGTTGACTTACCTGTGTTGGTGTAACCCACTAGCGAAACAGAAAGCGTGCCACCCCGCACACGCGAGCGACGTTGCGTGGTGCGTTGACGCTGCACACGCTCAAGTCGTTCGCGCAACAGGCGAACCTTGCCACCGATCATGCGACGATCCATTTCAAGCTGAGACTCGCCGGGGCCTCGCATGCCGATCCCGCCTCGCTGACGCTCAAGGTGGGACCACATTCGTGTTAAGCGCGTGGCCAAATGCTGTAGCTGGGCGAGTTCGACTTGCAACTTGCCTTCGTGACTTTTAGCCCGCAAGGCAAAGATATCTAGGATCAAGGCTACCCGATCCACCACACGCACATTGAACTGTCGCTCAAGGTTACGTTGTTGCGCCGGTGATAAGGGCTGATCAAACAAAATCACTTCAGCCTCAAGTTCTTGCGCAAGCAAGACCCCTTCTTGAACCTTGCCTGTACCGATAAAATACGCGGCATCAGGCCGTTGCCGGCGCGCAGTCAGCGTTGCCACCACTTGCGCACCCGCCCCCTTTGCGAGCATAGCGAATTCTTGTGCATGCGCCAGATAATCAGGCGCACCCAAATCGACGCTAATGATCAGCGCGCGCATGCCCTACCCTGACAAAGCATGAAAACATGCTTTGTCACTTTACAAAAAAAACAAAGTTTGGATAAGACCGAAATACCGAGGGCCGCTTTATTCAGTTGCAGCGTCTGTACCAACATCGGCAGCGCCATCCGAAGGAAGAGTCACCGCACGTGCAGGAACAACTGTTGAGATGGCGTGCTTGTAAACCATTTGTGTCACGGTGTTCCTTAGCAAAACTACGTACTGATCGAAAGATTCAACTTGCCCTTGAAGTTTGATCCCATTAACCAAGTAGATTGAGACTGGGATGTGTTCTTTACGCAAAGCGTTCAGAAACGGGTCTTGTAAGGTTTGTCCTTTATTGCTCATTGGCAGGCTCCGTATGTTGCGGTGAGACGAATTGGGCTTTTGCAAAAATATGCAGGTTTCTCAATCCAAGAGCAACACTTTACAGGGTTTTCCCGACCTTAGCTAGGTCTGCGCGCGCCTGATGTGAAAGCCCGAAACAATTCGTTACCAATTCGCTTAGGGGCGAACGATTTCTTGCACAGCCTTAAGAAAAATTTTACTTTGCGCGTCTGTACCGACGGTGATGCGCAAAAACTCAGTGATGCGAGGTTTTTTAAAATGGCGCACGAGAATATTT
>JABMMM010000275.1 GCA_013205565.1 Alcaligenaceae bacterium | reverse complement strand
CGCCGGTAGTCGAACGCTGCAAGCCCGTCTGACCATCGACAATGCCGACCTCAAACTGACGCCGGGGATGCTGATGCGGATTCGTCTCAGCGCATCGGCACAGTTGTCTCGGCTACTCATTCCTTCCGAGGCGATTATCGCCACCGGCAAGCGGTCGTTAGTCATTGTCAAAAATGACGATGGACGTTTGCAACCGGTGACCATAACAGTAGGTGGCGACATTGGGGACAATACAGAAGTGTTGAGCGGGCTGACGGAGGGCCAGCAAGTCGTCGCATCCGGCCAGTTCCTAATCGACTCCGAGGCGAGCCTCAAATCCGTGCTGCCAAAATTGGAAGGACCCGCAATGTCGAGTTCTGCTACATCTAGTACGGAGCCAGCAACCACTAAAGACTCTGCGGCCACTATGACGCCTGCTGCGATCTATGAAACGATCGGCAAGGTAGAGCAGGTTACGGCCACCGACATCACGTTTTCACATCAGCCGGTGCCGGCTCTGAGATGGGGCGCGATGACGATGTCGTTCGAAAAGCCTGCGCCTTCTGCCTTCCCAGGGGTAAAGCCTAGCGACACGGTCAACTTCGCGTTCAAGCCGTCCGACAATGGCTATCAACTCGTGTGGGTCAAGCCCATCGGAGGTGCGAAATGATCGCGCGCCTTATTCGCTGGTCTATCTACAACCGCTTCTTGGTGCTGTTAGCGACCGTATTTATCGCCGGTTGGGGCCTGTACTCACTCGGACAGACGCCGCTCGATGCCTTGCCCGATCTATCGGATACCCAAGTCATTATCAAGGCTTCGTATCCGGGCAAGGCGCCGCAGGTGATTGAAGACCAAGTAACGTATCCACTCACAACCACACTGCTCGGCGTGCCGGGCGCGAAATCTATCCGGGCATATTCCTCGTTTGGGGATGCCTTCGTCTACGTGCTGTTCGACGATAAAACAGATCAGTATTGGGCGCGCTCGCGTGTGCTCGAATACCTGAACCAGGTTCAGAGCCGCCTGCCACGGGGTGCAACCGTTTCGCTCGGACCGGACGCTACGGGAGTCGGCTGGGTCTACGAATACGCGTTGGTCGATCGCTCCGGGCAGCACGATCTCGGGCAATTGCGTGCAATCAATGACTGGTTTCTAAAGTTCGAGCTGAAGTCGGTACCGGATGTTGCGGAAGTTGCATCGATCGGCGGCATGGTGCGGCAATACCAGGTGGTACTCAATCCCGACAAAATGCGTGCCTACGGCATCACGCAAAGCGTTGTCGCGCAGGCGCTGGGCAAGTCCAACCAAGAGTCGGGCGGATCGGTAATCGAATTGGGTGAATCCGAGTACATGCTGCGGTCGTCCGGATACCTGCGCTCGCTGGAAGACTTTCGCCAGGTGGTGTTACGCACCAATGATGCCGGCACGCCAGTGCTACTTGGCGATGTGGCGCGCATCCAGATCGGTCCCGAAATGCGCCGAGGCATTGCCGAGCTAAATGGCGAGGGCGAAGTCGCGGGAGGCGTGATCGTAATGCGTTCTGGCAAGAACGCGTTGACCACCATAGATGCGGTGAAAGTGAAACTAGCCGATCTAAAGAAATCATTGCCACCAGGCGTCGAAGTAGTCACGACCTATGATCGCTCTCAACTGATCAAGCGCGCGGTCGGTAACCTCAAAGACAAGCTGATCGAAGAGTTTGTTATCGTCGGACTTGTCTGCGCGATATTCCTGTTTCACCTTCGCAGCGCGCTGGTCGCCATTTTGTCGCTGCCACTAGGCGTGTTGGCCGCCTTCATTGTGATGCGCTATCAAGGGGTGAACGCGAATCTGATGTCGCTCGGCGGTATCGCCATCGCCATCGGTGCAATGATTGATGCTGCCATCGTGATGATCGAGAACGCGCACAAACATCTGGAAGTTTACGAACACAAGCACCCAGACACTCCGATTACGAACGCACAACGGTGGGAGTTGATCACGCATTCGGCGGTCGAGGTCGGGCCGGCCTTGTTCTTTTCGCTGCTAATCATCACGCTGTCTTTCATCCCAGTTTTCTTCCTCGAAGGCCAAGAGGGCAAGCTGTTTGCGCCGCTGGCATTTACCAAGACCTATACGATCGCGGCGGCTGCAGGCCTGTCGGTGACACTCGTGCCAGTATTGATGGGTTATTTGATCCGAGGCCGGATTCCGCATGAAAACGCCAACCCTATCAATCGAGTGCTCGTCCGCCTCTACCAACCGCTGCTTGAGGCAACGCTTCGCCGGCCGTGGTTTGCCATCGGGTTGGCCGTACTCGCCCTCGTCGTCACTGCGATTCCGATATCCCGCCTGGGTGGCGAGTTCATGCCCCCGCTCGATGAGGGTGATTTGCTTTATATGCCTACCGCGTTGCCAGGCATTTCGGCAAATAAAGCTGCAGAACTGCTGCAGCAGACAGACCGCCTCATTAAGACGGTACCGGAAGTCGCAACGGTGTTCGGCAAGTCGGGACGTGCCGACACCGCCACCGATCCAGCACCGTTCGAGATGTTCGAGACTACGATCCAGTTCAAGCCGCGCAGCGAGTGGCGACCGGCTATGACGCCTGAAAAACTGGTAGAAGAGCTCGACCGGCGGGTCAAGGTGCCGGGGCTATCGAATGTTTGGGTATCTCCTATTCGGAATCGCCTAGACATGTTGTCGACTGGAATCAAGACGCCGGTGGGCGTGAAAATCTTCGGCCCAGACCTGGGGCAGATCGATGCGATCGCAACGCGGGTAGAAACCGTAGTGAAAACCGTTCCTGGCGTCAGTTCGGCACTCGCGGAACGTTTGAACGGTGGCCGCTACATTGACGTCGATATCAATCGCTTATCGGCTGCGCGCTATGGCATGTCGGTAGCGGACGTCCAAGCAATCATTGCGGCGGCCGTAGGTGGCGATAACGTCGGCGAGGTTATTGCAGGACGCGAGCGCTTTCCGATCAATATTCGGTATCCGCGTGAGGTGCGCGATTCAGTCGAGAATTTGCGGCGCCTGCCGGTAGTCACCGACCGAGGCGCGCAAGTCACACTCGGGGATGTTGCCACCATCAAAATCACCGATGGGCCGTCGATGATACGCAGCGAAAATGCGCGGCTGTCTGGCTACGTCTACGTCGATCTGCATAGCACAGACTTGCGATCGGCCGTGACCGCCATGCAACAGGCCGTCTCTAAAAACGTCGTGTTGCCGGCTGGCTATTCGATCGCCTGGTCTGGTCAGTTCGAATACCTTGAACGCGCGGCAACGACTTTGCGCACAGTGATTCCTGTCACCCTCATCGTCATTTTCGTCTTGCTGTTCTTGACCTTCAATTCGGCAACCGACGCAGCCCTTTTGATGCTGACCGTGCCATTTGCGTTGGTCGGCGGTTTCTGGCTAATCTGGATGCTTGGGCATGCGGTATCGGTCGCCACGGCGGTGGGCTTCATCGCGCTGGCAGGGGTTGCGGCTGAGTTCGGCGTGGTAATGCTGCTGTATCTGAAAGGCGCACTGCAGCGGCGGCTAGATGAGGGTGAGCCGTTTTCAGACGCGATGCTAGTCGAGGCGATCTACGAAGGCGCCGTTCTGCGGCTCAGACCCAAGGCGATGACGGTCGCCGTCGTCCTGGCTGGTCTGATTCCGATCATGCTGGGCGATGGTGCCGGCTCGGAAGTCATGCAGCGCATCGCAGCCCCGATGGTCGGCGGCATGGTGACTGCCCCTCTTTTGTCCATGTTCGTCATTCCAGCCGTTTGGCTGCTGCTGCAACGCCGGCGTCTCCCCAACACCAACCGTTCTCAAGCTGATGTGGTACCCCTTGTCACGTCTGTGCCGTAATCCCACCTTGGAGAAAACCCTTGAAGAAGCCCAAGTTTTTAGCTGCACCTCCTTCATTCCAATCAAAATTGGATATGAACACGAGGCAGATTACTGCTCTATTTTGAACACCGAAACACGTGGTGAAAACATGTGGTGAATTGAGAAACCTACTTTTCTGCACGGTTCATTGGTTCGACTTTTATCTTACCAATTTTGGCAAGATTACTGAGCGCTTCTAAAGTCATCCATATTTCCAAAAAGTTGAATAATGGGTTGGCTCAGCACTTTGTTCACAAAGGAGTCTGTATCGCTTAATCTTTTTTTGAATTCGCCAACCGTATAACAGGTCGGGTTAACCTTTCGGCATAGCATTTCTTCTACCGGTAATAATTGCTCTAAGAAAGGCGACTTCGATCTTTCGTTTGATTGGCAGCAAGGCTTCGGTGAGCAGCGCGGCAGCGCCCATGACTTTGCGCGTCAAGTCGCTTAACTCTTTAAATAAGGGACTTTGACGATTGGCAGATATTTGTCGCTGATTGCCTTTCAACGTTGAGTTTGCGAGACCGGTGACCACCAGCCTGTTGATCTCTCTCTGAAGTGACGCGCTACCCAAACCCGTCAGGCGGCGCAATTCGCTCAGATGATAAGACCGCTCGGGTTGACTGCGTGCCTAAGCAAATCGAATACTGGTCCCAGATTGGCAAGATTGCCGAAGAAAACCCGGATCTGCCATTCTTCATGATCCGTGACATCTTGATCGCTGATCAGGAAGCGGT
>JABMMM010000274.1 GCA_013205565.1 Alcaligenaceae bacterium | reverse complement strand
TTTAAAAGACGCACTGCCGCTGATTGCGCATCTTTGAAGCGAATAATCGACTCGCGTAACCCGCTCAAAGCAAGCCGCTGGCCTGCGGAAACTCCGGCTGTGAGGGGCGTCTCGCCGCGCACAACTAAAAATCCCAATTCTTGTGTGGTGGTTTCGCCTGCAAATTCGGCCCCCAGGCCTTTCAAGAATTCCCACCCCGTCCACTGTCCGCTTTGATCCCAGGTGCCTGTGGCCCAAGTGCTTAAGATCGAACCGCCAGCGGCCTGATGGCGCATGATTGCCTCGCGCTCGGCTTGATTAAGCGCCACGGCTGAGGCAAGTACAAGCGTTGCAGCGGAGTTTTCACTCAGAACCGCTAGGTTGTCAATTTGCTTAAAGCTCAAGTGACGCGCAGTGAGATACTTTGTCCACTGATTGAGTAATTGCTCGTAGTTGCCGCCAGACTTTAAAAAATACTGGCTGGTTTCTGGCGAGGCATAAAGCAACACGTTTGCGGGTGCTCGGCTCAAGAGCGAAGTCGCTTGATTGCCAATGGCTTCGAGATTCTTTAATAGAGGCAGCGAGCTTGCGATCGCAAGGGCAATGCCAGCGCAAATTGCGAGCAAGAGCAACGCGCTACGAAACGGAGATCCTCTGCTGGTTTGCCGCCGATTGTTTGTGCTTGGTTCGTCACGCATGGGGGTCAAACATTCTTCAAGGCACTAGCTGTGGTTGAACAACCTTCTTCGTTTGATGAGATGACGCGTCCCTTTTCAACGTGATCGACAGGTATTGGAATGTATGGTTTGAGAAACATCAACTCAGTCACGGGATGCTCGTGTCCATGCACGACTGGCAAAGGACCGCGTGCCTGGCGAATTTTGAAGGCGACATAGGCGGCCACGCCGACTAATAGCGTACCAATCGAGATAATCAGAATAATCAGAGCAAAGATTGAAATCAGATCCATTAAAGTCGTCCCAGCCGGTTAAGTTTTCCCCAGGTCATGCCAACGCCAATGCATTCTTCGATGATCGCGAAAACTTTTACGATATCAATGATCACGATGTAAAACATACGAAAGAGCAAGACGTAGAGTGTGAGCTTTAAATCTTCCTCTTCAAGAATGATGCAATACAAGGCTGCGACGACATCCAGAATCGTGAGTTGAAGCCACCAAAACAGTAGTACAGTCACCAAACCATGCTGCAGGCCGATATAAATGAAAAATACGCTGCCAAACACACTCGAGAAAGGCCAAATGACGACTTCGAAGGCCATGTACCATAACAAAAGAAAGTTAGACCCCGAGCGACGCGGGCTCCATAATCGACTGCGGTGTTTGCGCAGTGCTTGTAGCATTCCGCGTGTCCAACGATAGCGTTGTTGAAGTAAGTCGAGCAATTTTGTTGGGGATTCAACAAAGGCAATCGACTTGGCTTCGTAGCCGATTCGCCAGCCATTCATTAGAATTTTTAGCGTGAGATCACAGTCTTCGGCGTAGGTGTCACTGTCATAGCCACCGACCTGGGCGAGTACCGTTTTGCGAAATATACCGAGTGGGCCAGGCACAATGCTGACCATATGCATAAAGCCCTGAGCAGTACGAACCATCGCTAAGCCCTCGACGTATTCAAGTGCTTGCAGATTTGTCAGCAAATTATCACGATTGAGAACTTTGACGTTGCCTGCAACGCCACCAATTTTTGGGTCGTCAAAATGCTTAACAGCGTTCAGTAAGGCGCGCCTTGAAAGTTTCGTATCGCCGTCCATATTCAAGATGAGGTCTCCACGCGCGATAGCAGCGCCGGCATTCAAGGCGTTGGCCTTACCGCCGTTGGCTTTGGTGATGACTCGAATGCGTCGATCGATGCTCTCTGCAGCAGTGGCAAGTGCTCTTTTGTACGTATCGTCAGTCGAGCCGTCATCCACCACAATAATTTCGTAATTTTTGTATTCCAACTTTAAGAGGTGGCGTAAAGCGCCTTCTATTACCAGACCTTCGTTGTAAGCCGGGACAATAATTGACACCATTGGAAGCGCGCTGAGGTCGATTTGTGTGGAGATGAAATGCTCTTTTCCTGTGAAGACTCGAATGAAATGTTCAGAGAGTGAGAAAAAAAGTAAGCCTGCATAGCGCAAGACCAGTATGAAAAGAAAAATAATGAGATAGACGGCGGCACCAGTGAGGATGACACTTTCTAAAATGGGGGTGATTGAAAAACTTTCCGAAGATAGAACGGCACGATTGGCCAGGTAAGCGAGCGTGACGACAATCACCAGAGTTACAGCTGTCCAGATGTAGCGCCATGTTTGGTTCTTCACCAAAATTTCTCGATAGTCACTAACGCCGAGGCATAAGAGAAGGTCGGGCCATATAGCCCGCCAGCGTAGTAACTGAGCTTGACCCCTAAGGCAAGGTCAGAGGTGAGCATGGTTCTTCCCCCTGCGGCCAAGCCCCAATTGCGAGTGCCCTCTCCGTATAAGCGGTTACCAGCTTGCGCTGTTGCGTACAAATCTGTTGTCTTGCTGCTCCACTCAGCTTGAATTCCAGCAAAGTAGACGCCGTAACCCCCATTCATTGGCGACCAATAGAGTGGTGAGTAATCAGATTGGTTGCGCGTTTGAACTCCGACAAAGGACTTGAAATGCTTGCCTAAGGGTCTCCAAGAGGGGGTGAATTGCAGGCTGCTCATCACGACAGTGTTGCCGTCGCTGACACCAAAGTAGTCGACGCGACCTCTGAGACTTCCAAGTTCGCCCGTTTGACTCGACGCGAGGGCCACATGCGATGCCGATAGGTTTGCGGCCTCTGCATTGACGTTAAAGGATAGCAAGCCCCAGTTCACTCGATTAAGAGTTAGTTTCGTGGTGTCGGTCAACTCAAGGTGAACACCACCGAACGTGGTCTGTTGCGGTGTGGTTTGTCTGGAGACCTCGAAGGTGGGTTTAAAAGGTAGATCTAAGTTCTGGAAGCGAATCGTGGCGTTACGTTGATTGATTCCGAGATCGGGCATGCTGTCGTTGGTGCCGCCAAGCTCGACTTCGTAGATACTGTTGCCGCTGTCGCTGCGCCAGCGGTGAGCAACAACGGCCTCGTTGCGCCGCATGTTATTGGTGTCGCCAGCGCGACCAATTGAAAAAAGAGTGCGAGGCCGCACCGCGCGTTCGGCTAAGACGAGTCCGTCTTGGATATCGCTGCTATCGGGTTCCTCGGCGATCAAGGACTTATACAGGGGTAAAGCCAAATCATCACGACCGCTCCAGCGATAGCTGTTGGCGAGCCCAAGATTGGCGTCGCGCGCGTAGGGTCCGTTCAGCAGAGATTTATACAGATCAACGGCTTGGGTATAACGCGTGGTGTTCCATGATAAGCAATTTGCAATGATCAACCGTAGCTGCGCGTCTTTAGGGTACACGCTTATTAGCGGCAACCCTTGTGTAATGACTGCGGCGTAGTCCTCTTTTAGATAGAGATCAAAGATGTGTTGCGCCGTTGGGTCTCGCTCAATGTCGTCTGGATCGTCGTCTAAGTGAGTATCTTTAGGTACCTGCCCATCTTTGCTCACTGATTTTGCTAAAGAACGATTTTGAATCATTTCTAGCACCATCAAAGCATCAAGACTATTGTTAGAAGCCAAGAATACTCGACGTAAGTATCTCGCCTGCTTGACCTTGTTTAAAGAATCCTCTGCTTGCGCTCTGACTAGAACACGATGTACGTCTTTAGCATTTAACTGCTCTGCCGAAGATGTCGTAGCTTGGGCGATTGGTGGCGCAGCCTGAACGGACGACTTTGTCTGGGATACCGTCAGGAGCGGCGCCGGTTGTGTTGAGCGAACGATTATTTGTTCGTTCACTGGAGCTGAACGCGAGGGCGCAGCGGTGGTAGGCCTTTCGTTGCCAGTTTGCGGCAAAACCGTTTGAGTACCGTCGAGCAAAGCCTGTCTAATTTCAAGTGCCTGAGCGATCAGCCTAAGCATATTGGCCTGAACGTCGTATGAGCCACCGGCCGTGCGGCCGCGCCTCGCTGCTGAGTCTTGCGCTTGTGCGGCAGTGTTGGCTAGCGAGAGTAGCAAGCAAGAAAGCGGCAGTGCGTTTATCCAAGATTTCATTCTTTCGGCGCATCGCTCTCGGAGCGGCTCTTTAGAAAAACAAGTGGTTTAAATTTTGCTGGAATGACCGCAGGGGAGTGATTGTCTAGCGTGGACTCTGCAATTGGTTCAAGGATATTCGATTCACTCTCGGTCAAGATACTGTCAGTAGGTAAGGCCGCTGTGTGAACCTCATCAACTCTGAATGGTGAGCGCACGATGACGCCATCGTGCGTTGTTGGGTGTCGGGCTGTCGGCACGATGTCAACTTGCTGCTTAGCAATTGGCGTTGTGTCTTCTTGGGGTATTTCGAGTTCCGCCTCAGCCGCGTGCGGCGGCGCAGGCTCAGGCTCAACTTCAATAGCGGCCTCAACCTCAACCTCAAC
>JABMMM010000273.1 GCA_013205565.1 Alcaligenaceae bacterium | reverse complement strand
CTGGTAGACACTACAGCGGGCCGCGCTGCGTTTTACTGGTCGCCGCTTGGGCTGACATTACCATTTATCAAAGACGGCAAGCTCATCGCTTTAGCTGTTAGCACCGATAAACGCGCAGCACTCATGCCGGATATTCCAGCAATCTCAGAGATTATCCCCGGCATGATCTATGACCACTGGTATGGCCTCTTGGCGCCTGGCAAAACACCACCAGCGATTGTTGCAAAGATCTCTAAAGACGCTAATGAGGTGCTCAAGTCCCCCGCTGTGATCAAATCACTCAGTGCCCAAGGAGTGACCCCAGCGCCCACAACTCCCGAGCAGTTCAACGCCTTCATCGTTGCAGAGATCAAGCGTCTAGGTGATGTGGTGATTAGCGCCAATATCCCTCGCCAATAAATACTTGCCTCTCAACCTAACCATCTCGACAGGAGCCTTATGAGGAGTGCGTGATCGATGTTCTGTTACGCATACACGTAATCTAGACTAGTCCACCATTAGGCTGGATGATCTGACCGTGAACCCATGAGGCTCGCTCTGACGCCAAGAACGCCACTGCCTCCGCTACCTCGGAGGGTCTGCCAATTCGATTGAAAGGACTCATGGATGCGGCGCGCTGCTTGGCTTCTTCGGTCTTGCCCGCATTGAACAAATCAGTATCCACAGCGCCAGGTGCCACGCCGTTGACACGAACACCGCGAGGGCCTAGCTCTTTGCTCATTGACCGCAGCAGTGATTCCACTGCAGCCTTGGTCGCCGTGTAAGGACCGCCACCAGGCACAGCGTTACGAACCATGGATGTTGTAATTCCGATAATTGATCCGCCATCCAGCACGTCTTTAGCCGCCTCAGTCAGGACGTTAAAAGCACCGAACACGTTAACCTCCATCAATTGACGAAAATTGTCGTGCGTGAACTGCCCCATGGGGACATAAGGCTGATTAATCCCTGCACTCACAACAACCGTCTGGGGGCGCGTTCCAAAATCCTTGGCGACTTGCGCAAAAACACCTTGTACGGCTGCCGGATCGCGAACGTCGGTCGCGTAGGCCTTAATTTGTCCAGCTTTTTCTTGTGCTTTGGACTCGTCAGGTTTACTCACATAGGTAAACGCTACACGGAAACCGTCCCGCGCTAATGCCTGCACACAGGCAGCACCAATTCCGCGCGAGCCACCAAACACTAAAGCTAAAGCTTGTGTCATCTTTTTTGTCCCCTTTTATGTTGTACTGCCCGTAGCTTAGCAACGAAAGGGTAGATTCACCAAGAATAGTCCTGCAGCTTTTATGTTTTTTGGGTCTCTCAGGTGTAACGTCTCGCAATTGGGCTTTTTGCAGTAAAGTATGAGCGCTATCACTCCACAAAAAAATGATGAAAAAAATCGTTGCTGGCGCCATCTCGAGAAATTATTTCAACATGCCCTTCTGGATCGCAGCCCATCAAGGGATGTTCACAGACGAAGAGCTTGACGTCACGCTTGACCTGCACGAGCCTATTGATGAGGTGTGGAGACGCCTTCAAGATGGCCGGATGGATATCGCTTTGGGCGTGACCGAACACATTATTTTAGACAGCGAAGGTGGCGGTCACCTTGAGATCATTGGCGGTAACGTTAATCGCCTACCTTTTTCGATGATCGCTGGTAAAGACGTGAAGTCTTTTTCAGATCTGCGAGGCAAAACGATTGGCGTCTCGTCAATCGATGCAGGCAGCTCTTCGCTGGTCATGAAACTGATGACTGCACACGGCTTGCATTACCCGCAAGATTATAAAATCGTGGCCTGTGGCCCTATCCTCGCGCGCTGGGAGAAACTACAAAGCGGCGAGATCGATGCAGGCTTACAAGGCGCGCCCTTGAACTACATCGCACTAGACCAAGGCTTTCATTCACTGTGCGAACCGCGTGATGAGTTTCCGTGGTTTCAGTTCACTTCACTGAACATCGATGGTCGTTGGGCGCGTGCAAACCATGACACCGTCATCCGCTTCATGCGTGCCTTTATTCGTGCACACGAGTGGTTCTATGCAAACAAAGCGGGCTGTCAAAAAATCGCCATGCTCGAAACCGGCATCACTGCTGAATATGCTGATCGAGCTTGGGACGAATACACGTCAAGCGAGATTTTCCCGCGCGATGCGCAGGCAAATCCAGAATCGATTCAAACTTTAATCGATATCAGCGCTTTGTTAAGAGCCATCCCAAACCGCGCCCATACACAGGCCAAGTCTTACATCAACCACAGTTATCTTGATGAGGCTCGTCGGTCGCTTTAGTCGTCGCATGCCTAAGAGCGTTATGACTTCATGATCTCAGGGTGCTTGACTGAGAAGCCTTCTATGTGGCGACAGCAAACGGCATAATCGACTAACCACCTTCGATTCTGGGAATAAAAAACACCTCAGAGCCGGGCTTAACGGGTTGGGTGTAGTCAACCTCGTGGATTACGCCGTCAATGGCGATTGAGGTTTCTTCTTCGAGGGTCTCGCCCAAACCAGGAAACAAATCATTCATGGCGCGTATGACGCCACGAATGTTTTTTGCCTGAATCTCAAACTCTCTGATGCTATCGGTGTAACGTCTGCTAAAGCCGGCGGTGAACGTCACCTTAACGGCTTTAACAGGAGTCGCGGCAACTTCAGCCTGCATCAATCGCGGCCAACACTCTTGGAGGTGACATCGGCAACTCAGTCATTCTTCGACCGATCGCGTTTTCGATTGCATTCGCAATCGCTGCCATCGGAGGAACAATATTGGCTTCGCCCACGCCTTTCACACCAAACGGATGGCTTGGATTAGGCACTTCAACCAAGACGGCTTCAATCATTGGCAAATCTGAGGCAACCGGGATACGGTAGTCTAAGAAACCTGCGTTTGAAAGACGACCCTTGCTGTCGTAGATGTATTCTTCGTTCAAGGCCCAACCGATGCCCTGCACAACACCACCAACAATTTGACCCGCACAATAGTCGCGGTGAATGGCACGACCCACGTCTTGAGCCGCCACAAACTGCAGAATCTTGACAGCACCGGTTTCAGGATCAACTTCAACATCGACAAATTGTGTCGAGAAGCCTGGAGCCTGACCACCTGCATTGGTTGATGCTTCATAACCAATTGGGCCACCTGTTACTGCGCGCTTGCCTGCAATCGCTTTCAACGAGAGTGGTTCAAAATTACCCACGCTCGGGTCAACGGGCTTAGCATAACCATCAGACCACACGACGTTTTTGATGTCGGTATCCCACATCAACGACGCGCGCAGGCGCAAGTCTTCGATCACTTTGTTGCAAGCCTCAACGACCGCAATGCCCGTTGCGTACGTGACGCGCGAGCCGCCCGTGACATGGTTGTAGCCAATCGACGCTGTATCAGCAACCGTTGAACGTACAGACTCGTAAGACACGCCCAGCGTCTCGGCCGCCATCAAGGCCATCGAAGCACGCGAACCGCCTACGTCCATGCTGCCCGTTGCGATCACCACAGTGCCATCTTCGTTGATATGCACCGAGGCTGTTGATTCACCGCCGCCGTTAAACCAGAAACCCGAAGCCACACCGCGCCCTTGGTTTTTGCCCAAAGGTTTGTGGTACCCAGGATGGTCAAGCAAGACTTGAATCGTTTCGGAATAGCCATCATGCGAGTGCTTAGGGCCCCAAGCCGTTGGTGAACCGGCCTTCACAGCGTTTTTCAAACGCAGTTTAAGCGGATCCATACCAATCTTTTTAGCCAAAATATCCAACACGCTTTCTACGGCAAAAGCAGAAATTGGTGAACCTGGTGCACGATACGCAGCCGATTTTGGACGGTTACTAACTACATCAAAACCCACCGACTTGACGTTAGGGATGATGTAAGGTGCAAACGCACACATGGTGGCGTTCATCACAGGCGAACCTGGGAAGGCACCTGCTTGAAACTTGAACAAGCCTTCGGCAGCGACGATAGTGCCATCTTTTTTGACACCGATCTTCACAGTCATCGAAGACCCTGAAGTGGGTCCAGTTGACTTAAATACGTCTTCGCGACCCATCATGATCTTGACAGGAAGACCTGTTTTGCGTGAAAGCAAAACGGCCATCGGCTCAACATAAACAACAGTTTTACCGCCAAAGCCACCACCGATTTCTGCTGGATGCACCAACAGATTGCCGATTTCCATGCCGACCAATTTTGCAGTGTACGCACGTACCACAAAGTGGCCTTGGCTGGCTGACCATAATTCACATTGGCCGTCAGCACCGTAGCGTGCCAAACATGAGTGAGGCTCGATATAGCCTTGATGCACTGCTGCAGTTTTAAAGCTCATCTCAACGACTTCATCGGCAGAGGCAAAGCCTGCCGCGATATCACCGGTGCTGAACTCTAAACGCTTAGAAATGTTTGAAGGCTTGGTAGGCGCAGGCTCAACACCGCGCGTGATCATGTCTTCAAAAAGCAAAGGCGCATCGGGCTTCATCGCATCTTCAACATCAATGCAATGAGGCAATACTTCGTACTTGACATCAATCAGGCCCACTGCTTCGGCAGCGATCGCGGCAGTCGTCGCTGCAATGGCAGCAATCGCGTGACCTTCAAACAGCGCTTTTTCGCGCGCCATAATGTTGCGCGTCATGTGCCAATAGTTTTGCGCGACACGCTCGGGGCCCACATAATCAAAGGGATGCTCTGGGAAGTCAGAACCCAGAATAATGCTTTTGACCCCTGGCAGCGCCAAGGCTTTCGAGGTGTCAACCGACAAAATACGCGCATGCGCGTGGGGTGAGCGCAAAACTTTTGCCCATAACATTCCCGGCAATGAATAATCAGCGCCGTACTGTGCCTGGCCCGTCACCTTTGGCACGCCGTCAGGGCGCACTGGGCTCGTGCCCACAACTTTCATGACCTGCTGGATGTCTCTAGTGTTCGTCAACATGATTAGGCTCCTCGCATTTCGCGCGCGGCTTCAAGCACCGCGGTGATGATGTTGTTGTAACCGGTGCAACGGCACAGATTACCCGCCAACCAAAAACGCACTTCTTCTTCAGTTGGATTGTTATTACGCTCTAACAACGAACGCGCGGCAATCAAAAACCCCGGGGTGCAAATGCCACACTGCAAGGCTGCATGCTCAAGAAACTTGCGCTGCAACACATGCAAGGTTTCGCCGTTGGCCATCCCTTCAATGGTTTGAATAGTTTTGCCTTGAGCCTCGACACCTAAGACAAGGCATGAGCACACTAAACGACCATCAAGAGTCACACTACATGACCCACAATCGCCCGTGCCGCAACCCTCTTTCGTGCCAGTCATGTTTAACTCGTTACGCAAGACATCGAGCAAAGAGACGTTCGGCTGACACAAAAACTCAACCGGATCACCATTGATAACTGTTGTGACGTGATGCTTTGACATTTAGTTGTTCCCCTTCGCTCTAGCGAGCGCTTTTTCTGCTGCGCGCCTGGCGAGCACACCTGATACTTTGGTTCGAAATACTTTGGTTCCGCGCTTGTCGTCAATTGGACGGGCTGCGGCGCTTGCTGCAGCGGCCAATTTAGCCAAGGCGGCTGCGTCGACTGTCGTACCAATCAATGCGGCAGCAGCTTCAGGCACCAGCAAAGCACGGTCGGCCACCGCACCGAGACTGACACGGGCGTGTGTGCAAACACCTTTGTCATCGAGCGTCAGACTCAAGCCAACACCCACCACCGCAATATCTATTTCAGTACGGGGGGTGAAGCGCAAATAGGCATCGCCTGAATGTGGCGCGCGCTTTGGAAAAAAGAACGAAACAATGAGCTCGCCCTTCGTTAAAGACGTTTTGCCCGGACCGACCGGCACAAGCTCAACGGGCACCTCACGACGACCGTTTGGGCCGACGATACTGGCCACGGCGCCTGCGGCAATCAGGGCAGGAACCGTATCAGCGCCAGGCGAGGCATTACAGAGGTTGCCGCCCAGGGTTGCACGGCCACGCACCTGAATTGACCCGACCAAGTTCGCACCATCGATAACACCAGGCCACATTGCTGCGAAGGCTGTGTTCTCGAGCAGCTGCATACAGTTGACCGCAGCCCCAACACGATAACCGCCGTTTTCAACGGCGATCACATTCATTTCGGCGATACTTTTTACATCAAGTACCAATTCAGGCTTGATATTGCCCGACCGCATATGAACCATCAAGTCGGTACCGCCTGATAAAACTTTTGACAGCCCTTGTGTGGCCGCGATTAGCGCTGACGCAGCCTCGGCTGTTTTGGGTGTTTCAAAACGCATTTCCATCATCTCGCATCCCCGTTCATTTTTTGTGAACCTTGTTTGTACATTAGGTAAGTCATTCTATTCTATATGTCTAACAACGTTTCGTATAGACACTCAGGGCTTTAGGACGATTAAAAAACGGCCCTATTTGCAGAATTCTATGTCGGCTTGTTTCTATCAACGGGTCTTGCGCCGCAAAGCGCCCTAAACCCACTGATTCGCGCAAACAAATTAAAAAAAGAGGACATCATGAATCCAATCCAACCCCACAAGTCGAACCCCATGTTGCGCCGCAGCGTATCTTTAGGAAGTCTGGCACGTCATTCAAGCTCACGCTCCAAGATTGGCTTGGCACGCAGGCTAAAAAAAATGGCCCAAGGTGCGACACCTTAGGCCATTTTCAATGGTCAAGCGAGGCGTTAGCCTTCGACCTTGATGTTGTTTTTCTT
>JABMMM010000272.1 GCA_013205565.1 Alcaligenaceae bacterium | reverse complement strand
GCCCTATGTTTTGGCCAGAGTTAGAAGTTCGAATACATACGAATTTGAATTATTTTTCATTGGCGGCGTCAGCGGTGGCTGATACGTTGATGTGAAGTGGATTTATTTTGATATCGAGCAGGTTACCAGCATATCCCCCTTCAAATATAGAGCCTATTAAGAAGAAATATCCGGTTGCAAATAATCAACTTATTTAGGCGACGGATGACCTGCTCTCAATTGCAATAAGGACGACTCATCATGAAAATTCGTACCGTGATCTTTTTGGTTGGATTTGTCTTGATTGCAAGCTTTGCGGCTATCAACATGACTGAGATCTTGCGTCCCACCACAATTAATTTAGGTCTGTCGCAAACCGAAGCGCCTTTGGGTTTGATTTTGGTGGGGTTGTTGGTAGTGGCGGTATGTTTCTTTCTTTTGGTGATATTACTAATCCAAACAAATCATCTGTTTGCCATGCGCCAAGTGAATAATGATGCCAAACAACAGCGGGATTTGGCCGATTCTGCCGAGCAATCGCGTTTTACTGAATTGCGACAACTGCTGCTAGCGCAAGAGCGAGAGCAACAGCAAAGGGAAGAAACCAAGCACCAAAGCCAATTGGCTCGCCTCGCTGAGTTGGAGGACAAGCTAAGTACCAAACTCGAAGAAAGTCACAACGGGCTAGCCGCTAGCATTGGTGAATTGGAAGATCGGATTGAGCGGCAAGTCAAAAACGTGAATTGATGGCCGCTTTCCTTTACCCGCGGATCATGTAATAACTTTCCATCATCTCTACGAAATTACAGGGCAAAAAGTTATACAGCAGTACTTTGTGCGACAACTTACCGAGATCACCGATGTGCCAGCCATATCGTCAGATCGCCCCTAGACTTGCCCAATTAGGGTTGAGTCTGTTCAAGCTAGTAGGGACCTTGACCGCAGCTCACAGCGCTCGAGTACATAATCATCAAACTATCAAAAGCAAATACTCCCAAGGAACTCCTATGAACCCCCAGCCTCTTTTGCCTAGACAAATCGTCCCAGCCCTAGCAGTTATTACCACCGACGGATCAGAATTCATCCTCGGCGCCAAGCCTGCCGAAAAGTTTGATCTTGTAGTTTTTTACCGAGGCCTACATTGCCCCATTTGCGCCAAATACCTCGTTGAGCTAGAGCGTCTAGCGCCAGAATTCCAAAAACGCGGTGTCAATTTAATCGCCATTAGCAGCGACGACGAAGAACGTGGGAAGAAGATGGCCGAGAAAGTCGGCGCGAGCGGCGTTAAGTTCGGATATGGGCTCGGCCTGCAAACTGCCCGCAGCTGGGGACTTTATATCAGCGCGGGGCGAGGCCTTACGTCTATTGGCATTGAAGAGCCAGCATTGTTTAGCGAACCTGGTGTCTTTTTGATCAAGCCTGATGGCTCGCTTTACTATGGTTTAACGCAAACTATGCCGTTTGCTCGCCCGCAGTTTCAGGACCTCTTGGGTGCAATCGACTTTGCTGTCGCCAAGGACTACCCTGCGCGTGGAGAATACACAGGACAGGTCTAAGCAGCAAGCTCTATGAAAAAGCTAGCGTGCTCGTCGAGGGACCCAGTGTGCGGATACCTAAATGCAAGTTATATCTCGACTACTGATCTGACTTTGGCTAGTTAGTATGCAATGGAGTTCGTACTGAGCCCATAGCAACCAATGCGCGTCAAACGCGTTTATGTCTCGCACTTCAGTTTTGATTACTTGACTGCGGCTTTTGACTTAGGAAACCGGCCTTCAATTGCTGCGGCGCACCGAGCGCTTGTCGCGCAGGGTCATGAACTCTTCGGCCGATGTGGGATGGATGCCGATGGTGGCGTCAAAGTCAGCCTTTGTCGCACCCAGATTCAGCGCCAACGCCAGGCCTTGCACGATTTCGGGCGCATCCGGCCCCACCATGTGCGCGCCCAGCACACGCTGGGTGGCGGTGTCGACCACCAACTTCATCAAGGTTTTTTCGGGGCGACCTGACAGCGTGTGGCGCATGGGCTTGAAGCGCGATTCATAAACGTCGATCTCACCGTATTGGGCCAAGGCCGCTTCTTCGCCCAAGCCCACCGTGCCGATGGGCGGCTGACTGAACACGGCCGAGGCCACATACCCGAGCTGTGCCGCCTGGCGCTGTGGGCCAAACAGGCTGCGCGCCACCGCACCGCCTTGCGCCAAAGCCACCGGGGTCAGGGCAATGCCCTCGGTCACATCGCCCACAGCGTGGATGTGCGGCACGGCACTTTGTCCGAAAGCGTCCACCTGCACGCCCCGGCCTGTCGCAACGCTCAGGCCCGCTGCGGCCAGATTCAGCCCCTCGGTTTGTGGTGTGCGGCCGGTGGCGTACATCACAGTATCAAAGTGCTCACTGGCTGTCACGGTACCGGTCAATTGCACAGCGATGGTGCAATCAGCCTGCCGTTCGAGTGCCGTGGCCTGGGTTTCGGTGAGGATGCGTATGCCCTTGCGCGCCATTTCTTCTTGCAGGTGCTGCGCCACCCCGCCATCGAAGCCACGCAACAAGTTCGCGCTCCGGTGGATCAAAGTGACCTCGGACCCCAAGCCATTAAAAATGCCCGCAAATTCCACCGCGATGTAACCACCCCCAACCACCAGCACACGGCGGGGCAGGGCTGGCAAATCAAAAGCTTCGTTTGAAGTGATCGCGTGCGTGATGCCCGGTATGTCAGGCAGGGCGGGCGTGCCGCCAGTAGCGATCAAAACATGGCGCGCCGTGATGCGTTGGCCATTGACGCTGAGGGTGTGTGGGTCCTCAAAACGGGCATGCCCCTGAAACAGTTGCACCCCAGAGT
>JABMMM010000026.1 GCA_013205565.1 Alcaligenaceae bacterium | reverse complement strand
GATCTTGGCGTGGTTGCAGCCTGGCAAGCAGCAGCACGTGTGTTTGAATCCTTAGGCGCAACCATTGTGCCGGTACGATTGCCTGATTGGTACTTCAACCTGTCTTTAAATGCTGGCCGAATTATCGCGTCTGAAGCCTATGCCTTGCATCGCCCCTACGTCAATGATGCTGCGGCGCTGTTAGGGCCAGCAGTCAGACAGCGCATGCAGGCTGCCGAAGCGTTCGAGCCAGGTGCCTATGCGCAAGAGCTACGCACCATGCGCGAACTGCGCCATGCGTTCGTCGAATGGTTTGAACCCTATGATGCGCTGTTATTGCCAAGTGCCGCGATCCCCGCGATGCCCGTGGCTGACGTGGATGAGGCCTCGCCAATTCCTGGCGCTCTGACACGTCCCGCCAACTATTTAGGTCTTTGTGGCTTGTCTCAGCCCGCAGGGTTGGTGCGAGGGTTGCCGGTAAGCTTACAGATCGTTGGTAAACCTTACGCTGAGCGCACGGTGCTCTCGCTTGGTCAGGCGTTCGAGTCGGCCACTGAGTTTCATTGTCAGCACCCTGATCTATCGGCGCTTGGACTTGATTGATGAGTGTCGTGAGCACTAGTCTTTCGCAACAAGATCGCGAGCATGGCGACAAAGTATTTTGGCAACTTGCGGTCTTGCTTGGTGTCATTGTTACAGCCTATTTTGCTCTGGTGCCGTACTTTGGTTTGAACATCGCGTTTCATTTCTACATGATGATGTGGATCACGATGGCGACGGCCTTCAACATTAGTTCTGGCTTCTCGGGCTACATGCCCTTTGGCTATGTTGCGTTTTATGGCATCGGCGCGTTCACCACAGCGATCCTAGTCAAAAAGCTGGGCTGGAGCGTCATCGCAGCTTTGCCGATGGCTGGCGTTGCGGGGGTGATTCTCAGCCTTTTGTTTGCACCGACCCTTCGTTTGTCTGGCATTTATTTTGCAATTGTCAGTCTAGCATTGGCCGCTATTTGTCGTTTGATTATTACCAACCTACCCGAAGAGTGGACCGGTGGCAGCTTTGGTCTGCAGCTAGGTAGCCGTGCAGAGCCTTTGAATGCCTTCTTTCTGATGATGGGGGTGATGTTGCTGGCGATCGCAAGCGTGTTATGGATGTCGCGCTCGCGCTTAGGCAAAGCGCTCAAGGCGGTGCGTGACGACCCCGAAGCCGCAAGCATGATGGGTGTCAATATTGGGTGGGTACGCTTAAAGGGCTGGATGCTTGCGGCGTTTTTTCCGGCCTTGTGCGGCGGAGTTGAGGCTTGGTATACCAACGTGGTGGATACTGAAACGGCGTTCAACACCCTAGTTACCACCAAAACAGTGATTTACGCTGTGGCAGGCGGGCTAGGCACGGTCACGGGGCCAATCGTGGGTGCGATTGCCATGTCGTGGATCGACGAGTTGGTGTGGCGTAGATTTCCTTTGGTCAATCTGCTGATCCTGGGTGTGGCTGTGATGGCCTTGGTGCTGTTTTTACCGCGTGGCATTGTCGGAAGCGTGTTGCGCGCACGTCCGCGGTGGCGCCGTTTTATTCCTTGAGGCCGCAATGACTGCATTGATGATAAATGGCTTGGTCAACGGCGTGATTGTCGGAGGCCTCTACGCCTTACTGGGCTTGAGTTTAAGCTTGCTCTATGGCGTGTTGCGCGTGGTGAACTTTGCGCACGGTGAGCTCGTGATCGCGGGCTCTTATGTCGCCTATGTGCTCTTCAGTACCTTTGGGCTGTCGCCGCTTGCGGCATTGCCATTAGCCGCGATCAGCTTTTTTATTGTGGGGTGGGGTGCGTATTTTGTACTGATCCCTAGGCTGTCTAAAAGCGACGATCCCGAGACCGCCTCTTTTCTGTTGATGTATGGGTTTTCAATTGCAATGGCTGCGGTGCTATTGTTGATTTTTGAAGCAGATTCACGCTCGATTGATTACTCCTTTGATCCCATTTCGATTCCGATTGGTCCGGTCAATGTATCGACTGCGCGCCTTGTAGCGCTTGCTGTGACTGCGGTAGTGTCTGCTGTGATGGCGTGGTTTTTATTTCGGACCTTGCCTGGTAAAGCGTTGCGCGCGGCGACGATGAATCGCGAGGCCATTCAAATTGTTGGCGTCAATATCGAACGCCTATCAGCGTTTGCGTTTGCCCTGACCTTTGGCATTGCTGGCGTGACGGGTGTATTGATTGCCTTGGTGTTTCCGGCCTTTGGACCGTTCTCTGGTGCTGAGTATTCGATTATTGGCTTTATTGTGATTGTGCTGGGTGGTTTGGGCAATCCAATGGGTGCCTTGATTGCCGGAATCTTCTACGGCATTGCCGAGCAGATGGCGACGGTATTTTTGGCGCAAGCGCTCGCGCAGATTGTCGGCTTTGGTATGTTGGTTGCGACAATCTTGGTTCGACCGACCGGTTTGTTTGGTTTCAGGGCGTTGCGATGACTTCCTTGATCGAAGTTGCTAATCTGACCAAACGCTTTGGTGGTTTGACGGCGCTTGATGGCGTGAGTCTGGCAGCCAGTGCAGGTCAGGTGTTAGGGATCATTGGTGTAAACGGCGCTGGTAAAACGACGCTTATGAACTGTATCTGTGGGCTCTATGTGCCCGATAGTGGTACGGTGCGTATTGATGGTCATGACACCACGGGTCGACCATCACACGAGGTGGCGCAACGGGGCATTGGTCGAACGTTTCAGATTCCGCGCGTGTTTAGAAAAATGTCGTTAATCGATAATCTGATGGTGCCGGTGCTGTCATGGTCGCAGTCCGACAAAGAGTTAATGTCCAAGGCCGAGGAGATACTCGAACAGTTTAAGCTCATCGATCTAAGGCACAACTTTGCCGAAGAACTTTCGGGCGGGCAGCAAAAGTTACTTGAGATGGCTCGCATGCTGATGCCTGAGCCTCGCGTTGTGATGCTTGATGAACCCTTCGCGGGTGTTCACCCTGATTTATGCACCTTCATGATCGAGCGCATCAGTGACATGGCAGATCAGGGCAAGGCGGTGCTGTTGATTAGTCACGATCTCACGTCTATTTATCGCTTGTCTAACCACCTTATCGCCATGAACCAAGGCCAGGTGATCGCGCAAGGCGGTGTACAAGACATTCGCAGCAACCCTGATGTGATCGAGGCTTATCTTGGCCATTGAACCTATTTCAACTTTGCATGCGCCCATGCCCGCGATGGCGTTACACAATGTCGATGTGGCGTATCACGGCGATATTCGAATTTTGCAAGACCTGAGTTTGCGAGTTGAACAGGGTGGCATTACAGGTGTGATTGGCCCCAACGGTGCGGGTAAGTCGACCGCCTTACGCACCTTGTTTGGTTTGCTCAAGCCTGCGAAAGGTGACGTGTACGTGGGGGGTAAGTGCGTGACCGGGATAGCACCTTGGTCTTTTATTTCGCATGGTGTGGCCATGGTGCCGCAAAGTCGTAGTCTGTTTAATGAATTGAACGTTGACGACAATTTACGACTAGCCTGCTGGACGTTTCGTGGCGACAAAGTGCGTGTCGAACAAGCGCTTGAACGTGCCTACAGCCGGTTTCCAATGCTCAAAGATAAGCGCAACCAGATGGCAGGTGCGATGAGCGGTGGTCAGCAACGATTTCTAGAACTCGGTCGTGCGCTGGTGTTGGATCCAAAGGTGTTGTTGCTCGACGAACCCACCGCGATGGTGGCGCCTAGATTGAGCGCCGAGATCTACGATTTTATTGCCGGGTTGCCCGCCCAAGGCATTTCGGTATTGCTGATTGATCAGAATGTGCGTCAATGTGTCAGAGTGTCGACACATGTCTATGTACTGGAGTTAGGTCGTAACAAAGTCAGTGGCAGTGTGCAGGATTTCGCGCAAGACCATACGTTGCGTGATTTAATCGCGCAATGGGTGGATTACAAAATCGATTCTTAAGCCCTTAAGGAGACTTACATGTTCAAACGTGAATTGTTCAAAGCCATTCTGGCTGCAAGTGTGTTGTCTTTACCCGCTGCACAAGCTTACGCGCAGACCGATAAGCCGATTCGAATTGGTATGACAGTCTCGTCAAGTGGTACGTTTGCTTTGGCGGCGCAGTCTGGTCAGCGCGGTGTTGAGATTTGGATTGATGATGTGAATGCGCGAGGTGGAATCGATATTGGAGGAGTCAAACGCAAGCTTGAGTTGGTTAAGCTCGATGATCGTAGTGATAAAACGATTATTCCAAAAGTGTACGAAACCCTGATCAAAGAAGAAAAGTGTGACTTTTTGTTTGGACCTTTTGGCTCGACGCTGACCAGCGCGGCAGCCAGTACGACCGAAACGAACAACAAGATGATGATTATTTGGTCGGCGTCTGCAGATTCAATTTACGCACAAGGCTTTAAGTCGATTGTGTCGGCTACGCAGATTGCTGGCACATTACTGGGCCAAAACGGCGTGCGTGCCTTGCACGCGATGGGCGTCAAAAAGATTGCGTTTGCCTATCTTGACGAGCCGTTTCCGGCCTCGTTGACCCAAGGCGCTGTTGCTTTGGCAAAAGAGCTTGGTATGGAAGTCACGCAAAATGAAAAATTTGCCAAAGGCACCAAAGATTTCAACATCATGATTCAGAAAGCCAAGGCTAGTGGCGCCGAGGCATTTTATCCAACGGCCTACGAAGGCGACCAGATGACCATTGCACGTCAGTTGCGCGAAACCAATGCGTTATTTAAAGCCGTCTATTTTGTTTATGCGTCACAGCCGCAGTTTTTACAGCAAGCGGGTAAGGATGGCTTATATGCCTTAAGCCAAACGCTCTTGCATGACAAAATTAACTGGAAGGTCACGCATGGTTTGAATCGCGAACAAATGACGGCACGCTATGCAAAAATGTTTCCAAATGCTCAATACCCCGCTGACTTTCAGACTGCTTTAGCCTACGGCGCAGGTGTGGTTGCAGAAGAGATGATTAAGAAGGCGCAGTCGTTAGACGCTGCAAAACTTAAACAGGCGGCGCTGGATTTGAACGATAAGATGGTGACCATTACCGGCGAATACAAGATCGACAATACCGGTAAACAGTTTAAAAATGAATTTGCCATTATGCAGAATATGCCAACGGGCACTGAAGTGATTTACCCGCCAGCGGTGGCAACAGCAAAGGGTGTATACCCAGCGCCTGCGTTTAACGCACGGTAAAAGTGCGAGTGTTCTAGCCTAGGCTTGGTGGCGTGGCGCTCGTTAAGCACACACGTTCTAGTCTCAGTCAGATACCGCGGCTTTGCACTCAGCAAGCGCCGCGGTTTTTTTAGTAGGCGATGCTTCGCCTGTTCAGTGCGCAGTCGTTACTACTTTTTCAGTAACTTCGCCACAGCAGCCTTCGCTTCTTCTGATTGCAGGCGTTCAGAAAACAAACCAAACTCATAATTAAGCGTTTCATGCAGCAAGGGGCGCTGCACATGCTTCATCATGCGCTTTGAGAGCTGCAAGGCTTGCGGGGGAAGGGCGGCTAATTCGTCACCCAGCGCTTGTGCGATCGCCAAGGCTTGGCCAGCGTGGGTCACCTGAGTAATAAACCCAGCCTCAAACGCCTCTTGGGCGCCGAAGGTTTTGCCACGCAGCAGCCAGTCTGAGGCGCGCCGTGCGCCCACAATTTGCGCAAGTAAGACGCTTGAGGCGCCTTCAGGGCAAAGCCCCAGCGCTACAAACGGGATCGTGAATAAGGCGTTGTCAGCCGCGCAAATAAAATCACAGTGCTGCAGCATCGTCACGCCGATGCCGATGGCGCGCCCTTCAACCGCCGCAATGATTGGCAAGTCACAATCAAGGAGACTGCGCAACAAAATGATGCCACCACTATCGCCCTCGGTGCGAGGTTTTTGAAAATCTTTTAGGTCGTTGCCTGCAGTGAAATAGTTACTTGCACCCGTGATCACAAGGGCACGACAATCTTTGTTTGTACTGGCTGTGCGCACGTGCTCAGCTAAGGACAGATAGGTAGCAACGTCAAGCGCATTGCGACGCTCGGGGCGATTGATCGTCAGCGTGAGCACGCCGTTGTTTTCGTGCGTTAAAACTGTCGCGTTCATTGGCTCATCCTAAAAAAAGGGTCAATCTCTGTGATCTCAGAGCTTGACCCTTCTTTTTACCTCAACTTAGCACCTCGCGCTGCTTAGCGCGTTGCCAAGATTCAACTTAATCGCGACTGCCGCCAGTGATGCCTAAAATGGCGAGCAGGTTAGCAAACACGTTGTACACGTCTAGGTAGATCGCAAGCGTTGCCGACACGTAGTTGGTTTCGCCACCGTTCACCACACGCTGCAGATCAATCAGCATAAAAGCCGAGAAGATCACAATTGCCACCACCGAAATGGTCAGCATCAAGGCAGGTAACTGCAAGAAGATGTTGGCGACGCTGGCAAGAATCAAGATCACCACACCGACGAACATAAACTTACCAAGCCCCGACAGATCACGTTTGATCGACGTCGCCAGCGTTGCCATCGTGCCAAACACGGCTGCTGTGCCACCGAAGGCAAACATCACCAGTTGTGTGCCGTTGCTCATGCCGAGCACGTGGCCCAGCAGGCGCGAGAGCATCATGCCCATGAAGAATGTAAAGAGCAGCAGCAGGCCTACGCCGAGCGAGGTCTCTTTGTTCTTTTCGATCAAATACATCAAGCCAAAGGCTCCGACCAAAAAGACGATCATCGAAATGAACGGGCTGGTTGCCATGACTTGATTGATGCCACTGTACATACCAAAGGCTGCGCCCAGAACAGTCGGAATCAGCGAGATGGCCAGCAACCAATAGGTGTTACGCAGCACGCGATTACGTACCGCGACGTCGGCGACGTCACTATATTGGCCGGGATTTAAAGAAGGACGATATTCAGACATAATTAGCTCCTGTCACAAAATTGGACTTAGGTAAATTGTGTTCACCTCTGTCTATGACCGAAAGCATACCTGACAGTTCCCTGAATGGCTAGATTTCCTACAAATTGTGGTGTTTTTCGCAACGAAACTGAAAAGACCCTTGCTTGCCCGAGTTCAAACAGGGCGATGGCTTGACGTTTACAAGACCTGTTGCCTGCAGTTCAGCCAGCGCTGCGGTCAGGCCAGCTGATGGGCTTTGAGGTCGTGCCCACCCGCTTTGTACTGCGCCCAGCGCAGCCGAGCGGCGATTTTGTCGTCTTCGTCGTCAGAAACAATTTCGATCACGCGAGCGGTGCTGCCCAAGGTGGGCGGACACAGATCGTCAAGATTGAGCAGCCAGGCCGTAGCGGGTGCGCGCGCCAAGATTGGCCCCAAGTCGCTTGAGACCAGCCAAATCGGTGTTTGCTCGGCCAAAGGGTCCGTGGCCATCACGTGCGGCACAAAAGCCGTAGGTTCAACGGCCCACAGTTTGTGATCAAACGCGTTGAGTCGCTGAACGTCGCTGCAATAGACCACGATCTGATGGCCCGCAAGATATTGCTTGAGCGTGGTTTGACACGCCTGCGCGATTTTTTCAGTTGCGCCAAAAGCAAAATCGATACGGGCCATTTGTTTGACCTAAGCTTGGTTGATCAGATATTGCAGCAACATAGGCACGGGTCGCGCGGTTGAGCCTTTTTCACCACCGCCACGCCAGGCAGTGCCGGCGATATCGAGGTGGGCCCAAGGATAGGCCTTAGCAAAGCGCGATAAAAAGCACGCGGCTGTCACTGCGCCGCCGGGCTGGCCGCCAATATTCGCCATATCCGCAAAGTTCGACTTCAGTTGTTCTTGATAAGCGTCGTCAAGCGGCAAGCGCCAAGCCGTATCCATCGACTGTTTGCCGGCCGCTAACAAAGCCTCGGCTAACGCGTCGTCGGTTGAAAACAAGCCTGTATTGACCTTGCCCAGGGCGACTACGCAGGCACCTGTTAAGGTTGCGATGTCAATCACGGCCGAGGGTTTAAAGCGTTCGGCGTAGGTCAGGGCATCGCACAAAATTAACCGACCTTCAGCGTCTGTGTTGAGGATTTCGATTGTCTGGCCCGACATACTCGTGACGACATCGCCCGGTTTGTTGGCGGTGCCGCTAGGCATGTTTTCGCAGGTGGGGATCAGACCAATGATTTCGCCCGGCAAGCCGATTTCAGCCAAGGCGTGAAACGTTCCTAAAACACTTGCGGCTCCACACATATCGAACTTCATTTCGTCCATGGTGGCCGCCGATTTGAGCGAGATACCACCCGAATCAAAGGTAACGCCTTTACCGACTAAAACAATTGGGCCCGCCGCGACTTTTGCCCCGCGCTTTGCGACGGCGGCTTTGCCCTTGTAGTGCAGCACAATAAACCGAGGTTGCTCAACCGAGCCACGCGCAACGGATAAAAACGAGCCCATTTTGAGGGCTTCGATCTGTTTGCGGTCAAGCACCTTGGCGCTGATACTTTTAAATTCTTTGGCGAGTTTTTTTGCTGCTTCACCCAAATAAGTTGGGGTGCAAATGTTACCGGGCAGATTGCCTAAGGTGCGTGCCAGTGACATGCCGTTTGCCAGGGCACTGCCCTCGGTCAGGCCAAGCGTGGCACTGGCGCGGTCTGCAGCATTTGCAAACTGCAGCGTTACTTTTTTGAGCTTTGGGCGCGCGTTCAGATCGGGCTTACCAAAACTGGCGTCGTAGTGGTAGGTGGCTTCGCCGCAGGCTGCAGCGGCCGCGCGGGCACGCTCGCGCACTGACGTCGCGCCACACTCAATCGCGGCAAAGGTTGAGGTGGCGTCTGCGAGCCGGGCTTGCACACAAAACGTGGCAAAGGCCTGCTCGGCGCGTGCATGCGCGCGAGGGTTGTAGTCAGCTTGTTTGCCCAGACCCACCAAGACCACCCGGGGCGAGGCCACGCCCGCGAGGTTGCGCAGTACCAGTG
>JABMMM010000271.1 GCA_013205565.1 Alcaligenaceae bacterium | reverse complement strand
GCCTTAGCGTCAAGCAAACGCTTCCCTTTGTTTCCAGACGTCCCCACTATGACTGAAGCAGGTATGAAAGATTTTGAGATCCATAATTGGTATGGTCTGTCAGCGCCCGCCGGTACTCCAGCCCCAATTATCGAGCGTATGAGTCGCGCACTGCAGCAAGCGATCCAAGACCCCGCATTGCGCTTGCGCTTTCAAGAAATTGGGCTCGTCCCAATGTCGAACACGCCAGCAGAATTTGCTGAATTTATTAAGCGCGATAGCGAAAAATGGCAAAAAATTATTCAAGGCTCAGGGGTCACTGCTGAGTAACTAACGCCCCAAGAGCAACCAAGCCCCCACCACCGCGCCCAACACGATGCGGTACACCGCAAACACGCGGTAGGTGTGGCGCGATACAAAGGCCAGGACTGCACGCACCACAAACAGCGCGCTAAAAAAGGCGCTAATGAACCCCACTGCGATCGCAAGCATATCTTGCTGGCTAAGCAGGCTGGCGTGTTTATAGGTATCATAAAGCGCCGCGGCTAACATTGTTGGCATTGCAAGAAAAAACGAAAACTCTGTCGCGGTTTTGCGTTGAATACCAGACAGCATGCCGCCAATAATCGTTGCACCCGAGCGTGAGGTGCCAGGCACCATGGCCAAGCACTGACATAAGCCCACCACAAGTGCTTGCCGCCAAGTGATCTGCTCGAGGGTGAGTGCACTCGCACGTGGGTCGATGCCAGAAGCTGGCCGATTGCGCTCGACCCAAAGCATAATCAACCCCCCAACGATCAAGGTCACCACAACAACACCTGGGTGAAAAAACAAAGCCTTGATGGCCTTGATAAAAATTAACCCGACAATCGCAGACGGCAAAAAGGCGATGAGCAAATTGCGAGTGAAGGCGACCTCAACGGGCTCGAGTCGCGCTGTACCCACGATCAATTGAATCAAACGCGCTCTGAAGATCCACATCACAGCCAAGATCGAACCTAACTGGATCACAACCTCAAAGACTTTGGCCTCATTTGAAGAAAACTCGATCAAGTGCCCAAATAGGATTAAGTGTCCTGTACTTGAGATAGGCAAAAATTCAGTCAGGCCCTCGACGATGCCTAAGAAGAACGCTTTGAGTAGATAAATCGTTGGTTCAGTCACGCGATAGACCCTGAAATCATGCAATGAATGGCGTCTTTAGCAAAAAAGACTTGAGATGCCAACTATACTAGTTTCGATTATCGACACCTTACGCGAGCACAAGCATGTCAACGAATCTTACCCGCGAACAGCGCGATGACGCCTATAACAATTCAAAGGCAGTGGCGAACAGCGCCGAGATCCTCGCCGCTTGGGCGCACCGCAGTCAAGAGTTTAGAGCCGCACACGCTTCGCATCTAGATATTTCGTACGGCAGCAACGCGCGCCAATCGTATGACTATTTTTCGGCGGGCAACCAAAGCCCAGTCGTTGCTTTTATTCATGGCGGCTTTTGGCAAAACCGCGCGAAAACCGATTTCACCTTTATCGTCCCGGCTTTCATAGAAGCAGGGATCAGTGTTGCCATGCTGGGCTACACGCTAGCGCCCGAAGCCAAAATGGACCAGATCGTGCAAGATGTTCGTTTGGGCTTACGAGCACTCAGTCAAAAAATTGAAGCCCGCCGCGCAAGCAACCCCGGCATCTGGTTAAGTGGTTGGTCTGCGGGGGGTCACTTGACCGCCATGGCGCTTGACGAGCCCTGCGTGATCGGTGGCACGGCCATTAGTGGCATCTTTGATCTTGAGCCCATGCGCCATTGCTATCTCAACGAAAAACTGAGCTTAGACGAGGCGAACGCGACGAAATTCTCACCCATTAAATTACCTGCACTAAACGGCAAGATTCTTGATCTGTTCGTAGGTGAAGCAGAGCTGCCCGCGATGCAAACACAAACGATTGAGTTTGCTCAGTACCGCGCCAATGCCAAGGCGCCTGGCATATTTGAAAACCTACCCGCGCTCAACCATTACACAATTCTTAACGAAATGGCTAGCGTCAAGGGCAGGATCTTGCAATCAATCAAAGCACACTTCTAACGAGATG
>JABMMM010000270.1 GCA_013205565.1 Alcaligenaceae bacterium | reverse complement strand
CAAGCCCGCTCATGCCGGGCATACGCACGTCGACAATCAAGACGCCGGGTTGTTGCTCGTCGTATTCAGCCAAAAAAGCTTCAGCACTGGCATAGGCACGCACCCGGTAATTATTGGCTTCGAGTAGCCATCTTAGTGAGTCGCGTACCGCCTCGTCATCGTCAACAATGTAAACGGTGCTGGCTATTTGGGGCAGATTCATGCGGATAACTCCTCGGACTGATTGTCTAGCTGGATAGCGTCAGGATCAACGCAGGGTAGTGTAAAGCGAAAGATAGTACCGCCTTCTGGATTGCTAGTCGCCCAAAGGCGACCGTGATGCGATTCGATGATTGTGCGGCAGATGTTCAGACCCATCCCCAGACCCTCAGACTTGGTGCTGAAGAATGGCTCGAACAGACGTTCGGGGTCGGTCAGGCCGTGACCGTGATCCGTGACAGAGATTTCAATTTGACGATCGTGGGCGGTCACTGCGACAACAAGCGTATCAACGGCACTTTGATCCATTGCCTCAAGACCATTTTTTAACAAATTAAGCAGCACCTGTTCGATGAGGATCGGATCGGCCAACACGTCAGGGAGGTCGTCTGGAATTTTGGTGGCGATGGCGACGCGATGCTTGCGCGCGTGAATTTCGGCTAAGCTCACAGCATTATCAATCACGGTTTGCAATTGAATCGCCTGACGGCGCGGTTCACTGCGTTTAACAAACTCACGGATTCGGCTGATGATCTTTCCGGCACGCTGCGCTTGCGCCGCGGTTTTTTCAAGCGCCGGCAGCAGCGTTGCCATATCCGTGTTGCCGGCCTTGACCATCGCCACGACCCCCATACTGTAGTTCGCAATCGCAGTCAGGGGTTGATTGAGTTCGTGTGCCAATGATGAGGCCATCTCTCCCATTGTTGTCAGACGACTGGTGATCTGAATTTTCTCTTGCTGAATTCTCGAGGTTTCTTCGTGCTGGCGCCGCTCGGTGATGTCGCGCGCGACTTGCAGGCGCACTTTTCGACCGTCGGTCCAGGCCAGCATCCGGTGCTGCACCTCAAACCAACGTTGCACGGTGGTTGAAAATATTTCAACCGACTCTTCGGTGTAACGACCTCGGCGTCCCGCCAGTAGCTCATGGTGGCCGCTAGTCTGTGCGCCAAAAAAGCGCCGGTAGGTACGGTTCGCGAACAAAAGCTCTAGGCCTTCTTCGGCATCGGCTGTAACCGAGATCGCGTCATCGAGACCTTCTAGAACGGTCATGAAGCGCTCGTGGGCGGCCGTGAGTGCCTCACGAATGCGCTTTGGCTCAGTGATGTCGGTCATTGAGGTCATCCAACCCACTTGCGTGCCCTGAGGGTCAAGCAAAGGTGAAACGTACATACGGGCGTTAAAGCGAGAACCGTCGCGCCGCTGCGCTTCAAGCTCGATCCCAGAGCTCGGTGCTTTACCCAGCATCAGATTGTCGAGTGTTTGTTGATGCGATTCGTAACGGCCAGGTACCCAATAAGGAAACGGCGGCAACCGGCCAATCAGATCGGCCTCGTTCCAGCCGATCATTCGGCAAAAAGCGGGATTCACGTAGGCGATGCGCCCCTCAAGATCGACCACCCGCATGCCAGTCGACATGGAGTTTTCCATGGCACGCCTAAAACCGGTTTCGGCAATCAGCGCAGCTTCGGCCTCAGAGCGATAGCGGGTGTAGCGCCAGAGCATCAGCAGGGCGATCACGATCACCACAGACAGGGCCACGACCACCCAGATTAAACGGTGCTGGCGCAGTTCTTGGTCGATGGTGACGAACATGACGCTGCCGTCGTGAATGCGCTGTAACCAGAAGAAGACCCCCATGACGCACGCGTACAGGCCAAGCACTAACATAGGCGTCAGCCAATACCACCTGCGACGACGCAAGCGAGCCTGATCGATAAAAGGGGCGGCGAGAACTGATTTAGCTGGGTTGGACATGCGTGAAATCCATAAGATGGACATTTTAGTCGGGTTATCCCCAGTTTCGGCTTGACATCCTTATTTCGAGCTCAAAAGGCATTTTTATTTCATAATATGAAAAGCTATACCGCAACATGGAATATTTGTTGCCGCAATTGCGAGATGTACCTAGAATGCGGTAAATACCCAAAAAACAGTTAGCCTCGTCACTCACTCGGGCTATCACTCCGGAGATTGCCATGGCACCACAAGCTGCCGTACTGAACGCGTTGAACGATGAAGATTCGCTCGAAACACAAGAGTGGCTAGACGCTTTAGCGGCCGTGCTCGATCGCGAGGGCCCAGAGCGCGCTCACTACTTGCTTGAACGCTTAACGGATTTAGCGCGCCGCTCGGGTGCGCATATTCCGTTTTCGGCCAATACGGCGTATCTCAACACCATTCCGGCTGGGCATGAGCCCCCACACCCAGGCAATCTTGACTTAGAGGCGCGCATTCGTCACTACATTCGCTGGAACGCGATGGCGATGGTGGTGCGGGCCAACAAACATAATCCTCCAGATGGCGGAGACCTAGGCGGTCACATCGCCTCGTTTGCGTCGCTTGCGACGATGATTGGCTGCGGACAAAATCATTTCTGGCATGCCGACACCCCTGAGCGCGGTGGCGACTTGGTGTACTTTCAAGGGCACTCATCGCCGGGCGTCTATGGTCGTGCCTATCTTGAAGGTCGTTTAACTGAAGAACAACTGAATCATTTCAGACAAGAAGTCGGCGGCAAGGGTTTGTCGTCATATCCGCATCCCAAACTGATGCCAGAGTTTTGGCAGTTTCCAACGGTATCGATGGGTCTGGGGCCACTGATGGCGATCTATCAGGCGCGTTTTTTAAAATACTTGCATGCCCGCGGGATCGCCGATACCAGTCAGCGTAAAGTTTGGGTATTTTGCGGCGATGGCGAGATGGATGAGCCCGAGTCACTTGGCGCGATTAGCTTGGCTGCGCGCGAAAAACTCGATAACTTGATCTTCGTGATTAATTGCAATTTGCAACGCTTAGATGGCCCCGTACGCGGCAACGGCAAAATCAT
>JABMMM010000269.1 GCA_013205565.1 Alcaligenaceae bacterium | reverse complement strand
TCGAGCCCAATTAACGGAAACAACCATGTTTTAAGTGCACGGAAACGCCGATGTACGGTCCAGGGATCGCAACTGGTTGAAAGCGCCTTCAGATCACCGCCCGAACAAAAGGTCGGGCCCTCAGCAGTCAGAAACACGCTTCTGACTTCGGCGTCATTATCGGCGAGTGCAACCGCCTCGCCCAATTGTTTTCGAAACTCAGGCGTCAGAGAGTTTCTATTTTCTGGGCTATTCAAGCAGATCACCAGTACTGCACCAATTTTTGATGTTTTCACTAATTGCTTGGTCAATTTTTTCTCCGTAATCTCTTGGATTAAAAGCCTATGCGCGCTTAGGCAGACACATATTTCAACCACCGGCCGCCATCGACCACCATGTTTTCACCGGTCACATAGGTTGCCAAGTCCGACGCAAGATAAGCAGCCGCATTCGCAATTTCGCTCTTTCGACCAAAACGACCTAAGGCGGTCTTCTTGCGCTCGAGCTCTTCGCGTCCAGTTTCTTGATAGAGGCGCTGCACACCTAAGGTGTCGGCAATAGGCCCTGGTGAAATCGTATTGACCCGAATATTGTCGCCACCCCACTCAACAGCAAGCGTACGAGACAATGAAATGATGCCCGCTTTAGCGGCGGCGGCATGGGCAGCCGCTGGCCAGCCACTCAGGCCCAACATGGTCACAATGCTGATAATGCAGCCTCCATATGCTGAATTTTTTAAATGCTTGTAACCGGCGCGACAGCCATAGAAAGTGCCGTTTAAGTCGATATCGACGACTGTTCGCCAGCCATTGGGCGATAGCTCAGCGGTGGGGCAACTAAAGTTACCTGCAGCGTTGTTAACCAAAATGTCTAGGCTACCGAGTTGCGCAACCGTCCTCTCAATTGTCGCTTCAACTTCGTCATAGTTTCTGACATCGGTTTTAAACGTGATGGCTTTCAAACCTTCAGCAGCCATTTCAGTCACAGCACCGTCTAGCCGTTCTTGACTTCTGCTAGCCAGTACTACCTGCGCACCTAGACGAGCGTATGTTTTAGAAATTTCAAAACCGATACCACCCGCTCCGCCGGTAATTAATGCCACACGGCCTTTTAAAAGATCTGGTGAAAACATCATTCAATATCCTTTCTGTTCTTATCGCCCCCAACAATCAATCTACTTTCGCGCCAGATTCTTTGACTAATTTGGCCCACTTAGGAATATCTTTCTTGATGACCTCAGTGACTTCTTCCGGCGTGCTCCCGACTGGGATGCCTCCCATGGCTTCAATTCTTAATTTGAAGTCGGGGGTATGAATGATTTTTACGATCAGTGAATTCAGCTTTGTCACGATTGGTTTGGGCGTACCGGCGGGCAACATGATGCCGTACCAGGCAGCAAGATCGTAACCAGTTAAACCGGCTTCAGCCATCGACGGCACTTTCGGCAATGCGGGCACACGATCCAGCGACGTCACAGCCAACGCTTTTATTTTTCCAGAATCTGTGTAACGCATTCCTGCCAATACGCTTGCAAAAACGATCGGGACTTGCCCGCTCAGAACATCGATCAGCGAAGCGCCATCGCCTTTATAGGGGATGTGCTCCATCTTGACACCGGTCATCGCTTTAAAAAGTTCACCCGAAAAATGAGAACTGGTTCCGTTTCCACCAGAACCAAAGCTGTATTTGTTTGGATTAGCCTTGAGAAAAGCAATCAATTCAGTCACATTATTTGCAGGGATACTTGGGTGTACTGCCAACATATTTGGCAACACCGTAAAAATTGTGACTGGAGCAAAATCTTTGAGCGGGTGATAAGGCAAATTACCGAACAAGGTCAAGTTCCCAGCCAACGGGCCATTGGTCGAAATTAAAAAGGTGTAGCCATCAGGCGCAGCCTTCGCAACCAGATCGGTCCCAATGTTTCCACCGGCGCCTGGTTTGTTCTCGACTGTCACGCGCTGTCCGAGTTGATCAGACATTCGCTCGGCAAGTGCGCGCCCTAAGGTGTCAGTGGGGCCACCTGCCCCGAACGGCACGATCAGCCGAATCGGCTTGGTCGGATACGCGTCCTCTGCCCAAGCGTTCGTCGAAAATAACCCATTGGCTGAAAGCAATATCAGCATCAGTGATTGCCGTAAATTCCCTCTCAACATCGTAGTCTCCTTGTTTTAATTTTTTTAATCAAGCCCACTAGTCTCTCGCATTTAACGCGGCCAAGCGGAACATTATTGGGTTCTGCCGCCTTGGGTTCTGCTGCCGACCATGTTATTTTTAAACAATCTCCAACCCGCCCCGATTCAGCTTAATATAAGTCAAATATTATTGAGTCGTTGACATTTTTTGAGAAAACTCGCTATGACCTGTAAATTGACTCAAGTGATGTTCGCCCTCTTAATTGTGTTTTTCGGAGCAAGTACAAGCGCGCAATCAAAAGATAGCTTCCCCGACAAACCGATCACTCTAGTCGTACCCTACCCAGCCGGTCAGTCTGTTGACTCTTTAGCGAGGATGATAGGAGAAGGTCTAACCAAATATTTGGGGCAGCCGGTTATTATCGACAATAAAGCGGGTGCGGGCGGCACAATTGGCAGCAAATATCTGATCCGTATGCCTGCCGACGGTTATACGCTCAGCATGAATGCTAGCGGGCCACTAGGCATCGCGCCGCATTTGTTCAAAGAAGCAAATTACGACCCACGAAAGGATTTCACACCCATTATGGCAGTGGCGGCCGTCGCGCAGACCCTTGTTGTGTCCTCTAAAACAAATATCAAAACTGTTGCAGATCTCATTGCTGCTGCGCGCAATCGACCTAATGGCTTGAATTTTGGCTCACCTGGGAATGGATCAACGAGCCACCTTACTCAAGAAATGTTCAAGCAAGTGGCGGGCGTGAAAATGCAACATGTCCCCTACAAAGGAGGGCCTGCCGCGGTCACCGACTTGCTCGGAGGTCAGATTGATGTGCTGTTTGAAGCCGCGCCTCTTGTCCTGCCTTTTATTAACCGAGGCGAACTGCGCGCGTTAGCTGTCAGTACAGCCAAACCAATCGATACTCTGCCGAACGTTCTCACGATCGCCTCTCAAGGGCTGCCTGGTTTTGAGGCAGTAGGCTGGATGGGCATTGTCGGTCCCGCGGGGATGGATCCTGCTCGGGTTCAAGTGTTATCTCAGGCACTAAAGCAATCTATCTCTGATCCAAGCATTCGTGCGAAACTTGATGCGACAGGGATGTTAACCATTGGCGGATCCCCGAAAGAGTTCGCAGACTTTATCGAGACTGAATACGCCAAGTGGGGCGCTGTCATTCAACAGGCAGGCGTCAAGCTCGAGTAGAAAGTCAGATCGGCCAAGTACCCTACTCTTCAGCCAAAGCCGGAATCGTTGCAATAATCCCCGTCGCCGCGCGCGATTACGCGCAACGCCATATTCGGGTATGCACCATTGCCCCCCGAATTTTCGACACACCCTTGTTGGCTAACGCACCCTTCGGAAAAGGTCTAACGCCTTGGCTATGCACGACAAAACTTACTGCTTCGCTGGCCTCGCTCGCACTGCCTCTTCGTTGATGTCTGAACCCCAGCCAGGCCCCTCGGGTAACAAAATCTCACCGTCTACGATTTCGATCGGATGCGTCATGAACTCACGCGTGAACGCTGCCTCGTCCACCACATACTCCATGATGCTGAAATTTGACGTGGCCGCTGAAAAATGTGCGCCCATCAAAGAAGACAATTGACCGTGGTAATTGTGTGAGGCCACGTTAATTTCGTAGCTTTCAGCCATCGTCGCCATCTTGGTGGCTTCTAGCAAGCCGTTCCATTGGGGGTCAATAATCGCAACATCGGCTGCATTGGCCTCAAGATAAGGACGAAGTGCTTGCCGGCCTAATAGCGTTTCAAGCGAAGAGATTCGTGTTGTGGTTGATTGCTTAACTTCAGCTAAGGCCTGCGGATCTTGTATGTCGACCTCGAGCCACAATAGATTAAAACGTTCAAGCGCACGAGCAATTCTTTTTGCACCCTCTGGCTTAAAGTGAAAGTTTAAATCTAGTGCCAACTTCACTTCTTTACCGGCACCTTGCTCAAACGCGTGAAGTAACTCAACAATCGCCGCTAGAGTTTTATCATCCAGATTGAGCTCAGGAAAGCCCGTACCAACGCCAAAGCCGGGCCGATAATTAATGCATGCACCATTTTCAAAAAATAAAATGTTGGTCTTGAGCGCCTTGAAACCGCGAGTCTTAACTTCTTTTCCTAAGGTCACGATATCGTCTAACGACCGCAAAGGCGCAGCCCCGAACACTGGTGCAAAGCGTGAGCGCAACGTACCACACTGCGACCAATAGATCGGCAGTTTGGTACGTAAGGCGCCACCGAACAATTGATGCACCGGCACGCCTAAATCTTTAGCCTTCAAATCTAAGCAGGCATTTTCAAGCGCCGCGAGCGCTTGCGCGATTAAGCCACCCGAAAAAATTCTAGTCACTGCATACAAGTTGGCATGAATCAAATTGCTTTGACGCGGATCCGCGCCAAGCAAACTTTGCCCGAGCTTACGAATCACATCCGTCAAGCCAGGGCTTGAGCTACCCTCGCTGAACTCTGACCAGCCAATCAAACCTGTGTTGGTGGTGATTTTTAAAAACGATAGCGTGCGCCAGCCGCCATCCGCATGCAAGTCTTCGATTGCGGTGATCTTCAAGAGGTCTCCTTGGTTTGATTTTTTATATTTGAGAGCTTACGCGTCACCCAAGGGCGGTGCTGTGGGCGTCACTGAGAAATGATGAAGCTGGATTTTCCAGTGGCCCTTAAGTTTGACAAGCACAAGAGTGGTACGTAAAACCGACTTCGTGGCGCGACCGTCTTCAAGGACAAACGCAAACGAGCCCAAGCCTTGCGCCATAAAACTATCATCGTTGATTTTTATGATTTCTTGTTCGATTAAGGTCAACACAGCCGATCGCAAGACACCATCGTAAGAAGAAAAATAACCCTCAATGGCTCCCGCTCCAACCGAGTGCCCGGCGCGCCCGCCATAAAACAGCGCATCCTCGGCATAAAGTGCGGCCAATCCTCGAGGGTTCCAAACCCGCGCAGCTTGATTCCATGACTGCTGCATTTGAGTGAGTATCTGGGCGGAACTGTCTGTTTGAAGCGTCATTGTGGTTTCTCGAAAGTTTTAAATTTTAGGTGGCCTATGTCAACTTGCAGAATTTGGCTCAGTCGTCATGGGTATCCCCGCGCGGCCCACAATTTTGCCAAATCAGACTTAACAGCTTTGCCCAGTGTAAGTGAACGGCGAGATGCGCTAGGCAAGGGTTTTCTCTAGTCCAAACGTACAGCATCCGAACAAAATTTAAGGCAATATGGCAAGGCAACTTGGCGTAAGCTAAGTTTTTCATACTGTTCATCACATAAAAGTCAAAGCAGAGCGAGCCAAAATGGATTTTAAAAAAACGATTCTTTCTACTCTTATTACCGCTGGCATACTGAGTGCAAGCGCACTTACTAACCTGTCCCACGCACAAGACGTCAAACCTTTTCGGATCGGCTCGATTGTCGATATGTCAGGAATTTATTCTGCTATCGGCGGGCCAAATATGGTGAGCGCAGTCAAGATGGCAGTCGAAGACTTTGGGGGCAAAGTGCTTGGCCGTCCAATTGAGGTGTTGTCGGCAAACTATCAAAACAAGGTCGATATTTCCGCAGCACGTGCACGCGAGTGGTACGACCGCGATGATGTCAAAGTGATTATCGAGTCAACCGACTCAGCGTCGGCATTGGCCATGCAAAAAATCGCCAGAGAAAAAAAACGCTTGGTGATTTTCGCAGGCTCGGCAAGCTCAGCCTTGACCAACGCTGAATGCTCACCTTACGGCGTACATTATGTGTATGACACGTATGCAATGGCTCACGGTACTGGTGCCGCGATTACTAAGTCAGGCGCAAACAGTTGGTATTTCATCACTGCCGATTATGCCTTTGGCCATGCTTTAGAAAAAGATACTGCTGAGGTTGTTGTTGCCAATGGCGGCAAAGTTCTTGGCAGCGTGCGTGCGCCATTAAATTCGCCCGATTTTTCGTCGTACTTATTGCAAGCACAGGCCTCAAAAGCCAAGGTCATCGGTCTGGCCAATGCCGGCTCAGACGCTCAGAATTCTGTGCGTCAAGCTTCAGAATTTGGCATTATCAAGGGCGGACAACAAGTGGCCACCTTATTGATATTTTTGTCTGATATCAAAGGAATGGGGTTGCCAATCGCACAAGGCTTGATGTTCACCGATGGTTTTTACTGGGATCGCACCGACGAAACACGTGCTTTTTCAAAACGTTTTGGCGAGCGCAACAAAGGTGATATGCCCACCATGGTGCAGGCCGGTGCTTATTCAGCAACGATGCATTATCTGAAGTCTGTTGCTGCCGCTGGCACAGATGATGCCGATGCGGTTGCAGCCAAGATGAGAGAGCTCGAAATCAACGACTTCTTTGCCACAAAAGGTAAGATTCGTGTGGATGGCCGCATGGTGCACGATATGTATCTAGCCGAAGTGAAAAAGCCTTCTGAGTCAAAAGGCCCTTGGGATCTCCTTAAAATTAATGCCACTATTCCAGGCGATCAAGCGTTCAGACCTTTGGCTGAAAGCGTTTGTCCTTTAGTCAAGAAATAAAGCAACGCTCTAAGCTGAACAATTAGCGAATACTGGCGGGCGCTAACGCGCGCGTCAGGCTCGCTTCACCTCTGCCATAGGTCGCTGCGTTATAGCCTGACACAGTGTCTGTGCGCGCTGTATTCAGTAGTTGGTTAGCGACTGCTGCAGCATTCGCTGTTGTGAATTTACTGCCAACAATCGCTGCATAGCCCGAGACGATAGGCGCAGCAAAAGATGTGCCCGCCAAGCCCCCCAAGGCACTACTGTCAACACCGACGACTAAAAAATTTCTTTGTACGACCGGGCTTGTGCCTGCCACATTGGAGTAGCTCGCCATCGAGGCGGGGCTCGTGGTTGTGCCGTTTTTCGAAAGTGCGCCGACCAGAATTGCAGAAGGCTGACCAGCCAGGCTAACGGCAAGGTTGTCGATGCGACCACGATATTCGCCAGACGGCACCGCGGCACCAACCGGAATGCCATTGTTGCCCGCTGATTTCACAACGACCGCCCTACCACTTTGCGCATAACCAACGAGGGCCACTTCTGAGGCAGAAGAGGCCAACGGACTGTAGAGCCCGTACGATAGGTTAAAAACATTGAGCGACGCCGTGATTAAGCCAACAACACCTCCGCCCTGCTCATGCGTAATCACTGAAGCCAAAGGCGCGACAGACTGCGCCTGCCAAGTTGTCCAGGCGCCATGGCAGCGGCCATAGATACGATCGCAACTCGCACCGAAGTCATCTATCATATTGATCCGTACGCCTTGGCCAAGATAGCCTTGCGACCACGCAACGCCCACCTCGGGGCTCATCCAAGCCTGCTGCGCCATTGCGGGCGTGAGGCTGCCCAGAGTCAGAGTCGCAAAAAGAATGCTTTGATATTTTTCTTTCATGGGTAGAGCCTTTTGTAGGAGTCAGCCATTCTAAAAAGAGAACGAATATTGCAGACTCAAAAAATATGCATTGAGCGGTTTCATGTTGTACAAGTAGGACAAGGTATCCGCAGGTGCGAGCGGCGAAGCAGCCAAGCGACAGTTTACTTTTTGCTGTCCGCCAATATCGCCATAATCGGCTACACAGGATTTTTCTCTGAGACTGCCGCCCATGGTGGTGGTTGCCTTAAACGACAAACTCGAATTTTTTGCAAAGTCATGACGTAGCACGAAGCCAAACTTTAAGCTTGGATCAATCGTGTATTTTTCGCCCAATTCTCCTGTGCTCGCGCCCCAAATCAAACCGAACCAAGGCGTCAACTGCGTCATCAGAGCCACTCGAGAGTCCGTCCAGTTGCTTGAATACCACCCTTTAAAGCTGACCCAGTTACCCGTTGAGGTCTCAAAGCCTCCGGTCTGCGACGCGCGGATCACCTGCGACAACTGTGAACCTTGGCCCAAGTCGACCAAATAGGTGTTGGCTAAAAACTCTTGCGTGCTGCCCAAAAAATCTGCGGCCTGCGCGCGAGCGACACTCGCAAGCAACACCAGCACACCAATGGCTTTTGTTCGGGCTAAATACCTCTGATTCATATTAACAAAGCACCTCTCGAAACTTGATTGTTGCAAAAATGACCGAGCCTAAATAACTGTAAGGTATTTCGCTCGACAATGACCCATTTAAATTAACATTGAGATGATAAGCTTAGTATCAAAGACCTGTTTAAACTTTTCATTTTTGTTCAAACCCGTAGCAGCACTCAATGAATCTTAATGTCAACGCAGCAAATGAGCACTCACTGCTTAAAAAAAGTTGCCACGTCTTGACCATCTTGGGGAATACGCTCACCCTGGTTGGCGGACTTGGCGTCCTCTTAGGTATGCTCGGGGCCTTCGATATGGAAATCTTTTCACTCGGACTGTCTTCAGGGGTGCGCATCATTGGCACGGTCGCGATTGCGGGCTGTTTGCTCAGCGCAATTGGCTACGGCATCTCTGACTACACGACTTAGTCACTCACCACAGGAGCAATACATGTTTAAACGTTCTGACTATTTCATTATCTGCGCGGTTATGTTTTCATTCTTTATTTCAGCCTATCTTTGGTTCGTAATCAAGGACCAGCAACAAGCAATTTTTACTGCAATTTGGATTCCTTCAATTTTCACATTTGGAATTTACTTTAAATTGTGTGCTTTGATGGGACAGCGAAAATGAGCTCGGACATCCTGCTGTACCCGGCGATTTTCATTTTCACAATGCTAGTAATTGGCTTGATTTTTACAGTCAAAGAATTCTCTGCACTACAAAAAGACGCAGAAAAAAAATCGCAGCCTAAAGATGAGAAAGAGATTTAGTACGCACACATTTTTACCAAATGAACCCATGTTGAAAAAAATTCTATTGTGCACACTTTTCTTGATAACAATCGTCAAGGGCGTTGCGATGGCCACTGAAGAGCCCTCCTTCAAAAGTGTCTTCAAAGACGGTGCCTTCGAGATCAGAGAATACCCGCCATTGATTGCCGCCGAGGTGACGGTTTCGGGCGCGCGCAGCGAGGCAGTTAGTGCCGGTTTTCGACTACTGGCTGGCTATATCTTTGGGGGCAACACGCGTAAGCAAAGTATTGCCATGACCGCACCTGTTGTTCAAACCGAAGCTCTCAACGAAAAAATCGCGATGACGGCACCTGTGACACAAATCCCGGATCCTGCTGGATGGGTGATTCGGTTCATCATGCCAGCGAGCTACACACTTGAGACCTTGCCAACGCCAAACGACCAAAAGGTCAGGCTGACACCACTTGCGCCCATCCGTATGGCCGTGGTCGGTTTTTCCGGCTTAGTCGACGACGACGACGTCGAAAAGCAAACTGCACTTTTGCGAACGTTTGTCGCGAATCAAAAACTCACTGCGGTTGGAGTGCCCTCGTTGGCGCGCTACGATCCACCTTGGACACTCTGGTTTTTACGTCGCAACGAGATCATGCTTGAGCTAGCCTCTACAAAGTGATTGCTCTCACGCATCAAATATTTGGTCGGTAAGCAATAACGTCTGTGGACAGTTCGTAAGCTGACAACAATTCGCTTCAATCCGCTTTCATTCCCGTCCTGGTGATCAACTCGGCCCACTGTTTGAGTTCCGTCTGAATCGCAGCTTTCATTTGCTCTGGCGTCATTTTGAGTGGCTCATAACCATCTTGTCGGATGATTCTCAGTATTTCAGGATCACCCATGGCGGCGTTTAAAGCGGCAACCAGTTTGCTGGTGACATTGGCAGTTAACCCCGCCGGAGCCACCACACCGAACCAAACTGGCGAGTCAAACCCCGGAAACCCACTTTCAGCAATAGTCGGCACATTTGGAAACAGACTGCTACGGGTGAGCGAACTCACCGCAAGCGCTTTGACCTGTCCCGCCTCAACGTTAGTGGCGATCGATCCGATTGACGAAAATAAAATCGGGATATGGCCGCCCAATAAATCGGTTAGGGCACCCGCGCCTCCCTTGTAGGGCACGTGCGCAATCTGCAAACCTGTTACCAACTTGAACTGCTCTGCAGCCAGGTGACCAGAGCCTCCGATACCTGAAGTGCCATAACTCCATTGCGCAGGGTTGGCCTTCGCCAGAGCAATAAAGCTTTTGACGTCTTTCGCAGCCGACGTCGGTAGGACTGCAATCAATGAGCCACCACTAGACACCATGCCAATTGGTGTGAAATCATTGAGCGGGTCAAACTTTGCTTTGCGCAACGACGGCCCAAAAGTCATGGGTCCCTGAGAGGTCAGGTGTATCGTGTAGCCATCGGCTGGGGCACGTGCAACGAGTTCAAGAGCGATGCCACCCGCTACACCCGGCTTGTACTCCATCACGATAGTCTGACCTAAAAACTTGGCCATTCGGTCTGCAACTGGGCGCGCGAGCTTATCGGCCGCACCGCCCGGCGTAAACCCAACGACCATTTTGATCGGTTTTTCTGAGGGGTAGTCGGCAGCAACGCTTAACATCGGCATCCCAAAAAAAGCAGTTGCAAGCGTCAGCGTGGCTAGAATGATGAATCTCACAGTTATCTCCGGTCGCGATTCAGTTCGCTCATGATTTGTGACATCTCAGTCACTTCGATCCATCATAGCGGTTTGTTGCGGCTCGTTGGTGCCTACAAGAAAAATCAGCGAATTGCTGCCAGTAACGGCGCCAGGTCAGGCAAAACCTTGCATTTTTTGATGGTCGGTTTACACTCTGTGCAATTGTAAAAATCCGCCCTTCGCATTCAGATGCCTTTTTGTTTTAAGTGCCAAGGTTATCAAAAATAAAATGCAGAGAAACTTATGCGCAAGTCATTTACAACACTATTTAGCTCGCTTTTATTAACACTGTTCGCCCAAACGCCGGTGTTCGCTCAAACTGTTGCGGTGCAATATCCCACCAAAACAATACGTCTGGTCGTGCCCTTCCCTGCGGGTTCGGCAACTGACACCATTGCGCGAATTCTAGGAAACGGTTTAAGCGTCAGCCTTGGGCAATCAGTCATTGTGGAAAATAAAGCGGGTGCCGATGGTGCACTTGCCGCCTCTGAGGTGGTTAAGGCGGCCGCCGATGGCTACACGTTGCTTGTGGCGACCAACAGCCCGATGGCGGGGGTGCCGGCTTTACGCAAGCAACCACCTTATGACTCCGTGCGCGATTTCACGCCCATCAGCATGATTGGCCGCTATACGTTTTTCTTGTATGCCAATGTGCAAACGCCCTTCAATACGATACAAGAGCTCATCACGTACGCCAAAGCAAATCCGGGTAAGTTAGCTTACGCCACTGGCAATACCACTGGGATTGTCGCCACTGCGCAGTTTGCATCTTTAGCCGGCAACTTAAATATGCTTCACGTTCCCTATAAAGGCGAGCCTGCAGGCGTCATCGACTTAGTCTCTAATCGCGTGCAATTGATGATTTCGACCCCTTTCACCGCAGGGGTGCATGCAGCCGAAGGCAAACTTAAAGCGCTTGCGATCACCTTGCCGAGTCGTTCACCTCTCGCCCCCAATATTCCTACGTTTGCTGAAGCGGGCGTCAAAGGATTTTCAATTGAATCCTGGGCTGCCTTGTACTCCCCCGCCGGTCTGCCACCTGCGGTGCTCGAACGTCTGAATACCGCCGTCAATGCGGTGCTCAACCGCCCCGACATCAAAGAGCAGCTCGCACAAAAGCAATTCTTGCCGCAAGGCTCAACCGCGGCCGCGCTTGGCACGTTCACAAAAGAACAGGTTGCGACTTACACAAAAATTTTGCGCGATGCAGGCGTCCAGCCTGACTAGTATTTTTCAACGAACAACCCAACGAGGAGACAGCACATGCCCGTAATTTCAAAAAGCTTTGATCTAGAAAAAGTTGAATGGCGTAAGGTCACTGATCCAAGCTGTAAAGAGTTTTGTGTCGACTTTGAATACAGCCTGCTTGGCTACGACTTACCGAGCGGACGACTTGACATGTTGCTGCGCTATGGCAAGGGCGGGCATTGTCGCCGCCATCGCCACATCGCCTCGACTGTCACACTCGTACTTGAAGGCGAACAGTTTTTAACAGAACTGTTACCCAATGGCAGCACCAAAAATATTCACCGCAAAAAAGGTGATTATGCGTTGGCAACCGCCGATGCGCACCCGCACGATGAACACGGTGGCGAAGATGGTGGCACCATCATGTTGTCAATGACTGCTGTCGATGGCCTGTTGTTTGAGTATTTCGACGAAAACATGGCTAACGGCTGGACGCTTTCGATTCAAGAGTTCATCGATAGCTGGGATAAAGGCGTGATCCACGGAAACGTTGCCGCCTTGAGTCACTGAAATCACCGCAGTCACTCAATACGGATCAAGCCGTTTAACGCCGCAACGCCTCTTGCGCAACTAGCTTGACCGTATTACCAATGTCAGACACTGTTGCGCGCTGCACGTCGCGCTTCCAACGCCAGTCTTCGAAGTCAGTGCCGCGATGCATCGTGCAGCGGTTATCCCACATCACTAAATCATTCACACGCCAGCGATGCGACAATACGAACTGCGGCTGCGTTGCATGTTCGGTCAGCTCTTGAAATAAGGTTTCGCTTTCTTGATCTGACATCCCAAGCACACGCATCGCATGCGAGGCAAGATATAAATTACGACGACCTGTTTCTGGAAGCGTGCGCACCAGCACTTGTTTAGCTGGCGGCAACGAGGCGCGCTCTTTTTCTGTGAAATCGTTAAAACCGAGCTTTGCCCGAGAATGAAAAATCGAATGTTCAACGATCAGCTTATCGATTTTCGTTTTCGTCGAGGCCGGTAACGCGTCATAGGCGGCGCGCATATCAGCAAACTCGGTGCGCCCCCCCACTGGGGCGATCGAGCGGCCATACAACAGTGAGGTCAACGCCGGAAGCTCTCTAAAAATACTGTCGGTGTGCCAAAGGCGATTAGCCAGACCGGACATCCGTTTTCGACTGTTGACCGCCAAAATTTCGTTTTCATCGCCCAAGTTTGAGACATCAGCGATCCGGGTATCAATGCGATATTTTTTGACTTCGTCAGCATAGGTATTGATGTTTTGTTCCATTGGACCAAACACTTCAGCAAAAGCAATGTGCTGCGCCGAAGTCAGTTCTTGTCCCGGAAACACCAGCACGCTGTACTTAAAGAAAGCCGCTTTAATCGCCACGCGATCTTCTTCAGAAAGCGGGCGACTTAAATCGACATCACCGATTTCAGCCATGAAATCTGCTTTGACAGGATACAAAGTAATCGCCATGCATGACTCCGAAGATGAATACCGAGGCAGAACGCTGAATATTACCAAGAAGTCGATTTTGCAGCGCAACAAAGCAGTCAAGAAGGGCTCCCTTGTTTTAGCTTTACACTTGGTTCCTCTCTTTGATAGCGCATGCTACCGGCAGTCTTAACCTAGCGCACCTCGTGAAACTTCTTTTACTTGCCCTCGCGGCAATGTTTTTTCAGCAGACCTTTATCGCCCTTGGCCGGGCTTTGCCCGCGGTGCTGGCTCCGGCCATGATTGCGGATATGCATTTGGATTCTGCCTGGATCGGTGTCTATTTCTCGATCGCTGCCGTCGCCTCTCTTGCGACTCAACTTGGCTGCGGCAGCTTCATCATTCGCTATGGTGCCTTGCGTATGAGTCAAGTTGCCCTCGTCATGCTGGCGCTGGGGATGGCTCTGTCAACGCTGGGCACGCCATTGATGCTCGTGCTCTCGGCTCTGATTGGGGGGGGAGGTGCTGCGGTTTCAACCCCGTCAAGCTCGCATTTGCTTGGACGAGTATCCCCACCTCGCTATATGCCTTTGGTCTTTTCGCTCAAGCAAACTGCAGTTCCGGCGGGTCTTTTGCTGGCGGGACTGCTTGGGCCGCAACTCACCGAGGCGTTTAACTGGCACTACACCATGCTGTTCGCAGCGCTTGCCTGTATCGTTTTTACGTTGATGCTTCAACCCTTACGTAAGCTATTCGATGACGACCGCATCGCGACGCGCTCGTTTCACGTCTCTGACTTCGCAAACACACTTAAATCTGTCGTTGGCACAAAGGCGCTGCGCAATCTGTCCTTTACTTCCTTTGCGTTTAACGCTGCGCAAACAATTTTTACAGTCTACTTTGTTGTTTATCTCACGACTCTGGGCTACACGCTTGTAGCGGCGGGTTTCGTTTTTTCTATCGCCGTCGCCATCGCAGTGCCTGGACGTATCGTCTGGGGCCTCTTGGGAAGCGGCTACATTCAGCCGCGGCTCGTGATGGCCGCCTTGGCGTTTGGCATGGCGGCAAGCATGGGACTACTAAGTTTGTGTGGCCCCGGTTGGCCCACAGTGGTCATCGGCACCATTGCAGCGATCATCAGCGCCACCGCACTTTCTTGGCATGGCGTCTTTCTGTCTGAGGCTGCAAATGCTGCGCCAGAAGGCATGCGCGGTGCCGTCACGGGTGGTGTCCTGGCCTTTGGTCAAATGGGTGCACTGGTTGCACCAATCATCTTCTCAATACTTCTTGGCTTGAGCAACAGCTATAGCTTGGGCTTTATTGTTTGTTCGATCCCGGCGCTACTCGTTGGCATTGCCTTAGTGCGCCAACGCACGGCTTAAAAAATCAATAAAGATCTTGCTGACTTTTTCAGGCTGTTCTTGTTGCACCCAATGGCCCGCGCCCTCAACCAAGACCGTACCTTTATATTGCGTCGTGAGTGTTTGCTCTATGTACTCGAGGCCTCCCGGGGTTTGATAGACGCCCCAGTCGCTCTTGCCTCCAATAAACAATGACGGAACATCAATCGTGCGACCTGCAAAAATTTTGAGCTCTTGATCAAGCGCGCCAATTCGGTAGCCTTGTAGCCCGCCTTGAAACCCCGTGCGGCCGTACTCTTCGCTATAAACTTTTAGTTCAGGCTCGGTTAACCATTTGCATGCCGCAATCTCTTGCTCAGTGGGCATCTCGGGGGCAACTGACTCAGCCATCCCTTTGTCTAAATCCATCACATAATAGCGAGGCAGTTTTTCCCATTCGCTAGCAATTAAGGCCGATAGCGGAAAAGGTTTATTCGTGACCCAGTCGGCGCTTTTCATGTGGTAATAGGCACGCAAAAACGCATGTAACCCTTGCTTGGCGTGCCATATGTTTTCATTGGCCTCGGGCAAGGTGTAGTAGCGCATGTAGTATTTGCGTGGCGGCTTAAGCAAGGCTAAATCTTCATGAATTCGGACAACGGGCTTAGCTGGCACCGTCACGTTCACCGTATTAAACGGCAGCGCCTCAGGCGCCCCCCTAAAAGGCGAACTCATCAGGATCACTGACTTAAACACGTCGGGGCGCGTCAACGCACACCACCCAGCGAGTGGCGACCCCTGATCATGACCAAACACGCCAGCGACGCTGTGATAGCCCAAGGCAGACACTAAGGCGAGCATATCGTTGATTTTGTTTAACGAACCGAAAGCACGCATATCGTCGGCATGCTGAATCTCAGTTCCTCCGCTACGGCCATAGCCACGCACGTCAGGGGCGATCACGTGGTATCCCGCCGCCGCCAACGGCGCCATCACCTTGCGCCAGCTATACGCCAGCTCAGGAAACCCATGCAAAAGTAAAACCAGTTGTCGACCGGGGGTTTCAAAGCCTGCCTCAAGCGCATGAAAGGTGATGCCGTTGACGTCTTGAATGAATCTTGAGCGAACGCCTGCAGGAAGAACCGAGGGACTGAGTGGAGTCATTTTCTTTCTTTTCTGGGCTATAGGACATTAAATCTGTTAAGGTAAGATTAAACCAAAAAGCAAATAAAGCGAAGCTTCTAGTTGCCCAAAACAAAGAGACAATAAACATGAACGACACCACTCAATTGGCTTCTGCAGTCACTTCACAAGTCGACCTGAAAAGTTTAAGCGCCGAATGGCTCACACGGTTTGAAGCGCTGTTATGCGCAGGCGACACCACCGCGTTAGCAAGTCTGTTTGCACCCGAATGTCACTATCGCGATATTCTGGCTTTTTCATGGACACTGCGGCCTTCAATAGGCGCGCAGGAAATCGCCAAGTTTTTAACAAACGCTCAAAAAAAGATTCAAGCTAAAAGTTTTTGTCTGGCGTCCGAACGCGCCGCCCCCCGTAAAGTTCGGCGCGTAGGTATCGAAGTGATCGAGGCGATCTTTAAGTTTGAGACGGCACTCGGACGAGGTCACGGCGTTATTCGGTTGTTAGCGCATCAACCCGAGCAAGCTTGGGTTCTGTTGACAACGCTTGATGAGCTCAAAGGCCACGAAGAAAAAATCGGTGGCAACAGACCAAGCGGGGATGCCTATTCAAGAAACTTTGGCGGTGCCAACTGGCTAGATCAACGCACACGCGAACGCGCTTTTGAAGATCGCGATCCAGTTGTGTTGATTGTCGGAGCTGGTCAGAACGGCTTGGCGGTCGCTGCGCGTTTAAAGCAGCAAGAGATCGATACCCTAGTGGTAGATAAATACCCACGCATTGGTGACAACTGGCGCGTACGCTACCACTCCCTGGCCTTGCATAACCAAATTCACGTCAACCATTTACCCTACATGCCCTTTCCGCCGACCTGGCCTAAATATATTCCTAAAGATATGTTGGGCAACTGGCTCGAAATGTATGCTGAGGCAATGCAATTAAATTGCTGGGCCGGCACAGAGTTCACGAAGGGCCGCTACGATGACGCGACCAAACGCTGGACAGTCACGCTTAAACGCGCCGACGGAACCGAACGCGTGTTGCACCCGCGGCACGTTATTTTTTCAAACGGCACTAGCGGCATCGCACGCGTGCCCAAGTTGCCAGGCCTTGAGGATTTTGCGGGCGACAAGTTTCACTCGCATGGCTTTAAAAATGGCGCGCCTTGGCGCGGTAAAAAAGCTTTGGTACTAGGTACCGGCAACAGCGGACACGACATTGCTCAAGATTTGTATAGCAATCAGGTCGACACCACGATCATCCAACGCGGTTCAACCACGGTGGTGAGCATCGATCCAAGCGCCAAACTAAACTATGCGCTGTATGAAGAGGGTCCATCGCTTGAAGATTGCGACCTGCTTGCGACAGCGACCACCTATCCACTTTTAATTCGCGCCTATCAGGCAACCGTTAAACGCATGGTCGAATACGACAAAGATTTGATCGCCGCACTCAAAGCGCGCGGTTTCAAATACGACTTAGGTGAAGATGAGACCGGTCACCAAATGAAATATCGCCGTCGCGGAGGTGGCTATTATCTTGATGCGGGCTGTTCGCAACTGATCATCGACAACGAAATCGGTTTGCTCCAATTTGACGATATCGAAAAATTTGTACCTGAAGGTGCCTTGATGAAAGACGGCACGCTTCACAAAGCTGATTTACTTGTCTTGGCAACTGGCTACTATTCGCAACAAGAAGTCGTACGCCGCCTGATGGGTGACGAAGTCGCAGACCGTGTCGGGCAAGTCTGGGGCATTGCCACGAACGGCGAACTGGCCAACATGTGGACGCGCACACCGCAAGAAGGTTTGTGGTTTATGGGCGGCGCGTTGGCGCAGGGCCGCATTTATTCGCTCTATGTCGCACTACAAATTAAAGCGCTTGAACTTGGACTCATCACACACGAGTACCAACATGATTAAAATTGACGCTCAGGTTCACGCCTACGAACATAACCATGCGGGTCGTCCTTGGGCCGCTACCCTGCACGGCCCCGCCACCGCGACCGGCGAAGAGATGATCGCCGCGATGGATGCAGTGGGCGTTGACGCCGCGATCTTGGTGTCAGTGTTTACGATGTATCAATTCGATCCAAGCTACGCGCTAGAAGTCTTTAACAAATACCCTAAACGCTTTCGCGTGATCAAACCAGTGGATCCCACAGACCCTGCGGTCGCCGATACGATCGCTGACTGGGCCGCCACAAAAGGCACCATTGCCATTCGCATCATGCTGAATCGTGGTGTCTCAGAGGATCCAGCCGACCCCGGCATCACGCGTGTCTTAGCCGCTGCTGCGCGCCACTCGCTTCCTGTCAATCTTCTGTGCTGGGGGCGTTTAGCCCAGGCTAAAGAGCTTGCGGCTCGCAATCCCAATACGAGGCTCGTGATTGATCACTTAGGCCTGCAACAACCTTTTGAGCCGCCTGTGCCCGCTCAGCCGTTTGGAGAGCTACCCACGGTACTAGCGTTAGCCAAGCACGACAACGTCGTCATTAAAATTAGCGGCGCCTGTACGCTTTCGCACGAAAAATTTCCCTACAAAGACATTTGGGATCCGCTGGCTCGCATTTTTGATGCGTATGGCTTTGAGCGCTGCATGTGGGGAACAGACTGGACACGCGCGGTCGAGATGCTCAACTACAAGCAAGGTGTTGAAGCCTTCACCCTGACAGATCGACTGAGCGACAGCGAGCGTACCCAACTGATGGGCGGCTCTTTACAAAAAATTTATAACTGGGCTTATTCGGCCTGAATACCTTGCTGCTTAATCAGGGTTGACCAACGATTGATTTCTGACTCAAGCAGTTGGGCTGCCTGCGCAGGGGTGTTGGCGACCGGAACAAACGCCATCTCTTTCAAGCGCTTTTGTGACTCGGGCGTTAACAAGCCTGCGTTGATTTCTTGATTGAGCTTGTCGACGACAGCCTGAGGTGTGCCTTGGGGTGCTGCAAACCCGACCCAATAATTCATTTCAAGTCCCGGGAACCCTTCTTCCGCGGCCGTAGGCACGTCTGGCAAGACGTCTGAGCGCTTATCTGACAGCATCATGAGCGCGCGTAGCTTTCCAGCTTGCACAAGCGGCAAGGTGGTTGAGACGGCACTGACCAAAACCTGCACCTGACCCGCCATCAGATCTGCCAGCACGGCCCCCGCACCCCGATAGGGCACGTGCGTCATCGAGATCCCGAGCTTAGCCTTTAATAGCTCACCGCCCAAATGTGTGTTGGTGCCAGTGCCTCCCGAGCCAAAATTCAGCTTACCTGGCTCGGCCTTGGCCAGCGCAATCAACTCTTTGATATTTTTTGCCGGCACCGCCGGGTTAATCACCAATACGTGTCCCACGGACACGGCAGTATTGATCGGGATAAAAGCAGTCTTTGGGTTGTAGGGCAGGTTTGGGGTCAAGCCAGCCGAAATTGAGTACGACATCTCCATGGCGAGCAAAGTATTGCCGTCTGGAGCCGCGCGGGCGGCCGCGTTCCAGCCCACCACACCCCCGCCGCCCTGACGGTTTTCGACAATAACTGGGGTGCCCAGGCGCGTACCGAGTTGCTGCGCCACCATGCGCGCCACGATGTCGGTCGCCCCGCCCGTGGCATAGGGCACGATCACCGTAATTGGTTTAGCGCCAACCACCTGCGCCTGCGCTGAGGCGCTTAACACGCTGGTTACCGTGACAGAGATCAAAAAGCCTAACCACCTCGCGCTTCGTTGCATGATGTCTCGCTCCTGTGTTTTCAAGTTCTACTTTTTATTCATTTCACGTAATTATCGCTGCATTTGAAGCTTTGTCGCCATCAGAATATTGGCCAGATGGCGCCTAAGACTGCAACGGCGCAATTCCGCTTTACAATCCGGTGCTGTAAGTTAGATTTTGTAAATGACTTTGCAAAAAATAGCAAAACCATGAAAAACATACTCATCACCGGCGCGGCCGGTCAAATCGGCAAGGTCTTACGAGCGGGGCTTAAAGGTCGCTACCGCTTGATTCGTTGCCTCGATCTTGGCGGCCAAGCGCCCGCCACCGCGGGTGAAGAGGTCATTCAGGGCGATATCCGCGATCTCGCTGTCTTAGATCAGGCGATGTCTGGCATCGACTGCGTAGTGCACTTAGCAGGCGTCCCAGTCGAAGACACCTGGGAAAAAATCCTCCCTGCCAATATCGAAGGCTGTTACAACACCTTTGACTCTGCGCAGCGTCAAGGCGTCAAACGCATGATTTTCGCAAGCTCAAATCACGCGGTCGGTTTTCATCGACGCGAGCGCATGATTGACGACACCGTGGCACCCCGCCCAGATAGTCGCTACGGTATCTCAAAGGTCTTTGGCGAAGCAGTGGGACGGTTTTATGCCGACAAACATCAAATGCAGGTCGCGTGTCTGCGTATTGGTTCGTTTCGTGCCGCCAACAAGCCCGAAGATTTTCGACAGCTCAATACCTGGATCAGCCATCGCGATATGGTTCACCTGACTGCATGTCTCATTGAGCACCCCGGATTTCATTTCGAGGTCGTGTACGGTATTTCAAATAATCTTCGTAATCGCTGGGACAACACAAACGTCAAGCATCTGGGCTATCAACCACAAGACAACGCTGAGGATCATTTAGAAGCCGTCTTAGCCCTCAACACGAGCGAAGACCCCGTGTCGGTGCAGTTTCACGGAGCAATGTTTTGCGGCCTTGAGTTTAAAGGCGATACGGATTTGATTGATTAGTCATGACATACAGCGTTAAAGAAATTTTCTATACCTTGCAGGGCGAAGGTCTCAGAGCGGGCAGGCCTGCGGTATTTTGCCGATTTGCGGGGTGCAATCTTTGGTCGGGACGCGAAGAAGATCGCTCAACGGCCGTTTGTCAATTTTGCGATACCGACTTTGTGGGTACCGACGGCACACTGGGCGGCAAGTTTGTCACGCCCGAGCAACTTGCAGAACAAATCGCAGCACTTTGGCCCGAGCACAAGCAACAGCGTTATGTTGTGCTGACGGGTGGCGAGCCACTGTTGCAGGTCGATACGGCTTTGATCCAGGCACTACATCATCAAGACTTCGAAATTGCCCTTGAGACCAACGGCACGCTCGCGGTGCCTGAGGGCGTTGACTGGATCTGTGTCAGTCCTAAAGCAGGCGCAGATTGGGTGCAAAAAACGGGTAACGAACTCAAACTCGTTTACCCACAACCGACCTTGATGCCAGGCGCACTTGCTGCGACAAGCTTTGACCACTACTTACTGCAGCCCATGGATGGCCTGTTTCAAAAACAAAATACACTGAAAGCGATCGACTACTGCCAGCAAAACCCAGAATGGCGGCTCTCGGTACAAACCCATAAATTTTTGGATATTCGTTGAAGCACCTTTCTACCAATGCTAGGCACTTTGAACTATCGCAACGGTTCTATTTTGAAGCCGCACATTCCTTGGCGCGCACCATCGACGCTCAGGGCAGCCGACGTATACATGGCCATACCTATGAGGCTGAAGTGACGTTGCAGGGCCAGCCCGACCCGCTCACGGGTATGCTGATTGATCTGGCTTATCTACGCCAAGAGATCGAGCGTGTCCGTCATTTACTCGACCATCATTTTTTAGATGACATCGCAGACCTCGGACCCGTTACGCTTGAAAATCTTTGTGTATTTATCGCAAATAAACTCAGCGCGACTTTGCCACAGCTAAGCTGCGTGGCGGTCGGGCGTCGCGCCAGCGCAGACAAGTGCGTCCTGCGTCTTTAGTCTTTCGCTGTCACTCCAAACTCGCTGTTGTGCTGGCCAAGCCTGGGGGCCACCGCGCGATGAGACGGACGTTGTCCGTCAAACGAGATCGGCAAAGCCGTCAAGACAAAATCTTCGCCCGGTACGCGGCTTTGCATCTCGAGAGCCTGCACCTGAGCATCTGCAAGCGCCTGAGGCACGCTGTTGACAGGTGCACAAGGCACGCCCGCCGCATTGAACCGCTCGATCCATACTGCGCGAGTCTGCGTACGCATCAGCGGCAACAACAAAGCTAACAAAGCCTCTTTATTTGCCAAGCGACTGCGATTAGTCGCAAATCGCTGATCTTCTAGCCATTCTGGCTTCTTAAGTTCTTGCGCGAACTTCGCAAACAAACGATCGTTACCGCAGCAGATTAGAAGCGGGTCATCTTTGGTGTCGAGCGCCTCATAAGGCACAAATCCAGGATGCCCAGAACGATGTCGCTCAGGTAAGCGACCGAGGTTGGCATAGGCATCCGCCTTTTGACCGACCCATCCGAGCGCGGTTTCGAGTAAAGACGTACTGACGATCCCACCGCGGCCGGTTTGCCCTCTTCTTTGCAGCATTGCCAATGCACCGATCACAGACCACATGCCAGTGCCTTGATCACAAACCGAAGCGCCCGAGCGCATCGGCGGGTCATGCGGCCCACCGTTAATACTCGAGAGCCCGCTAAACGCCTGTATGAGTGGCTCGTAGCCTGGCTGCAGTCGCATCGGCCCCGTGTGGCCAAAGGCAGAGATTTCACAATAAATCAACTGAGGGTGGCGTTCGCATAAGGCCTCGCCTCCAAGCCCTAAAGCTTCGGTCACACCCGGACGCATGTTATGAATAAAGATATCAGCTTTCGCGACTAGTCGCTCGAAAGCAGCTAAGCCTTCGACACTTTTTAAATCTAACGCAACCGATTTTTTACCACGATTAAAAATATGAAAATTTAAGGCATCGCCATGGCGAAAGGCCGCCCCCATGTTGCGCGCGTCATCACCGCCTTGAACTCTTTCTAGCTTAATGACCTCTGCGCCCAAATCTGCAAAGATCGCACCAGCAAACGGCCCAGCTAAAACCTGACCGAGCTCTAACACTGTTACACCTTGAAGAATATTTTTTAAAGACATTTCGATACCTTACTCAGGTTCAATGCCTGCGGCACGAATGATTTTTCCCCACAGGCGCACCTCTTTAGCTTGATACTCTGCCAACTCAAGAGGTGTACTCGTGATCGCTTCACTTCCCAGCGACTCTTGACGTCGCACCATGCGCGCGGATAAGGCCGCACCCGAAATCATTTTTGCCAAGCTCGCAATGATGTTAGGGGGTGTACCGGCGGGCGCGTAGACCGCGTTCCAGTAAGTCACTTCAAAGCCTGGCAAACCAGCTTCGGCAACAGTTGGGACCTGGGACGCGGCGCTTGAGCGCTTCGCAGCGCTTACCGCGACGGGATGCACGCGCCCGCCCTGTATGAGAGGCAATGCAGTAGAACTGTCTAAAAACATATAGTCGATCTGACCACCGAGCACAGCGTTCACCGCCTGGGGATTGCTTTTGTAAGGAACAGAAATCACTTCAATTTTTGCCAGTTGCTTGAACAATTCTGAGCCCACCAGACTCGACGAACTGCCGCTGCCAAAGTTGAGCTTTCCCGGCGCTTCTTTAGCCGCCTTGATCAAATCTTGAACGGTTCTAATTTTAGAAGCAGAACTGACTACCAAAAACATACTCCCTCGTCCGATCAACCCAATCGGCTCAAAGTCTTTAACAGGGTCATAGGGCAACTTTTTGTAGAGATGCTGATTCGCCACCTGTGTTGTGTTCGTGGTCAAAAATATCGTGTACCCGTTCGGTTTGGCTTGCGCGACGTACTGCGCAGCCATGATGCCATTTGCGCCGCCCCGATTGTCGATCACAAACGTTGCGCCAAACTCTTCAGTCATCGCTTGCGCCATCACGCGCGCCGTTTGGTCGGTGCCACTGCCCGCAGCAAAAGGCACAACAATGGTAATGGGTCCAGAAGCAAACTCAGCGGCCCGTACAAAGACAAGCCCAGTGCTTGCTAACCAGAAAATCGCAACTAAAAATAAATGACTTAAGCGCAAGTTCACAATATGTTCTCCTTCTCAGAATCAACTTTTCATACTAATTTTTTTTCGGAATGTAACAGGGGCAGTCCTTGTTTAACCATATTAGCGAACTCTTTGCCAAAGGAGTCGCCTGTGCACTGCAGCATGAACGACTTTTCAGTCGATACCAGTTGTGTTACACCATATCTTGGCCCTCACGAAGACCCCGTTATAAAAAAGCCCTCTACGAAGATAGTCGGAGACAGCATGCAAAAAACCAACACGTTTAATCGCACCGAGGGCGACCTTGGTA
>JABMMM010000268.1 GCA_013205565.1 Alcaligenaceae bacterium | reverse complement strand
TTTGTTGAGAACGCCGTGCAGGCAAACATTCTGGCTGCGGTTGCCGGCCCCGAAGCGTTTAATCAGGTCTACAACGTGGCGGTCAACGCACGCACTAGCCTGAACGCGCTGTTTGAAAAGCTAGTCGCTACGCTCGCGCAAAACGGACTGCGGTATACGTTAGAGCCAAGCTATCGTGAGTTCAGAGCAGGTGACGTGCGACATTCACAGGCCGACATCTCGAAAGCACAGCGCCTGCTAGGGTATCAACCGACCCACACCATCGCGCAAGGTTTGCAAGCCGCCATGCCTTGGTATCTTGAGTTTTGCGCGAGATCGTAGACCAGTTAAGCGTCGGGGTTTTGTTCGCGCGCCAGTCGTTCTGCTCGCCGGCGTTCGTAAGCATGCTCGTTGCTTGCGCTGGTAGCAAGCCGGCGAATCCAGTGTGCCGTTGAGGGATCAAAGGCGCTTACCGCAGACTCGCTATCTTCGGCATCCAGACTGAGTTCAATATCAGCGGCCAAACGCTTGCCAAACTCGACACCCCATTGATCGAAGGGGTTGATGCCCCATAAAACACCTTCGGTGAATACTTTGTGCTCGTAGAGCGCTAAAAGTGCGCCAAGCTGCTTCGCGTCGAGTTGAGGTAACACGATTAAAGTCGAGGGGCGCCCGCCTGGGTGCACTCGGTGTTGGGCAAGCTGCGCTGCAAGGACGGGATCTTTTTCGGTTTGACTAACCACTGCCAACGCTTGTTCAAACGTTTTGCCTTCGCGCAGCGCCGCCCGTTGCGCCAGACAGTTTGCAATGAGCAGGCGGTGGTGGCGAGTGTGTTGATGATCGGGCTTGGCACACAAGACAAAATCAACAGGCGCACCCTTTCCATCTTGGTGCAACCACTGAAAAAAGGTGTGCTGACTATCTGTTCCAGGCATCCCCCACACTGCGGGGCTGCTGGGTACGTCAAGCGTGCCGCCATCGAGCTGAGTCGACTTGCCGAGCGATTCCATTTCGAGCTGTTGCAGCCAAGGCACTAAGGTGCGCAGCCGAGCATCGTATGGGCAAAGCGCAAAAGACGCGTAGCCAAGCACGCTGCAGTTCGCCACAGCACTCAAGGCCATTTGCACGGGTGCGTTGCGTGCGATCGGCGCATTCAGAAAATGCTCGTCCATCTCGGCGGCGCCGCGACGCATGTCATTCAAGGCATTCAAGCCCAACCCAAGAGCGATCGGCAGCCCAATAGAGGACCAAAGTGAATAGCGACCACCCACCCAATCCCAAAATTGAAAAATGCGATCTTCACGAATGCCGAAGGCGCGTGCGACTGCCGGATTTGCAGTAACAGCGACAAAATGTTCAAGCGGGTCGCTCACACCATTCGCTTCAAACCATTCGATGGCACGCGCTGCATTGGCCAAAGACTCGGTGGTCGTGAAAGATTTTGACGAAATAATCACAAGCGTATCAAGCGGGTCAAGACCGTCGAGCGCGCCAGTAATCGCGTGCGCATCAACGTTTGAAGCAAAGCGAATCGTGCGCCGCCCGGCGCCGCCGGCAAGCGCTTCAACGGCGAGTCTTGGCCCCCAGTCGCTGCCGCCAATGCCAAGATGCACAACGTTGCGATACAGGTTTTGCGCGTTAACGAATTCAACGAAATTGGCCAGTCGCTCTTGTTCGGCTTTAACGGCTTGAGCCACACCCGCTGGCGGGTGCTCGGCACGCAAGGCGGTATGCCAGGCGGCACGCTTTTCGGTCCAGTTAATGGCATCGCCGGCAAAGAGACCTTTGCGCGCGGCCTCGAAACCTTGTTGATGCAGCAGCGCTGCTGCCGCTTGCTCAAGCGCTGCAGAATGCCGCTGCGTACTCAGATCAACCTCAAGATCGACGGCAGGCAAAATGCGCAAGCTGTCGGCGGTGAGGGGACTGGTGTAGACGGCTGTTGAGAAAGCAAGCCAAGCTGGGCTTTTAGACAACGTGCTCATAGGTTTAATCGCAGATAAAAAATTAAAAGGGAAGCGTGACGTGAGGCGCAAGCGTTAATAACTGCTTACGGAAGGCGTCTTGAATGCGCGCGAGGGCTTCGGGTGTGTCGCCCTCGAAGCGTAAGACCACGACAGGTGTGGTGTTTGAGGCGCG
>JABMMM010000267.1 GCA_013205565.1 Alcaligenaceae bacterium | reverse complement strand
CGAAGGTCGTAGGTTCAAATCCTGCCCCCGCAACCAAATACAACTGGTCGATCGCTTTTGCGCTCGGCCAGTTTTATTTTGTAGATTACCAATGACACTCATTTAGTCCTCGTCTGACTCAGACGCTAAGCAAAAAATTAAAAACGGGAGCTCACAAATAAAGCTCACACATAAAACGGGTAGGAGCCTCGCTTAAAAGCGTGCAAAGTACAAACGGCTACCCGAATGCCTGCCGGCCCGCTGTCCCTGGCTATCAAGCTCGCACCTAAAGGACAAATTTTTTAAAACTTTAGTATGGGCACCCATGTGTCAATCAAGACCATGAGCCTCATCTAGTACGACAAACGCAACTGAGCGCCAGGCGACAAATAGACAAATCTTTGAAAATGAAACGTTGTGATCTCAATCACTGTCACACGCCGAGCGTGTCAGGCTGCATACCCAGAATCGCGCGACTTAGAGTGTCGATGTCAGCGAATCGGGCTAGGCTGCAAACTGTTGTCTTAAATCATACTCTCTTTAAGCCAACCGTCCTAGTGTACTGTATCTAGGCCAAACCCTTCAGGTCTGGGCTAAAAGTGCACCTGTTTCGCTTGGTCGGCACAACGCGCAGAACGCGCCTGCGCAAAGGACACCAACGCCGCAGGCAAAAAAGAGCCCTCGCCTGATGCTAGACTCGAAACGAGCGAAAGTTGGCTTCGCGCTCGTATCTTCTTTCCTAGACGACCGAGCTTTACCCTGAATTTCAAAAAAAATGACTCCGACACTTAAACCTGCCAGGCGAACATTGTTTGAAAAAATCTGGGATCAGCACGTGGTCTTGCTCCGAGGTGCAGGCCCCTCTCTGCTTTACATCGACCGCCACATTATTCACGAAGGCTCTTTTCATGCGTTCAAAGATCTGCGTGCGCGCGGCTTAACGATTCGTCATCCACAACAAGTGTTTGGGATGGCTGACCACTACGTCCCGACCACTAGCCGCGAGCCCCAAGAAGCGGCCACCCCAGAAATCAAAGAGGTCATTCTCAAGTTTGACGAAAACATGAAGTGGTCGGGTGCCCATTATTTTTCAATCAAAGATCCCCGACAAGGGATCGTGCACGTGGTGGGTCCCGAACAAGGCATTTCGCTGCCGGGTTCGGTGATTACCTGTAGTGACAGCCATACGTCAACACACGGCGCCATCGGCGCGATGGCTTTTGGTGTCGGTCAATCCGAAAGCACTCACATTATGGCGACCCAAACGCTTTGGCAAACCAAGCCTTTGCAAATGCGCATAGAGCTCGTGGGCCGACCCAAACCCGGCGTCAGCGGCAAGGATATTATTCTGGCCGTCATCGCAAGGCTTGGTGTGGCAGGTGCTGTCGGTTATGCCGTCGAGTATGCGGGAACCGCACTGCAATGGTTATCGCTTGATGATCGTTTAACGATGTGCAACATGACAATCGAAGCGGGTGCGCGCTCGGGCCTGATCGCCGCGGATGACATCGTGTTTAATTATTTGTATGGGCGCCGCTTTGCACCACAGGGCCGAGCCTGGGAATTGGCTTTAAATGAGTGGCGAGCCCTGCCCTCTGATGACGGCTGTCATTTTGACCAAACCTTGACGCTCAACGTAGCCGACCTCGCCCCCATACTGACTTGGGGCACGTCACCGGACACCGGTGTGTCCATTGAAGGGGTCGTGCCAGACCCCGCACTGCTTAGCGACCCGCACGCCCGACAGGCCGCACTCGCCGCACTGGCCTACATGGATCTCAAACCGGGTACGCCCTTAAACGCAATCAAAATTGATCGCGTGTTCATTGGCTCTTGTACCAATAGCCGTCTGTCTGATTTGCGCAGCGCGGCGGCAATCTTACAAGGACGACGCGCCGTGGTACCCGGTATCGTCGTAGCGGGCTCGCTGCTGGTCAAACAAGCTGCAGAGGCCGAAGGCCTTGACCAAGTCTTCAAAGCTGCGGGGCTTGAATGGCGTGAACCCGGCTGTTCGATGTGCGTGGGGATCAACGGTGACTTGGCAGGCGCAAACGAAAGGGTTGCCTCAACTTCAAACAGAAATTTTGTCGGTCGCCAAGGCCCTGGCGTACGCACCCACCTTGTGAGCCCCGCCATGGCTGCTGCTGCTGCGATCACCGGTTACTTCACCGACGTACGAACACTCATGAGGTAACCACATCATGCAGGCTTTCACCCAGTTATGCGCTCTTGCTGTGCCTCTTGAAGGTCGCAACGTCGACACGGATCAGATTATTCCAGCGCGCTTTCTAAAAAAGAGTCGCGATGCCCTGTATAAAGACTATTTATTTCACGATTTGCGCTTTGACGCTCAGGGCAAGCTGCGACCCGAGTTTGTCTTGAACCGCCCTGCCTTTACAGGCGCACAAATTTTGGTGGCCGATGAAAACTTTGGCTGTGGCTCTTCGCGCGAGGGTGCGGTTTATTGCCTGGCAGACTTTGGAATCCGAGCTGTTATTGCGCCAAGCTTTGGTGACATCTTTTTTAATAATTGTTTAAAAAATGGTGTTTTGCCACTCAAACTCGCTGCGCAAACGATTTTGACACTCAGACAAACACTGGCCACAATCGCTGAAAGAGAGCATCAGGCCAACGAACTCCAGATTTCCATAGACCTTAAGGGTTGCTCCGTGCAAGGCCCAGGCATCTCAGGAGCGTTACCCTTCAGTATTGAACCTTTTTGGCAAGAGTGCCTGCTCAAAGGCGTCGACGAATTAGCGCTCACCTTAGGCTATCGCGCCGACATCGAAGCCTTCGAGCTTGCGCACCATGCAAAACATTCGTGGCTTGCTGCCTCTAGTTCAGACCGAGCTCTTGACTAAATAACGCAGCGCCAGCGACCAAGGCTTGCAATTTGGCACTCGCCACTTCGCGAGCTAACGGCACCATCCCGCAATTTGTGCAACCATAAATGTGCTGAATGTCGGCGAATTTAGCCGCTTGGCGCAAAACATTGGCCACTTGCTCGGGCGTTTCGATTTGATGATTCGCCACGTCAATGGCGCCGACCAAAACGTCTTTGCCCTTCAGCATCGCGATGAGTTCCATGGGCACACGCGAGTTGATGCATTCAAGACTCACTTGATCGATGGTACTTTTTGCTAAAAGCGGAAATACCTGTTCGTACTGCCGCCATTCGCCCACCAGCGCGTTTTTCCATTTGACGTTGGCTTCAATTCCGTAGCCATAACAAATATGCACCGCACTTTTGCAACCCAAGTTTGCCGCCGCACGTTCAAGCGTCTTGACGCCCCAATCTTTGACTTCATCAAAAAACACGTTAAACGCAGGCTCGTCAAACTGAACAATATCCACGCCAACGGCTGCGAGTTCTTTTGCTTCTTGGTTCAAGATTTCAGCGAACGCCCAGGCGAGTTTTTCACGGCTTTTATAATGGCCGTCAAAAAGCGTATCGACCATCGTCATCGGCGCGGGCAACGTCAGCTTAATTGGCCCTGTTGTCAAGGCGCGCAATTTTTTTGCGTCCTCTACAAACACAGATTTTGTGCGTGTCACTTTATCAACGACTACGGGCACAGCCGCGTCGTAACGATCTCGGATTCGAACCGTTTTACGATTCACAAAATCAACCCCAGACAAGCTTTCAATAAATGTCGTGACAAAATGCTGGCGGGTTTGCTCACCATCTCCGATTACAGTGATGCCGGCTCGCAGTTGATCATCCACAGCCAAACGCATCGCATCCGTTTTTGCTTGCTCAAGCGTTGTGCCTGAAAGTTGCCAGGGTGCCCACAGCTTTTCGGGCTCTGCGAGCCATGCGGGTTTGGGCAGACTACCGGCAATCGTTGTTTTGATTTTTTGACTCATGCTTAATCCTTCAATACCAACTAAAAGTGATCAGACGCTGTTTATAGCGCAAATCTGAGGGCGCAGCCCCTCATCACCTTGCTTGCCTGCGCGACTGGCTCAACAAGCAGGGGTAAACAGAACCTTACCTAGCCGCGCACAGACTTAGCCTAAGTTTGGCATAATCCGAGGGACCAGCGCCACGCGCGCCCCACGACTCAACGCGATCTCAACACTATCTATGACACTTCCTTTGAGTGGCCTGAGGGTCATTGAACTTGGGCAATTAATTGCCGGGCCTTTTGCTTCAAAAATGTTAGCGGAGTTTGGCGCTGACGTGATAAAAGTTGAGCCACCAGAAACTGGCGATCCTTTGCGGACGTGGCGCATGCTGCATGACGGCACCTCAGTCTGGTGGGCCGCCCATGCGCGCAATAAGCGCTCAATCACACTTAACTTGCGCGAACCCGAAGGCCAAGAGATCATCCGACAGTTAGCCAAAGATGCCGATATTGTGATTGAAAATTTTCGGCCAGGTGCGCTAGAAAAATGGGGGATCGGCTTTAAAGACTTGCATGCCATCAATCCCAAACTGATCATGCTCCGCGTCTCAGGCTATGGGCAGACCGGCCCGTATAAGGATCGCCCAGGGTTTGGTGTGATCGGTGAAGCAATGGGCGGTTTACGCTATCTAACCGGCGAGTCCGGACGCCCTCCGGTGCGAACGGGTGTTTCGATTGGTGATACCTTGTCTGGTTTACACGGTGTCATCGGCGTCTTGATGGCCTTGCGTCACCGCGAACAACAAGGCGGTGTGGGCCAAGAGGTTGATGTTGCCCTGTACGAATCTGTTTTTAATATGCTTGAAAGCGTGCTGCCCGAATATTCTAAATTCGGCGCAATCAGACAGCCCTCGGGCGCCAGCATGCCCGGCATCGCCCCGACTAACGCCTATTTATGCCAAGACGGCAAATATGCCTTAATCGCGGGCAACGGCGACAGTATCTACAAACGACTGATGCAAATGATCGGACGCGCAGACCTGGCCGAGGATTCAAGGCTGGCACGCAACGCAGGGCGGGCAGAACACGCCGATCGGATCGATGCTGCGATCTCAGCTTATACGGCACTGCACCCTTTAGACGAGGTCTTGAACGCCATGAACGCTGCTGGCGTGCCAGCAGGCAAAAGCTACGACGCCTCAGACATCGCAAACGATCCTCACTATCAAGCGCGCGACATGATCCTTCAGACCACACTCGCAGATGGCTCGGTGATTCAGGTTCCGGGCATCGTACCGAAATTGAGCAAAACTCCGGGTCAAATCACGCGCGTTGCGCCCTCGCTTGGTCAGCACACCACCGAAATTCTAGACTCGCTAGGGCTTAGCGCAACGCAACAGGCTGACTTTAAAGCCCGCGGCGTGACCTGAAGCAGGTCTGGGCCGTGTCGTAAAAAAAACCACCGACTCAGGGCCTACGCTGCATCCGCGGTCGTCAGACGACATGCACCTCGAAGTCGCCTAGGCCGGCAATGTGGCCGATCATTTTGTCGCCTTTGACGACAGCGCCTACGCCCTCGGGGGTTCCGCTAAAAATCAGATCGCCCGCTTTTAATTCAAACAACCCCGACAGATACGCGATACTTTCGGGAATATTCCAGATCATCTGCGCTAAGTCGCTGGATTGTTTTTGCACGCCATTAACCGACAAGGTAATGCTGCCTTGTGAAAGCGTCCCGGTGACTGCACGAGGGTGAATCGGACCAATCGGCCCTGAGGCGTCGAAGCCTTTGCCAATCTCCCAAGGACGGCCTTGTTTTTTGCAATCATTTTGTAGATCTCGGCGCGTCATATCCAGTCCTAACGCATAGCCAAACACGCAGTCATTTGCGCGTTCGACTTCGATATTCATCCCGCCACGACCCAACGCAACGACAAGTTCCATCTCGTAATGCAAGTTGGCCGTTTTAGAAGGATAAGGAATCTGGCCAGGCTGACCCGCAGGGATGGCAACTAGCGCATCGGCCGGTTTGCAAAAAAAGAACGGATCTTCGCGACCGGTAAAACCCATTTCTTTTGCGTGTTCGGCGTAATTACGCCCGACACAATACACACGACGCACCGGAAACAATTCAGCGCTTCCGGCAATTGGCAAGCCAACAATGGCGGGGGCTTCTACTGCATACTGAGTCATGCTTGAATCCTGAAAAAATTGACATCCTCCCCGCCCTCAGTCGATGACTGCCGCTTGCGCGGAAAGGACGGGGATTCCTACGGTGCTCAGGCAAACGCTGCCTGAGTCACTTCGGTGGGTTCCTGCTTCATTGAGTGGTCTGACTGCACCGACTCTCCACGGGCTAACAAGCGGTATCCCCGCTCTAAAACATTGATCGCACCGACTACGTCGGCGTGATTTTCGTATCCGCAATCGGTGCACAAGAATTTCGCTTGTGTTGGTCGATTCTCTTTTGACACATGGCCGCAGGCCGGACACGTTTGGCTTGTGTGCTGCGGCGGTACAGCAAGCAAGATACCACCTTTCCACACCGTCTTATACTCTAATTGTCGCCTGAACTCACCCCATCCCTGATCGAGGATGGCGCGGTTGAGACCAGACTT
>JABMMM010000025.1 GCA_013205565.1 Alcaligenaceae bacterium | reverse complement strand
TTTGGCCTTGTGAAATCTTGTTCTCAGTGTGACCATTATGTGACTTTTTTCTGCTTGGAGACACTGTGATCAGTTGCAATCGTCCGAGCACATAGCGCATGCCACGTCATGCGAAGAACAGATGAACTAACCACGCTGACTGATCTTTAGATGGGAAAAATTCAATGTGGATAAATCAGTTGACGCAGTCTTAGATCCTTAAAAAAGTTCCGTATCGTCTAATCTGATCTGGAATTTTTCAAAGATGGAATGTGCCTTTTTGGGTTGCATAAATCTGTTGCCTTCGAGGGCTTCTGGGGTTCTAGAGTGATATCTTTGAAACTTGCAAAGTAAATTGAAATATGCAAAAAAGTCAATGTTTATCAGTGACTTATGCGCATGTTTATCAAGGGGTTTCGATGCATAACAGGTAATTCATGAGGCTTTCAATGCTCCAGAAAAGACTGTTTGACTTATCAATCTATTTTAGAAAAGCAGGGTAGACCCTACTACGCCTTCTCCAAATCGGGTTCACAATTTCGTCAAAGTGGTAAGACCAGTCTTACCGTATGAGAGAGTCGCATTTAAGGACGTAGAAACCCCTGAGTCCCACGACGACTTTCATTACCCGTCAAGTTTTTGCCATCTGCTACTAGGTCGTAAAAAGACATTTGGACATGCTTCTTTGGAGCGAATAAAAAGATGATTTTCGACCTCGTTCTCGTTCAGAAAACTGCGTGAAGTGTCAACACTTTTCATTGTTAGGTTCAAGCTATGAAGACCTATCGGTACCAGACGGGAGAGCTCTACTGCCAACAGCCGTTGTGGGTAAGTGACTGGGGAGCTCATCATCTTCGCCGCGTGCGCGAGGTCCTCAATGGGCTTAAATCAGATAGAGGCGAGGGAGGCTTCACTGAGGGCTGTTTGGCGCAGATCGAGATGTTGAGAATTCAATGGAGCATTCGAGATGAGTTCCATCGCCTTGCATTGCCAAAGTTGTTCGAATGATTTGCGTGAATTCACAGCAGAAAACTTTGACTGAATTCCCTGTATGGCAGTGTTAAAAAAACCTGAGGTAGGCAGTCTAAATGGGGACTTCGGCCTAGTCGATTACGCCTCACTGGTCGCAAGAATTGCGATAGCACGTCCTCGGTTCCTGCTTGGCTTCTTGATCGTGATTGTCGTAATTCTTCTTGGTGTGTTTGCACCTTGGATTGCCCCTTATTCACCGGTGGAGGCGGATCCATCGCGTGTTTTGCTACCACCAAGCTGGAGCTACCTAATGGGCACCGATTCGGTGGGGATGGACATTTTTAGCCGAACGATTTTTGCACCAAGAATAGATTTGACGATCGCCATTTCCGCCACCTTGATTTCTGCGGCTCTCGGCTCTTTGATAGGCGCCATGGTGGGGTATTACGGCGAGGGGAAAGGAATACGTTCTTGGCTGGGTGGTGGGGTCATGAGGTCTGCAGACGTCATACAGGCATTCCCCGTATTTGTGCTCGCTATCGCACTTGTAGCGAGTCTAGGACAAGGTCTTTCTACTGTTGTTGCGGCAATTACTTTCGTCAACACCCCCATCTATCTGCGATTGATGCGTTCTCAAGTGCTTTCGATACGCCGAGCCCGTTTTGTTCAGGCGGCGCGCGTTGCTGGCTGTTCTGATTGGAGCATCATCATGCGACACGTGATGCCTAACGCCATGTCGCCCGTACTCGCGCAGCTTTCGGTGAATATCGGCTGGGCCGTACTGCTAACTGCTGGTCTCAGCTTCGTGGGTGCTGGAGTGCGTGCCCCCACTCCAGAGTGGGGAAGCATGATTGCAATGGGATTTCAAGACCTCGTCACGGGGTTTTGGTGGCCCTCCGTTTGTCCAGGTCTCGTACTTTCAATTTCGGTTTTTGGTTTTACCCTCGTCGGGGCCAGCATCGAAGTGCTCTCCGATCCCGCCAAACGCCGAACTCTGCTAAGTGAAATTTCGCCTAAAAAAGTTACTCAGGTAACTCCGGAACCGGCACATTGAACATGAAAACATTCACGTATATCGCGCGACGTTTGTTGTTCATTGTCCCTCAAATACTAGGGATTGTGATGGTCAGCTTTTTGCTGGTGAAGACCATTCCAGGGGATCCCGCCACTCTGATGCTGGGTCCAACCGCAACGCCTCAGGCGATAACCGCATTGCGTCATGAAATGGGCTTGGATAAGCCTGTGCTGATTCAATTTGGAATCTATTTACGTAATCTTTCCAAAGGTGATCTTGGCACTTCGTGGCAGACAACTCGCCCAGTGCTTGAGGACCTGCTGATGCGTTTTCCTGCGACCTTGGAATTAGTGAGTGCTGGGCTGCTGACTGCAATCCTGATTGGCTTGCCACTAGGTCTTGTTTCGGCGTTTCGTCCGAAGAGTTGGTTTGCTCGCGCAGTCGATTTCTACAGTCTCGGGGTCGGGTCTCTTCCTGACTTTTGGCTAGCTCTAGTGTTAATTTTTGTTTTTTATACCTTGCTAGGCATCGCGCCACCGCCGCTCGGCCGTATCGATTTGGCTCTTACGCCACCGCCGCAGATCACGGGAATGTACCTAATTG
>JABMMM010000266.1 GCA_013205565.1 Alcaligenaceae bacterium | reverse complement strand
CGACAAAACTTAGTTGGGCTTGATAAGCTCGATGCAGCTGAGCGCGATTTAGTTGCACGGGTAGAGGCACGTCGCAGAAAATAACGATGAATCGGCTGACGCTATCACTTGGTAAATGGCTGGCCACCTATCTCACCAAAGAGGTACAAGTTGGCTCGACCGCGCCACCTTCTAATCCACTCCATTTGCAAGAAACATTGCGTCCAGGCGACGTTCTTCTTGTCGAGGGGCTTACCAGAATAAGCTCTGCCATCAAATATTTAACGCAATCGACCTGGTCACATGCTGCGCTATTTATTGGATCCGGTTATCTTGGTGATCGTGCGCCTGAAGATCACTGCTTAATCGAAGCCGACACCGTTCGAGGCGTCTGTAGCAGTAGTCTTGAACGTTTTGCCCACTTACACACCAGAATCTGTCGACCCGTGGGCCTGAGTACAAGCGAGTGCGAGACCGTCGTCCAGTTTGCACTCTCACAGCTCGGACACCAATATGATCTTCGTAACGTCTTTGATCTGGCGCGCTATCTGTTTCCGACCCCACCGATCCCCTCTCGGTATCGTCGCAAACTACTCGAACTTGGCAGCGGTGATCCCACGCGCGCCATTTGCTCGACCCTCATTGCTCAAGCCTTTGCAACCGTTCGCTACCCGATTCTCGCTCGCGACACGAGTGCCCAGTTACCCTTGCGGCAATATTCGTTTGAACCCACACACTTTAATCCCAAGCACTTTAGTCTGCTAACGCCGCGCGATTTTGATGTTTCGCCCTACTTCCAAATCATCAAGCCAACACTAGAAGGTGGGTTTAATTTTCACGACCTGGAGTGGGCGCAATAGGCATTGAGCGCTTTTTAGCGCGTATATTTTTTCTCTAATGCTGTTTGAGTCAAATAGCGCTGCTCACTCGGTCGTTTTAAGACCAATTTCCTTAATGAGTTTGCCCCATTTGCTCAGATCAGCATTCAGCAAATCTCTCAAAGCCTCAGGCGTACCGCCCCCCGGAATCAACCCTTGTCGGGCTAGGCGTTCACGAATTTCAGGCATCTTCAGCACCACATTGATGCTCTCGCTGAGCTTCAGAATGACATTGTTTGGCGTGCCAGTCGGTGCAAAGATGCCGAACCAGCCAACCACCTCGAACCCTGGTAAGCCTGATTCATCAACGGTTGGCACATCAGGGATCATCTCGACGCGGTGCTTAGAGGTCACGGCAAGCGCGCGTAACTTACCAGACTTCAAATGTGGCAAGGCGGCAGGAATCGTCGAAAAATATATCTGTACACGACCTGCGATGGTATCAATCACTGAAGAGCCACCGCCTTTATAGTTCACGCTCTCCATCTTGATATCTGCCATCTTCTTGAAGAGCTCACCCGCCAAATGTGCGGTGGTGCCGTTGCCTGAGTTGGCATAGTTCAATTGACCCGGCTGTTTCTTTGCTAAGGCAATGAACTCTTGCACATTATTGACGGGTAACTGAGGATTGACCACCATGATCAGCGGCGCTGCACAGGCCAGAATAATCGGTGATAGATCTTTGACCGGATCGTAAGACAGCTTTGAATAAAGCCAGGGGCTCATCGGCAATGAGGTGATTGGCATCACCAAGGTGTAGCCGTCAGGTGTTGCTCGAACGCCCTGCTCAACGCCTATATTGCCCGCCGCGCCCGGTCGATTATCGACAACCAGCGACTGCCCGAGCAATTCGGTCAGTTTGAGCCCAATTGTGCGCGCCGTAAAGTCAGTGCCACCACCCGCCTCTGAGGGAACAATCAAATGAATCGCACGATTTGGATAATTGCTTGCCTGAGCCCAACTCGAACCGATTTTAGACAGGGATGCCGCAGCCAAACTACCCAACAATAATTGCCTTTTATTCATGTTTTGTCTCCACTGCTTTTTATTTTTGAAATAGAGTCATACGAGTTTACGAGAGATTTTGCCTCTAAAGATCAAAATATCGACACATTCAGCCGATATAATCCATACAAACGAAAAACATAAAGCCACTCAGGAGACATCATGGGCATGCGCATATGGTATCAATCCATGACTCAACTCGCGACGTTAACCAACTATCGCAAGGCACTTGAAGAACACGCAAAAAAATATTGCTCTGACGGCACGAAAATTGTTTTTAACGGCGTCTCTGAAGACAACTATCACGGCCGGATGCCCGCCGAAGTCTTGCAATACAGCTATGCAAAACTGATCCTCCAAACCGAAGTGATCGACATTTGCCGTGCCGCCGAAAAAAATAAATTTGATGCAGTGATTCTTGGCAGCTTTAGTGAACCCTTTTTACCAGAGATCAGATCTTTGCTGAACATTCCGGTGATTTCAATGCCTGAATGCACGCTTTTAGTCGCCTGTTCAATGGCCGAGAAATTTGCACTGACCACGCTTGCACCCGCAAACGTCAAACGCGTCAAGGCGCTTGTTAAACGCCACGGTCTTGAAAGCCGCGTTTCGGGCTATTACTCCCTTGCACACCCTGTAGATGAAGATATTTTGAATGTGGCGCTTAAAAAGCCCAAGCAGGTCGTCACTGATTTTTTAGCGACCGCAGAACAAGCTAAAGCAGACGGCGCGGATCTCATTGTGCCGGCAGAAGGCGTTTTAAACTTGATCATCCAGCGAAGCAATATCAACCCGATCGGTCGGCTCTCAGTGCTCGACTGTGTATCGACCTCATTTTTGTATGCCGAAATGATGATCAATATGCAACGTAGGCTCGGTATCGGGGTCGGACGCATGGGTAGCTATGCGATGCCTCCGGCAGACTTACTGGCCGAACTTGATGCGGTCACGCAAGTGAAAGCAAACGCCAAAAAAAAAAATAGACAACTGATAAAAAAGGATTGATGTCATGGTGGGTTGGCGCGCAAAATTAGGGTTTCTGGTACCGGCTGGAACACCCACCGTCGAACCAGAGATGTTTGAGATGGCCCCCAAAGGGGTCTCTGTGCACTTTGGTCGGATGATTTCTCGCGGTGCCGACGGCACACTGAACGGCATCGAAGCGCGTATCGCGACGCAGATCGAACATCTGGATGAATCTGTTGAGATGCTATCGATGATTAAACCTGACGTCATTGCATTGGCGCATACGGCCACGAGCTATTACCTCGGACGCGAAAAAGAAGCTGCGTTAACCAAACGGCTAGAAGACCGCTTTGGCCTGCACTTTATCACTGCCTTTGGCAGCGTCATCGCTGCACTCAACGCACTAGGCATAAAAAAAGTTGCGCTAGGAACGCCTTATGACGAAAATCTGACGATGCAAGGAAAACAAAACCTTGAAAGCTACGGCATCGAAGTCGT
>JABMMM010000265.1 GCA_013205565.1 Alcaligenaceae bacterium | reverse complement strand
TAACGCTCAATACATTGTTGGGTTTTGCTGTTCTGGCCCTACTAGCGCCGTCGCTTCTTTCATTGGTAAAGAAAAGGTCTTAATGCTGGTGGGTAATGCAGCCGAGCGCAGCATCACGACCTTGGGTGCAACAAACTTGCTGCGCACGCGGCCACCTGCAGATTTTACGGGTGCAGCGGCGGGTACGTTTGTGGCGAGTAAAGGCGCAAAAAATATCGCGGTCATTGGTTCCTTAGATGTGGGCTTCTATACGCAATATCTTGAAGCGTTTGAAAAAGAGTTTGTAAAAGGTGGCGGTAAGATTATTGCCAAAGAAACCTTTGGTCTAAAAGACCGTGACATGACGCCGCAACTGACCAAGGTGCGGGCCTTGAATCCTGATGCAATATTGGTATTGGGTTACATCGAGCCAGCCGCGTTTGTGTACCGGCAATCGGTTGAAATGGGTATGAAGGTGGCACGCTATGGTTTCACGAGCGGCAGCGAAGAGCAGTTTTTAAAGGTCGCCACCACCGAGCAAATGGAAGGCGTGTGGGACTTGCGCCCGACTGAGCTGACCCTTGTGGCCTTGGGCGCTACCGCGAAGACATATGTTGCGAACTACACAAAAAAATACGGCACACCCCCATCGCCAAGCTCACCCTACGCGTATGACCAAGTGTATGTATTAAAAAATGCGATCGAAGCAGTTGGTAGCGCAAGCGATCCGCTGAAGGTCGCAGCGGCGGCCTACAAGATCGGTGTGCCCAAAGAGGCAGTGATGAAATACCTCCCCGTTGCGGGCATGATGTTTGATCAAAACGGACAGGCCTACACGTCAAATGGTGCGTTTCAATGGCAAAAGGGTAAGTGGATCTATGTGCAAGACCTGCCCTCTGATCCTGCGACCTATTCGACGTACTTAAAGGGTCTGCGTAAATGATCGTCTGCGATCCAGTACGGGGACGCTTGTGTGATTGAGTTCTTGCAACAGGTCTTCAATGGCTTGGCGATTGGGGCGGTCTATACCCTGATCGCCATTGGCTTGACGATTGTCTTTGGTATTTTAGGGATCGCGCATTTTGCCCACGGGGTCGTAGCCATGTCGGGTGGCTACGTCACGTTCTTTTTAATCGAAAAATTGAGCGTGCCATTTTTTGTGGCGATGATGCTTGCGATGTTGGTAGGCGCGGTTCTGGGTTTGCTCGTTGAGCGCCTGGCGTATCGTCCGGTACAAAATGCTGCACATATCAACGCCTTCATCATTGCGCTGGGTCTGACGATGATGATTGATGGCTTAAATTTATTAGCCTTTGGTCCTGACCAGATGGTGATCCGTACACCGTTTCAAAGCGTATTCAATCTAGCGGGCTTGGTGGTGACAGAATTGCGGGTATACGTAATGGTGACGACTGCAGTGCTGATTGTCGCCATGTCGTTTTTCGTCAGTCGAACGAAAACAGGTCGCGCGATTCGTGCTGTGGCGCAAAACCGCTCGGCAGCGATTTTGATGGGAGTCAATGTCAATGCGGTCGCGCTTGTGGTGTTTGGCTTGTCGTCGGCGCTAGGCGTCGCCGGCGGTGCCTTGGTGGGCGCCATGCTTGCGCTCGCCCCTGGTTTGGGCGAAAGCTTAGTGATCAAGGGTTTTGCGGTGTTGATCTTGGGTGGCCTGGGTTCGGTCCCGGGCGCGATTGTCGGAGGCTTGATTCTGGGTGTGAGCGAGGCGCTAGCGGCTGGCTATTTATCTTCGGCTTATAAGGATGTGATCGCATTTTTAGTCATGATTGTGGTGTTGTTGTTTAGGCCTGAAGGCCTGTTGGGTAAAAAATGAGTCCAGTCAAAACATCCTTTGCCTGGCCTCTGCTGAGTCTGTTGGCGCTGGTGCTTGCGCCGGCGTTGGTGCAGGTTCCCTACTTTTTGCATTTAGGGATTTTGGCCTTGATTTGGGTGATCGTTGCGCAAGGTCAAAATCTTGTGCAAGGTTTTACTGGTTATGTGTCCATTGCGGCTGCGGGCTTTATGGGAGTCGGTGCCTATGCGTCGACCTTGTTAACGACCAAGCTCGGGTGGCCTGTGTGGACAAGCATGGCTTGTGCCCCCTTGGTGGCCGGCTTGTTGGCGGTCTTGGTGGGATATCCTAGTCTAAGAGTGAAGGGCCACTATTTTGCGATTGTGACGATGGCCTATAACCTAGTGATTTTTATTGTGCTGATTAATTTCAGCTCGTTGACAGGAGGAGAATCGGGCATCACGGGTGTCCCTAAGCCCGAAAGCTTTTCCCTCTTTGGCTTTATGTTTAACTTCGAAACACGTCATGCTTACTACTACCTCACGCTGATCGTTGCGGTCTTCGCGACGGCGATCTGTGGATTAGTTTTACATTCGCGGGTGGGGCGGGTATTGTTGGCGATTCGGCAAAATGAGTCTTTGGTTGATGCCGCAGGGGTGTTCGCCTGGCGTTATAAGATGTTTGCCTTTGTACTAAGTGCCGCACTGTGTGGCGTTGCCGGGGCGCTATACGCCCATTTTATTGGGTTCTTAAATCCTGAGCCCTTCGGTGTGGATCAGTCTTTGAATGCGATTCTGGCGGTCATTCTTGGCGGGAGTGGTACGTTGGCGGGGCCTGTCGTCGGAGCCTTTTTAGTGGTTGCCTTGCCCGAATTTCTGCGCGTTGCCGAAACGTATCGACTCATCGTGTATGGTTTGCTACTGGTATTAACAACAATTTTTATGCCACGCGGGATGATTCCACTCTTAGCCCACGTTTGGTCTTTGTTCGCGAGTATTTTCAAAAGACGTTAGGCGCAATGATGCCCAGTACGCGCAGTCTGGCCCAGTGGGTCGAGCAGCTAGAACGCTTTTGCGCTCAGGCGATGCACCCCGATTCTTTGCTCGGGCCCTACGACGCTGCCCGCGAGCGTAAGCGCTTGGCTGTGGCGGCAGGCTGTGGGCTGACTGGAATACAAGTCGCACCTGAGCATGGTGGCTTTGGTGCGCCTTATTCGATCAAGGCACTGATTGCCCAGCGCCTGGCAAGTTTGGATTTTGGTGTGTCAATGGCCGTGATCAACTCACAAAACGTGGCCGATGATTTGTCACAGTGGTTACCTATCGCTGTCTCGCAGCGTTGGGTACCAGGGTTGTTGACGGGCGACTTGATCGGTTGTACGGCCTTGACTGAGCCAGCAGCGGGTTCAGATTTTTCAGCAATCACGACCCATGCTGTTCAGACAGCAGAAGGGTGGCGCTTGCAAGGTGAAAAAACTTGGATCATTAATGCACAGGTTGCGGATATATTTTTAGTCTACGCACAGACAGAACCTGGCTCGGGTGCCGCCGGAATCGCTGCGTTTGTGGTTGAGGCAAAGCGAGAAGGTTTTGAGCGTTCTATTGAGACGTTTACCTCAGCTGCGGCATTGAGCGGCACGGGCGGGTTTCGCTTGCAGGGCTATGTGGCGCAGACGGGCGAACTGTTGCATCCCCCGGGTCTGGCCTTTAAGCGAGCGCTCGAATCCATCAATGGTGCGCGCGTGTATGTGGCAGCGATGTGTGTGGGTATGTTGCAAGAAAGCCTGCGTATCGCACAAGCGTATGGTCAGCGACGCGCAACCTTTGGACAGGCTCTTGCTCAACATCAAGGCTGGCGCTGGGCGCTCGCAGAGGCCGCGATAGATCTTGAAGCGGCAAGCGCGCTCGTGCAGCGTGCGGCGCAGGCGATAGATGAGGGCATACCGTCGCAAGATCTCGCGGCCAAAGCTAAGGCGTTTGCGACGCGCGCCGCACAGCGGCATCTTCCGGTTCTGTTGCACGCGATGGGCGCCGAGGGCTTGCGCGATCGCTATCCTCTGCTGCGTCATGTTGCAGCAGCACAAGTCGCGACCTTGGTTGATGGTTCAACCGAAATGTTGCTCGAAAGAATTAGTAAAAACTTAAAAATATAGGTTGAATGTCATGCGCGTATTTCAAATTGAGGGCGAATGGGGGCTTGCACACTTAAAGCTCAGCACGCGCCCGACCCCCCAACCGGCTGCCGGGCAAGTTTTGCTGAAAATGAAGGCATCGTCAGTGAACTATCGTGACCCGATCGTCCCCGAGCGCGGGTATGGAGCTGCGACGGGTACCCTGCCTTTGATACCAGTGTCAGATGGGGTAGGTGAGGTCGTTGAAGTCGGCGCGGGGGTGACGCGGTTTAAAGTGGGTGACCGTGCTTGCCCGACGTATTTTCAAAAGTGGATCTCTGGTGAGCCGAATCAAGTGCGACTCACGTATTCGTTAGGCGGGCCCATTGACGGCACGATGGCAGAGTACATGTGTTTGTCTGAAGAGGGCTTGGTTAAGATCCCGGCCTTTTTATCGGATCTTGAAGCGGCAACCTTGCCCTGCGCAGCCGTGACAGCTTGGAGCGCCTTAGTGCAATGCGGGCAGGTCAAGCCTGGCGAGCGCGTGTTGTTACAAGGCTCTGGCGGCGTAGCCTTATTCGCCTTACAGTTTGCAAAAATGTTGGGTGCGCAGGTAACGGTTATCTCGTCAAGCGATACCAAGATTGAGCGCCTAAAAACGATGGGCGCTGACCACACCATCAATTACCTGACCACGCCTGAGTGGGCGAAAGCTTCTCGTGAATTCACCGAAGGTAATGGCTATGATCACATTGTTGAGTTGGGTGGTGAGAAAACCTTGCCGCAGTCCTTACGCTGTATTCGGCCAGGTGGGACTTTATCGATGATTGGGATTTTATCTGGCATCGCGATGTCTGCTTCGTTAGGTTTAATTATTACGCGTCAGGTGCGCTTGCAAGGGATTACGGTGGGCCATCGCGATTCGTTTGAGGCGATGTTACGTGCGATGACGCAACAGCAAATCAGGCCAGTGATTGATCGAGTGTTTAACTTTACAGAATTGAAAGACGCCTTTACGTACCTTAAAAGTGGCGCGCAATTCGGAAAAATCTGTATTTCGCACGAGCTGAAATGAGACTGCTTTACCCCGTCGGAGCCATCGATCAAGACCCAGAGGCAATCGCTTTTAGGGTGTGTGGTGAGCCCGAAGTTGTGACGGTTGGTCAGCTTGAGCAGCGGGCGAATCAGGCCGCCCATGTTTTTAGGGCATGCGGCGCGCAATTAGGGGACCACGTTGCGATTTTGCTCAAAAATCAGCGTGAATTTTTTGAAATATGTTTTGGTGCAGAGCGAGCAGGGCTCTACTACACGACAATTAGCACCCGTCTGACTGTTGCCGAGATCGCGTACATTGTGCAAGATTGTGGTGCCAAGGTATTGATCGTTGGCGAAGATTTACTTGAGCTTGGCGCAAAAGTGAGTCAAGCACTCGCCGCGCCTATTCAGCAATTTGTCGTTGGCCGGGCGCAAGCGAATTGGCCGAGTTGGCAAGCGAGGACCGGGCAGTTTTCAACGGCTCCAATTTCAGACGAAGCACAGGGTCTGGATATGCTTTACTCCTCGGGTACAACCGGCCGACCAAAAGGGGTGAAGTGGCCTTTACCTGACGGCCCTTCGGGTATGCGCACCTTCTTGGTAGATTTATTAGAAGGCCTTTACGGCTATGGTCAGGGTTGCCGCTATCTGTCACCGGCGCCTCTGTATCATGCAGCACCGTTGCGTCATAGCATGACTAACATCAAGCTTGGGGGCGAAGTCTTTGTGATGAGTCAGTTCGACGCTCAGCTCGCATTATCCTTGCACCAACAACACCAGATTACGCACAGTCAATGGGTGCCGACGATGTTCGTACGCATGCTCAAATTACCTGAGGCGACGCGTTTGAGTTTTGACCTAAGTTCAATGAAGCGTGCGATTCATGCGGCCGCACCTTGTCCTGTTGATGTTAAGTTGCAGATGCTTCAGTGGTGGGGGCCTGTGATTGATGAATATTACGCAGGTACTGAGAATAATGGCTTTTGTTCAATTACGAGTGCCGAGTGGTTGCAACACCAGGGCTCGGTCGGGAAGGCCGCCCTCGGCATCGCACATATCTGCGATGAAGAGGGCCAGGCACTAGAGGTTGGCGCAACCGGACTCGTCTATTTTTCTGAAGGGCCAAAGTTTGAATACCACAGTGACCCAGTAAAAACTGCAGAGGCCCGTAACTCTTTGGGCTGGACCACGCTCGGTGATATTGGGCGCCTCGACGCTGAGGGCTATCTGTATCTCGTTGATCGCAAGGCCTTCATGATTATCTCTGGGGGGATCAATATTTATCCTCAAGAAATCGAGGCGGTGCTGATTGGCCATCCGCTCGTTGCAGATGTGGCTGTTTTCGGGATTCCGAATCTGGATTTTGGCGAAGAGGTCAAAGCGGTTGTTCAACTCATTGAGGGCGTCACGCCTAGCGAGGCGTTGGGGGTTGAGCTGATCGTCTACTGCCGAGACCGCTTGGCTGATTTCAAATGTCCGCGAAGCGTTGACTTCGAGCTTGAACTCCCCCGCCATCCCACTGGCAAGCTTTATAAAAAAATCTTGCGCGATCGCTATTGGCCCGCAACAAGCGCTTGAAGCGCAGTACGAAAAGTTTCGGGCGTTTCGGTTGGGCGTTGGCTTTGTTTGTCGACACAAACATGCACAAACAAACCTTGCGCCGCAGCTTCGTCTGAGTCGTCTGTAAAGACAGCCACCTCGTAGGTGGTTGAGCTGCGGCCTAAGCGCCCGAGGCGCACGCCGACGCGGATGATGCCTGGTGCAGAAACTTGGCTGAAGTATCTGCATTCTGAGGCCACTACAAGGGTTTGATAGTCGCCTGAGATCAACTGGCGTAAGGCGTGGTGCATTAAAAACGCATCCACCGCTGTGTCAAAAAACGAATAGTAGTGCGCGTTGTTAATGTGGCCATAGGCGTCGTTGTCGGCCCAACGCAGGGTGATGGTTTCAAAGAAAGAGAAATCTTTTTTAAGCAAGGGTTTGCTTCGGGTCTGCGGGCGTATATCGGACATGGTGTACAGGCTGTCATCCAGATGAATATTGTTGTTAATGTCTGCGCGGATATCGCGGTTTTTTTAATGAATTTTGTTGTATTACAGTGTTTTTGCTCGCTACTTCGTTAGTTTCATCGCAGCAATCACCTTTGCCCACTTGTCTAAATCTTGCTTCATAAAGGCTCTAAACTCAGTGGGATTTTGATCGTAGACCTCAGCGCCTAAATCTGATAATTGCTTGCGAAACTCGGGCATATTCATGATCGCCACGAGATGCTTGCGTAAAAGCGTGACCAGTGGCTCGGGTAAACCTGCGGGGGCCAATACCCCGTACCAAATAATGGCCGAATAACTAGAAAAACCCAGTTCACTGATGGTGGGCAGCTTCGGCACAGTGTCTGAACGCTTGCTCGTTGTGAGGGCGTGGGCGTGCAGCCTGCCGGCATTGACCAGCGGCAAAGCCGTGGATAGGCCTGCAAAGTACATATCAATTTCGCCCGACATGACATCGTTCATGGCAGGGCCACCACCCTTGTAAGGCACATGCAACAAATTGATATCGGCGATATCGCGAAACAGTTCGCCAGCCAGATGGGTCGGGCTACCGGTGCCTGCTGAGGCAAAGGTGAGTTTGCCTGGTTGAGCCTTGGCACGCGCAATCAGATCAGACACGCTGGTAATACCAGACTTGGGTGAGGTCACCAGCATCATGGGGTTAAGCGCCACCATTGAAATCGGCGTGAGGTCTTTGAGAGGATCGTAAGGTAAGTTAGGGTTCAGGCTTGGACTGACTGCCAATGCACCGCTTGAACCGAATAACAGCGTGTAGCCGTCTGGCGTTGCCGCAGCAGTTTGCGTCGCGGCGATTTCGCCATTAGCGCCTGCTTTGTTCTCGATGACGATTGTCTGTTTGAGCTGGTCTGCAAGGCGTAGGCCTAACAGACGCGCTAATTGATCGTTGGGCCCGCCCGGTGGAAACCCGACCAGCATTTTGATTGTGCGACTAGGGTATTGACTGATGGCAGCCTGCGGGTCTGACGCCGGTCTCGTTTGAGCTCGCGTCGCTTGTGTGAACGAGGCGAGCGACAGCAGTGTTATTGTCGACAGAAGACCCAGTAAAGAGGCTCTGTTCATCGCTGTAAAACGCGGTAAATGGGCTTTGTACGGCTTAGCGTCGCGTTGCTTTAAAAGTAACATCATCTGGTGTTCTCTTCGGAGTGGAGTGTTCGTATCAAAAATTATTGAAGGACAGAATCCCTTCAGTGGGATCCATGCCATCCAGAATCCGCTTAGCGATTAAATCTTTGAGTGTTTCGGTGGCCCCGCCGCCTAACGAACCATAGCGCGCGCCGCGATACAGACGTGATACCGGATATTCATCGGTGAAGCCGTAGCCGCCATGCAATTGCAAGGCGTCATTGGTCACACGCAACGCCATTTCATTGCAGGTGATTTTGGCGACCGCTGCCAAAAAGGGATCCGGAAACGGATTGGCAGAGGCGCAGGCGCGATACAACACGCTACGGGCCGCCTCGATATCGCGATACATCTCGGCGAGCTTCCAGCGCAGGCCTTGAAAATCAGTGAGCGTTTTGCCAAAGATTGGGCGATTGCGTGTGTAGTTGACCGCCTCTTCAAAGGCGCCTTCAGCCAAGCCCAATGAGATGCTGGGGTTTAAGCAGCGCTGCGTATTGAACGCACTCATGAGCTTACGAAAGCCACCTTCTTTTAAGACAACGTTTTCAAGCGGCACTTCGACGTTATCAAAACGTACTTCGTGCAAGTATTCGCCTCCCATGGTGTGATAACTGGCAGTGACTTCTAGGCCGGGTGTGCCGCCTTCGATCAAGACGCAACCAATACCTTCGCGCCCAGGCTGATCATCGACGCGTGTGAACACGACAAACATCGCGGCTTCTTGCGCACGACTAATCAAGGTTTTGACGCCATTGACGGTTGCATGATTGAGATGCAAACGGGTGTTGGTGCGGTAGCTGCTGACATCGGTGCCCGCATGAGGTTCTGTCATGCAGATCGACAAAATCGCATCGCCCGAACAAACTTTTGGCAGAATATTATTTTTGATTGAGTCGGGTGCGTAAGTTTCGATGATGCGGGTTTGTACACCGGCTTCGCCCAGCACTGCCATGGCGGTGGGGTAGCAAACTTTGGCGATCTCTTCGAGGATCAACGCGGTTTCAAATACGGGCAAGCCTAAGCCACCGTATTGCTCAGAGACCGTCATACCCAGCACGCCGATCTCGGCGAGCTGTTTCATGTTTTCCCAAGGAAATGTGCCATCCATGTATTTTGCAGCGCGCGGTTTGAAATCTTTTTGCGCAAGCGCGCGAACCGCTTCAACATATTGCCGTTGACTGTCACTGAGTTTGAAATCCATGCTGCTCAATCCTTGATGAGGTCTGTCTAAAATAAACACATTCGTTGCTTAAAGGCACTGTGTACCAGGTACCATCCATCTACTGACAAGCACCTGAAGGCGGCTGTTACAGGCGACGAGGTTCAGTGACTGCCTGCTGAACGTTCGAGTATTCGAAGCCTAGTTTAATGCGCCGCAAGCATGGCTTTGATTAAATCGTCAACGCTAGCAAAAACACGTGCTCCTGCACCTTCGAGCGCACGTTTTTTTGCGTCAAAGGTGCCCGTGTTGCCATGCACCACAGCGCCCGCATGCCCCATCACCACACCTTCGCGCGCACCATGTCCGGCGATCACCGCGAACGTGGGCTTGGTGCACTGGGTATCGATCAAAGCCTGGGCGAATTCCTCTTCTTCAGAGCCACCAATTTCTCCGACTAAAACGATTTGCTTGGTGCGGGAGTCTGCATTAAAAAAGGGCAGCACTTCAGCAAACCGTGTGCCCTTACAAGCGTCGCCGCCTACGCCAATCCAAACGCTTTGCCCAAGGCCACAATCCACTAACCGATGATTCGTTTCGTAAGACAGGGTGCCGCTCTTGGCAATGACGCCTACCGAGCCTGGGTGCAAAGACACTGACGGAATAAAACCAAGCTTGGTGCGACCAGGGACAGCCACGCCTGGGGTCGAGGCACCGACCCAGCGCGCGCCGGCGGCCTGCACTAGTAAGCGAGCCCGTATCGCGTCAGCCACGGGCATGCCCTCGGTCACTGTCACAATCAGTTTGATGCCGCCAGCAACGGCTTCGCTGATGGCAGCGAGCACCTCAAAGGGTGGCACCATCGCCACACTGGCCACCGCGCCGGTTGCCTTGACGGCTTCAGCGCAAGACCGAAAGACAGGCGCACCGTCTACGTCTTTCAAGTCAGCCGACTTGCTGCCTGCGGGGGCGGTGCCACCGACGATATCCGTACCATAGGCGCGCATCAAGGCGGCATGCTTACGACCCATGCGGCCGGTAATGCCTTGCACGATGGTGGGTAAGGGTGCAGTCGGATCAAATAAAAGTGCTAAAGGATCATTGGGGAAGACGTGGGTTGTCATGCTGCTTGCCCTTTTGCGAGGGCGACGACTTGATCGACCGCTTTCTCTAAATCAGTTTCTACAACCAATGAGGCATTGGCGTTTGCCAGTGTTTGCATCGCGGCCTCAAGGCCATTGCCAATTAAGCGAATCACAATTGGGATCTTGATCTCTTGGGTTTGTTCGAGCGCAATCAAAATCAAGCGCGAAAGCTCTGCTAAATCGGTGACGCCAGCAAAGAAATTCATCAAAATCACTTTGATATTTTTACCTTCGCCAATCCAGCGAAGCACTTGAATTAAGCGGGTCGGCTCACCACGAAATTGACCTGTGCGAATATCGACAAAATTAAAGGGTTTACAGCCGCGGCGGGTCAGTTCATCGACTAGTTGCATGCTGAGGCCCGCGCCAGTTGTGAGCATACCGACATCGCCTTCTTCATCGAGTCGCACAAAATCAAAACCGTGATCGATTTTAAGAGAGGCCTCAGGATAAGCATGACCACGCTCTTTGAGCAAGGCGAGTAATAGCGGTTGGCGTTCGATGGCATTGTCGTCAGCGACAAGTTTTGCGTCACCGGCAATCCAGCTGCCGTCGGGCTGCACGAAGAGTGGGTTGATTTCAGTCAGCGTGAGCTCGAGCTTAAATAAAGCGTCGCACAGTTGATGCGCCGCTTGGGTTAAAGCGGCTTGAGCAAAGGTAGGCAGTTGTTGAGCCAATTCTTGAGCAGCAAGTTTCACTGCGTTGATTTCAAAGTTGGCTTGCTGCTGCAGCATGGCACCGTTGGCCGAATGTTGCTCAACTTCAACGCCACCTTCAGCTGACATCAAAATAATGACTTTGCCTGACGAGGGATCAAGCATCAGACTGACGTAGCACTCTTGCCCTGAGGCGGGCTGCTCGATGCGACAC
>JABMMM010000024.1 GCA_013205565.1 Alcaligenaceae bacterium | reverse complement strand
TGTTGAAACGTGAATACTCCCTCGTAGTTCAGGTGACGAGCCGCCTGCTGTATTTGTCGCAATAGTGTTGCCTCTTGCGAACTCGGGCGCGTTAAGGCTGCCGCGGTTGAGCTCGACCCTGGTGGCGCAAGCGGCGCGCCCTGACTGTAGGCAAAGCCTGGCAGGCACAGGCAAAGACCTGCAAGCGCCGCGCGCAGCCCCAAAGGCCTGCCCATACGCGACATCATTTTTGACTGTGCGGGGTGCGGTCCCCTCGACTGCGGCTTGCCACGCATTAGCGCGACGCACCAAACGCCGCAGGGCGAACATTGGCTGGGCCCGAAAGTTGTCGATGCGCGGTGACATAGTCACGCACGGCAGACGGCTCGAGGTTTGAAGCCACAACGTCAGTGCTGTTGGCCTTTGCCGCTTGCACCGAGGGCGCCGAGAGTTCAGGCACCAGCAAAGGCCGGGCGACCCAGACCACCGCGGCGGCTGCCGCGGCCATCGCGAGGCTTGGCCACACCACCCGACGTAACAGTTTTGACAGCGGTGTCACCGTTTGTATCGCCGGCTGAGCCGGTGCCGCACCGAGCCCAAAAACGCTTGCGCCCGCCTCGCGTGGCGCGCCAGACGTAACGGCCTGATTCAGTGCTGGCTCGTCTAAAAGCGCCTGCGCCACGCGCTGGCATAAATCGGCCTGAGGCGTTAAAGCCAACTCGGGCGTACGCAGCGTATCGCCGATGAGGTGATACACCTGCCAGGTCGCATGACCCGAGTCAGTGAATAGCTCAGAGGGCAAAGTCGTTTGGTCATCACCATCCATCCAGGCCGAGATCGTCACCGAAACCGCCTCTGAAGTATTTTTTTCGTCTGACGACTGAGTAATCTCGCTCAGAGAACTGGCACTCGCCTGCGAAGTTGTCGACTGATCTTTCACCATAGCTCCTTACCAACGCCGTTTGCCGGTATCACCCAGCAAAGGACGCAAACGTGTCGCGATCGCCTCGCGGGCCCGGAAAATCCGAGACCGAACCGTACCAATCGGACAATTCATACTTTCGGCAATATCTTCGTAGCTCATCCCGTCAATTTCGCGCATCACAATCGCGTTACGCAATTCTTCGGGCAAATCGTTAATCGCTTTATTCACCGTTTCGGCAATTTGGCGGCTCGCCATTTCGGATTCGGGGTTGCTTCCATCCGTTAGTACGTCAGATTCGTTAAAAGTTTCACCTTCTTCGTTCTCAAACGCAGAAGGTGCGCTTGGCGCCCGTTTATTTGCAGCCAGCCAGTTACGAGCCGTGTTGATCGCAATACGATACAACCAGGTATAGAAGGCACTTTCGCCTCTAAATTGAGGCAAGGCGCGATAAGCCTTAATAAAGGCTTCTTGAGCAACGTCTTCGATTTCGGCCGAATCGCGGATCATGCGCGAGAGTAAGCGCATGATTTTTCGCTGATATTTAAGCACCAGCAGGTCAAAGGCCTGCTTATCGCCTGCCTGAACGCGGGCAACTAACTCGGCGTCGACATCGCGCTCACTCAAGCGGTTTCCCCTAAGCCTTTGAAGAGCGGCGACTGATGTTCAGACTGCCACGCCGCCCAGACCCTCAGCCGACGATAGCCTTGAGCAGACAGGCGGTTGCGCCAAAGTGTTAAGACGATCACTTTGGGTTTGTGCGCAGAAAGAGTAGGCAGCTTCAAACTGAGGGTTAAACCAAAAAGATGAGACCAAGACTGATGCAAAGTAACAGGTGTGAGGTCTGTTTGACCCAGCTTCTTCGAAAAAGTGCCCAAGAACCCGTTTGGCGGTCCCGAACGTGCGCTGGGTGTATCTTCAAAATACAAACGATGGGCACTCAGCCAGGCTTGCTGACGTGTTTGCACCACAGCAAAGGCCACCAGGCTTAAGGCAGCGCCAAGCGCAAGCATCCAAAAGGGTACGCCCTGCCAGAAGGCACTGAGTGCGACCGCCAACAGTGCCACGACGAAGGCGGCCCAGCCCAAACCAACCGCCCAGCGGGGCTGGGTCAGTTTCACTTGCCTAGGTAGGGTTGGGTACTCAGTCAATGCGTCCTGCAGCACTTAGAGACGACGTACTGCCATTGAACCATTTGTGCCGCCAAAACCAAACGAATTTGACAGCGCTACAGTGATTTTAAGATCGCGCGCCGTGTTGGCACAATAATCAAGGTCACACTCTGGATCTTGATTAAAGATATTGATCGTTGGCGGAGAAATTTGGTGATACACGGCCAGCGTCGCAAAGACTGCCTCGATTCCACCTGCCGCGCCCAAAAGATGACCGGTCATGGATTTGGTTGAGTTCACCACTAATTTTTTTACGTGATCACCAAAAGCAAGCTTCAGGGCTTCAGTTTCATTTTTGTCGCCCAGCGGTGTTGAGGTGCCATGGGCATTTACGTACTGGACCTCGTCGGCGTTCAGTCCGCCATTGCGCAGGGCGTTAATAATGCCACGTCGCGGACCATCGCGGTCGGGTGCTGTAATGTGATGCGCGTCTGAACTCATACCATAGCCAGCAAACTCACCATAAATACGTGCGCCACGCTTTTTGGCATGCTCGTATTCTTCAAGTACCAGCACACCCGCACCCTCACCCAGCACAAAACCATCACGGTCGCGATCCCAGGGACGCGAAGCGGTAGTCGGATCGTCGTTACGCTGCGACAACGCACGCATGGCCGCAAAACCACCAATGCCCAAAGGCGAGACGGTGGACTCGGCACCGCCGGCAACCATCACATCGGCGTCACCGTATTCAATCATTCGGGACGCGTCACCAATCGAGTGCAAACCCGTTGTGCAGGCCGACACCACCGCGTAAGACGGGCCTTTAAGCCCCAGCATAATCGTGAGCTGACCGGAGATCAGGTTAATCAACGAGGCGGGCACAAAAAACGGCGAGATCCGACGCGGACCGCGCTGTAAATATTCTGTTTGGGTTTCTTCGATGCGTTGCAAGCCCCCGATACCCGAGCCAACAATCACACCAACCCGCTCAGGATCCGTGTGTGCAAGGTCAAGGCCGGAGTCTTTCCAGGCTTGCAAGCCTGCCGCGATGCCGTAGTGAATGAACGTATCCATCGTACGCGCTTCTTTGGCAGGAATAATCGTATTGACGTCGAAGTCTTTAACCTCGCCCGCGATATGCGCATTAAAAGCACTGGGGTCAAACCTCGTGATACGCCCGATACCCGATCGACCGTTCACGATATTGTCCCAAGCCGTGGCAATATCATTGCCCACTGGGCTCACGATGCCAAGACCTGTAATGACGACACGTCGTTTCACGGATCACTCCTTATATGTGATAAGGGCGGTCAAGGCCTACGGCGAAACCCAACGGAGATTAAAACCCACGTTGCGTTTGCGCCAGACGCCTGAACCGCCTAACTAACCCTACCCTGCGCTGTGTTGCTCTGGGCTTGCGCCTTAAGCAACGCCGGCGACAGCCTATGCCTTAGAACGTGAAGTGATGTAATCAACGGCTTGCTGCACCGTCGTGATTTTTTCGGCTTCTTCGTCAGGGATTTCGGTTTCGAACTCGTCTTCGAGTGCCATGACTAGCTCGACCATGTCGAGTGAATCGGCACCGAGGTCATCAAGAAAAGAGGAGGCGTTTTTGATCTCGGCTTCGTTTACGCCAAGTTGTTCAGCGACAATCTTCTTAACGCGCTGTTCGATGCTATCCATTCATATCTCCAAAGGGGGAAAAGTTCGCCGAATTATAGCGAACCGGCAGAAAAAAAACCTGTTACATGTACATGCCGCCGTTGACGTGCAACGTCGTACCTGTGATGTAACTGGCTTGGGGAGACGCCAAAAAGGCTGCAGCATGAGCAATATCAGCTGCAGACCCAAGGCGTCCGAGGGGAATTTGGGCTAAAAGTGCTGTGGTTTGACCTTCGTCAAGACCGCTGGTCATGTCGGTTGCGATAAAACCCGGGGCAATGCAATTGACGGTGACACCGCGACTGCCGAGCTCGCGGGCTAAGGCCCTACTCATGCCTGCCACGCCGGCTTTAGCCGCGGCATAGTTCGCCTGACCGGGGTTGCCGCTTGAACCCACCACCGACGTGATGTTGATAATCCGCCCCCAGCGCGCTTTCATCATGCCTCGCATCACCGCTCGCGAGAGCCTGAAAACCGCAGTCAAATTGGTTTGCATCACGGCATCCCAGTCGTCATCTTTCATGCGCATCGCAAGATTATCTCGGGTGATGCCCGCGTTATTGACCAAAATACTCAGTCCGCCTGTTTGCTTAGCCAGCGTTTCAATTAGCGCGTCGCACGCTGGCGCGTCAGTGACGTTAACCACCACACCGCGCCCGCCGTGAGACCCGAGTGCCGCAGTGATGCCTGCAGCACCGGCCTCGGTGGTGGCTGTGCCAATGACGATTGCACCGCGCGACGCGAGTTCGAGAGCGATTGCCTGACCGATGCCGCGTGAAGCGCCTGTCACTAAGGCGATTTTATCTTTTAGTTCCATGGCCATTCCGTTAAGCGACAGCCAGCGCATCAAGCGCGGCCTGCATAGAGTCGGGGTCGGTAACTGAGAGCGCGATCAAATCGGGGTCGATGCGCTTTATCATCCCCGCGAGCACTTTGCCTGGGCCGCACTCGATGATGTGCGTCACGCCTTGTGCTTTCATGAACTGGATGACTTCTACCCAGCGCACCGCATGCCAGGCCTGGCGCACCAGAGCGTCGCGAATCGCCTCTGGAGACTGTTCGATCGCGACATCCACGTTGTTGACGACCGCAACCGCAGGCGTCACGACGTTAATTTTAGCCAGGGCACCTGCCAGCACGTCAGCGGCCGGTTTCAGCAGGCTTGAATGAAACGGAGCCGAGACCGGTAGCAACAGGGCGCGCTTGGCGCCCGCCGCCTTGGCTGTCACGATTGCACGCTGCACGGCCGTGGCATGACCTGCAATGACGACCTGCGAGGGCGCATTAAAATTGACGGCCTCAACGATTTCACCCTGCGCGGCCTCGAGACAAGCTTTTTGCACTAAATGATCTTCTAACCCTAACACCGCTGCCATCGCACCCGTGCCGACCGGTACCGCGGCCTGCATGGCGTCAGCACGTACACGCACCAGACGCACAGCATCGGCCAAGGACAGCGCGCCCGCGGCCGTCAAGGCTGCATACTCACCTAGACTATGCCCAGCCATCAGGGCCGCCTGAGGGCCGCCTGCAGCGCGCCAGGCCTCGTACATCGCCACGCCCGCCGTCAGCATGGCTGGTTGCGTATGCGTTGTCAGACTGAGTTGCTCGGCGGGGCCTTGCGCCATCAGAGCGCCCAGATCCTCGCCAAGCGCCTCGCTGGCTTGTGCGATCACTTGCTGGGCCGCGGGGTGACCCGACCAGGCGTCCATCATGCCGACCGCTTGCGAGCCTTGGCCCGGAAAAACAAAAGCAAGTTTCATCATGTCTAGAGTTTTTTAGTGTTTAAAAACTGACTGCACGCCAAGGATTGCTGCTGCGATTGCTCAGTCTTGCTTACATCCTGACCAGCACAGAGCCCCACGTAAAGCCGCCACCGACTCCCTGCAACAGGACTAACTGACCGGCCTCAATGCGTTGATCGCGCCGTGCAACATCCAGAGCTAACGGAATACTGGCCGCTGAGGTATTTGCGTGCTGATCGACTGTTATCACCACTTTTTCAAGGGCAAGATCAAGCTTACGCGCCAGAGAGGTCAAAATTCTTAAATTTGCCTGATGCGGAATAAACCAGTCGACCTGAGACAGCTGCAGGCCGGCTTGCGCGACCACTTCGCGCGCCGAGCGATCGAGTACGGTCACCGCTTGCCTGAAAACCGCCTGACCATCCATCCGCAGGAACGGGTCGCCGGTCACCTCGCCGTAAGCCACATTACCGGCTGCCGCAAGAATGCCCATCTGACTGCCATCGGCGTGTAATTCAGCCGACAAGATGCCAGGTTGCTCGCCACCTTTTAGCACCACAGCACCGGCGCCATCACCAAACAACACGCAAGTGCCACGATCGTTCCAGTCAAGGATACTGGAAAAGACTTCGGCCCCGATGACCAAGGCACAGCGGGCCCGGCCGGCCCGAATAAAAGCCTCGGCCGTTGTCAAGGCGTAGACAAATCCGCTGCATACCGCCTGAACGTCAAACGCGGCAGCCCCTTTGTTGCCCAAGTTTGCCTGCACTAAACAGGCGGTACTCGGAAATACAAAATCTGGGGTGGACGTGGCCAAAATAATTAGATCGAGCTCAGCAGCGTCAACCTGAGCGTCTGCTAGCGCAAGACGCGCGGCCTCGGTTGCTAAAGAGCTGGTCTTCACCCCGCGTTCGGCCAAATAGCGCTGACGAATCCCAGTGCGGTCAAAAATCCATTGGTCTGAAGTTTCGATATTTCGTGAGGCAAGATCGGCAGCCAGTTCGTCATTGCTTACGCAGCGAGGCGGTAAAAAACTGCCCGAACCAACAATTCGTGCATAAGGCGTGGTTTGAGTCATATCGGGTCTCTGGACTCGGTTTCTGTTTGGGGCTGCACTTGCGTGAGTTGTGCAATCGCCGACGTGGTTCGCGCCAACAGGTTATTTGCCACCGACGCGCGGGCGCAGTCAAGCGCAAAACCAAAAGCAATCGCGTCAGCCGAACCGTGGCTTTTGATCACAACGCCTCGCAAACCAAGCAAAGCGGCACCGTTAAATCGGCGATTGTCAGCCTGTGCCCGAAAGCGGCTGAGCACTGGCAAAGCAAGCAAACCAAGCGCCCGACAAAATAAATTGCGTGTAAAGGCTTCGCGCAGCATTTGCGACATCATGCGGACAACGCCTTCGGCAGTTTTGAGTGCCACATTGCCAACAAAGCCATCGCAAACTACCACGTCGACGGTACCTTTGAAGATGTCGTCGCCCTCAACGTTGCCATAAAAGTTTAAAGAACTCTCGCGTAAAAGTTCACCCGCCTGTTTTACCACGTCGTTGCCTTTGATGGCTTCTTCGCCGATATTGAGCAAACCAATGGACGGGTTGGGATTTTGCTTACCAACCTGAGCAAACGCAGTACCCATCATGGCGAACTGCAACAAATGCAAAGCCGTACAGTCGACGTTAGCACCTAGATCGAGCATGATGGTCGTGCCGCCTGTTTGATTCGGCAACACTGAAGCAATGGCCGGACGATCAATGCCGTCAAGCGTCTTCAACACATATTTTGAAATCGCCATCCAGGCGCCGGTGTTGCCTGCCGAGACACAGGCCTGCGCCTGACCGTCTTTGACGGTCTGCGCTGCGACACGCATAGAAGAATCTTTTTTGCGACGCAACGCGATCTCTACCGAGTCATCCATGCCAACCACTTCGGTGGCCGCAACGACAGTAAACCGATCGGGCGAGATCCCGCGATAGCGTTTAGCGTGCTCGGCAACAGCCTGTTCTAGTGGCTCGACGAGCCCGACTAGTAACAGGTGTGTATCGGGAAAGCGTTGTGCGAAAGCAAACGCAGCAGGGATCGTGACGGGAAGACCCGAGTCACCACCCATGCAATCGATCGCGATGCGAATCACGGCAGACACGTGAGGATGCAGCGGTGTATGTGGGGACGAGTAAGCCCGTCAGCCCGCTTTATTCGTCAGTCTTAGTCTTGAGGATCTTGCGACCACGGTACACCCCGGTTGGGCTGATGTGGTGACGCAGATGTTGCTCGCCGGTGTTGGGCTCGACCGCTGTAGACGGGTTAACCAAAAAATCATGCGAGCGGTGCATACCGCGCTTTGAGGGGGATTTTTTATTTTGCTGAACAGCCATGACAACTCCTGTGAGTCGGCGAATTGTACGCCAACCATCTTAGTAATAACTACTGACTTTTAATCTTAAGCTGCCCCAAAACTGCAAATGGCGAGGGGCGCTGCGCTTCTGGTGCAGAATCTGGGGTTTGCGCCTCAGTTTCAGTACCACCTAAGGGCTCAGGACAGACATCATGCCTGGGTACATAGGGAACTTCTAAAATCATTTCGTCTTCAACCAGATCCAGCAAATTAAACTGAGCGGATCCCATTATTTTTTCGGGTGCGTCGGGGTCAGAGTCTTCGAGGTCGCCCTGATCAAGATCAGACTCGCGCACCACAAGTTCAAACACAGTTTGCCGATCAACCGGGAAAATTAAATCCCCCAAACAACGTTGGCATTCGAGCACTAACAGGGAGTCGATTTTTAACACCAACTGCAACTTGCCGACTTTGCTGCGACGCCCTTGCAGGCGGTACTTCACTAACCCTGGATGCTGTGGCGCTTGGTCAAGCACCACAAGCTCGGCGAAGGGTTGCTCGGGAACGTCTTCAAGCAACCGCTCAAGCCGGTTTACGGCAAAGACACCTTCGATTAACTGCCCACGGCGCGCAAATTCAAATACATCCACAACAGGGGGAATTCCCAACCTAAAGCTTGGGCTAAGATCTTTTGCCATCGTATTGTTCGTGCCGCCTTGTCTTGACTTTTTGAAGCTCTGTTGCAGTGCGGTATCTCTGCGCAAACTAGATGCGTATCTCAAAGTGAAGATGCAACCTGCTGCAAAGAGGCAACGGGGCACAGCGACTTAAGCAACGAATCAAGAGATAATAGCGTGTTTTCCCTCTCACCGTCAATATTCAAGCCGAAAACGATGACGACCGCGCCCGCTTCACTGATCCTTGCCTCAAGCTCGAAATACCGCCAAGAGTTGCTCGCGAGGTTAAAAATTCCTTTTATTTCGGTTTCACCTGAGTTAGACGAAACCCCCTTGGGCCACGAAGCGCCCGAACAACTCGCGCTGAGACTGGCAATTGCCAAGGCACAACGGGTGGCTCAGTCTTATCCCGCGTCGGTCGTCATTGGAGCCGATCAGGTCGCCTCTTTGCACGGCAAGCCGCTGGGCAAACCAGGGCATGCGGCAGCCGCGCAGGCGCAACTGCAGCAACTCTCTGGGCAAACGGTTACTTTTTTTAGCGCAATGGCCGTGGTGTCAAACGACCAAGTGCAAAGCATCGTCGTCACGACCGACTGCGTCTATCGAACGCTTTCTGCTGCGGCGATTGTCCGTTACCTTGCCATTGATCTGCCCTTTGACACGGCAGGCAGCGCAAAAGCCGAATGTCTGGGGATTGCCTTGATGCAAAGCATGCACAGCAGCGATCCCACGGCTATCATCGGCTTGCCTTTAATTGAACTGACCCGCATGCTCGCCAAGGTCGGCCTTGACCCACTTGAACCCCCACCGCTTTTTTTAGCAATACCCAATACATGACAACAAGCGCGACTTCTCGGTCAACACCTGGCACGTTACATCTGATACCCGTGGGCTTGGGCCAAGCCCCACTTGAGCAGTGGCTACCCGAGGCCGCCCAGGCCCAGGCGGGCTTGCTGAGCTGCTACATCGCCGAGAACGCCAAGACAGCGCGGGCTTTTTTAAAGCTGCTGAAGCTTGCGCGACCGTTACAAGACATCACGATTCACGAGCTCAGCCCACGCGTGGACGAAGCGCAATTACAAAGCTGGCTGCAGCCTTTGCGTACAGGCCTGGATGTTGGGCTGGTTTCTGAGGCGGGTTGCCCCGCGGTTGCAGATCCGGGCGCGCGCGCAGTCACGATCGCGCATGGCTGGGGCGTAAGGGTCAAGCCTTGGGTCGGGCCCTCTTCTATTTTGCTTGGTCTGATGGCCAGCGGACTTGACGGACAGCGTTTTGTGTTTCATGGTTATGCGCCTGTCGAGGCCACCGATCGGGCTCGGCAACTAAAGGTCTGGGAACAAACCTCTGGCAAACAAAAGCAAACCCAACTACTCATCGAAACACCTTATCGTAATCAGGCGATGTTCAACAGCTTGCTAGAACAGCTCAAAGGCAACACGCGTCTGTGTCTTGCACGGTCACTCACCACACCTGAAGAATGGATACGCACACTCACCATCACGCAATGGAAAGCGCACCCTAAGCCCGAACTCGACAAACATCCAACACTCTTTTTGTTTCAAGCGGCTTAAAAAAATGACTGCCCTACGTTTACCTTGTTTGAAGCTACCGACTGAAGCGACTAGACTTTTGTTGGCGCGGTGCCAGACCGCTGTGACGGTGCTGTGCTTACTTCTTTTGGCAGGCTGTGCCTCTGAGCGCTCGGGCGCGCCTTACAGCATCAACGACTCGCTAAAGGCCAACGGCAAAAACAGCCGTATCGATATTATTGTGCTGCATTACACCGCCTCAACTAAACCCAGTGCTTTGCTGACCCTCACGAATCGTGAAGTCAGCGCCCACTATGTCGTCTCGGATGACAGCAAACCTGTCGTCTACAAATTAGTCGACGAAAATCTTAGCGCCTGGCATGCCGGTGAAAGTAGTTGGTATGGCCGCACGTTTATCAATCCACGCTCAATCGGCATCGAAATCGTGCATCCAGGCTGGACACGTAACAGCGACGGCGATAGCGGCCCGTCCTACCCCGCTGCGCAAATAGACGCTGTCATCGCACTGACTCGCGAGGTTGCCCGGCGTCATGGCGTTGCAGCCGAAAATATTGTTGGGCACAGCGACGTGGCTCCCTTGCGCAAGCAAGATCCTGGGCCCGCCTTTCCCTGGAAAAAACTCGCACAAGCCGGCGTTGGGCGTTGGTTTGATGAGGCGGCTGCCGCAAAATATCAGGCTGAGTATGTGCGCAACGGCTCGCCGGATGCGGGCTGGTTTCAAAAGCAATTAAAGCGCGTAGGGTACAGCGTGCCAGAAACCAATTATTTTGATGCCAATACGCTGCACACCATTGCAGCGTTTCAGATGCACTATCGGCCCGAGTCGGTCAACAGCAAACCCGATGCGCAAACGGCGGCAAGATTACGCGCCTTGCCCACTAACGGTTCGGGGCTTTAACACTTGGCGTACCAGACTGTCGCTTTTTGTGACGCAACAGTCTCCACCCCAAAAGCCCCGCCGTCACGATGGCATAAAGCGTCACGGTCTGAAAATCGCTCTTGCCGGCTTTATGCCAGTAGTAGTGCAAAATACCCAGCAAAGCAATCGCATAAATCAAACTATGCAAGTGCTGCCAGCGTCGCCCAAGCCTGCGCATCCAACCGTGGGTTGAGGTCATCGCCAGCAACGACATCGTCAAAAAGGCCGCCATCCCTACCATGATGAAGGGTCGCCTCCAAACATCAGACAACATCGGCGCCCACTCAAAGCCTTGATCCCACCAAGCCCACGCGAGCGCATGCAAGCTGGCGTAAAAGAAAGTGAACAACCCGCACATTCTGCGCCAGCGCAGCAGAGCGGGCTGCTGCAGCCACTGCCGCAGGGGTGACACAGATAACGTCACAAGCAGACACACTAAAGTCCACGTACCCGACGAGCGTGATAAAAACTCAACCGGGTTTGCCGTCAAATCGTTTTGCATCCCTAGCCAGATCCAACGGGCGAGCGGATACAAACCCGCTGCAAAGAGCAAAATTTTTGCCCGATCAAGCGTACGAACAGATAGTGTGTGAATGATCAAGGGTCGTCAGCTCGAGCGTGACTTGAGAGCTGCAAGCATCGCCTCACGTCTTTGAAGCCTCATTGACGCGATCAAAGCTTAAGCAAGCGCTTCAATAGTTTTTACGCAGATCCATACCCGTGTACAAAGACGCGACTTCGTTGCCGTAGCCATTGAACATGAGCGTTTTACGTTTCGGCGCAAACACTCCATCTTCACCGATGCGCCGCTCTGTCGCCTGACTCCAGCGTGGGTGCGTGACCTCGGGGTTCACGTTCGAATAAAAGCCGTATTCACTTGGGATCGCTTTCATCCAACTGCTGGCGGGTTGCTTCTCGGTCAGACGAATCGTGACGATGGACTTTGCTGATTTGAAGCCGTATTTCCAAGGCACCATCAAGCGCACAGGTGCACCG
>JABMMM010000264.1 GCA_013205565.1 Alcaligenaceae bacterium | reverse complement strand
GATTTACCCGACCCCGCTAACCAATTGAATTTATTCGGAATTTAACCGGACACTAGTGTAACGATTATTAATCATAAAACTAGGAGATTTCGATGGCCACCGTCCCGACTTCAGCGCGTCGCGAGCGTTTACGCAAGACTGTGCCTAAAATGGTTGAGTGCGCCGAAAAAGTTTTGTATGGTGATATCTGGGAGCGTAAAGAGCTTTCAAAACGCGATCGCAGCATGATCACGATCGCCGCGCTACTTACTTCGTTCAGACCCGATCAACTTCGCGTTCACATCACGCGGGGGTTAGAGAATGGCCTCACACAGGTAGAGATCGGTGAATTGATTACACATTTGGCTTTTTATTCCGGCTGGGCCTCGTCGATGTCTGCGGCTCAGATTGCTTACGAAGTATTCGAGGAGTTAGAGAAGAATGAAACGATTAAATAAGAGCTTACTGCTCGTTTTACTGATGCCCTTGAGCTGTTTATTGGTGTCTGCTCAGGCTCAGACGCAGGCTCAGATGTTTCCAAACAAACCGCTCAAGATCGTCGTGGGATTTCCGCCCGGCGGCGGCTCGGACCTGATGGCGCGAATCGTCGCTGAGAAGATGTCGGTGATGCTCAAGCAACCCGTGATCGTTGACAACAAACCAGGTGCTGGCTCAACGATCGCGGCCACCTTTGTTTCTCGGGCTGCTCCGGATGGGTACACCATCTTGTTTGGTCAGGCTGCCAATATCGGCGTGGCTCCCGCCATCATGAATACACTCACCTATGATTCGCTGAAAGACTTTGCGCCAATCACGCGCTTGGTATCGGCCCCGCTTGTGTTAGTCGGGCCCGCCGATCTTCCGGCTAAAGACCTTAAAGAACTCATTGCACTCGCTGCAGCCAAGCCCAATGCGCTGAGCTATGGCTCGCCCGGATCCGGTACGGTTGGGCACCTTGCCGGGGCGATGTTTATGAACGAAGCTGAGGTCAAGGCGGTGCATGTTCCATATAAAGGTCAATCGTTGTTAATCACTGACATGATGGGCGGGCGTATCGCGATGTATTTCAGTACGATTGCAGTCGTCAAGCCTTATGTCGAAAGCGGCAAGATGCGTGCCTTTGGCGTGACCTCTGCGAAGCCTTCTGCGGCGTTTCCGGGCTTGCCAGCGATCGCCGACGCGGGGCTGCCAGGCTATGCGGTTGAAAACTGGTATGGTTTGTTGGCCCCTGCTGGTACGCCAGCGGCTGTGATTGACACGCTACAGCAAACGGTCAAGCAAATCTTATTGCTACCCGACGTGCAGCGCGACTTGACGAAAGAAGGCGGCGAGGTCGGCGGCGAAACCGCGAGTGAATTTGCTCAGTTTTTAGCTATCGACATTCCAAAGTGGAGAAAAATTGCCACTGATGCACAATTAACGCCTTGACTCAGGGCAACGCCGGTATATTTTTTTTATGAGTGAATCCACTTTATGAGCTGTAACACTAAAAACCCGAAAATCGTTGTGTTGGGCGCTGGGGCCGTGGGCTGCTACTTTGGCGGCATGCTGGCACGTGCTGGTCACAATGTGACGCTGATCGCGCGACCTGACCACGTCGCCGCCATCACCCAACACGGCTTACATATGGATTGCCAAAGCTTCGAAGAATATGTGGCGGTTGCCGCCAGCACTGAACTAGCGGCAGTGGCGCAGGCAGATCTAATTTTATTGTGTGTGAAATCGCCTGATACAGAAAAAACCATTGAATCGATTATTCCTGACTTGCAAAAACATACGGCGATTATCAGTTTGCAAAATGGGGTCGATAATTGTGAGCGTATACGCGGCCTTGTCGACAACCCAGTGTTTGCGGCGGTGGTCTATGTTGCGACAATCATGGCCGGGCCAGGGCGACTGAAACACCTTGGCCGAGGTGAGCTCGCGCTTGGCCAAGGAGATCCAAGCGTACACAGCGCGGCTAACGCCGAATTGCTCAAAGCCCTCGCGGCTTTACTCTGCGCGGGCGGCGTGCCCTGCAAGGTCTCAGTCGACATACGAAAAGACCAATGGAGTAAGTTTTTAGTGAACTGCAGCTACAATGCGATTTCGGCGATCGGTCAAATGACCTATGGTCAGATGGTGCAAACTGAAGCTGTACGTGAGTTGATTCACCAACTAGGCATCGAGGTAGTGAGCATTGCTCAGCAGCAGGGTATTGGACTCACGCTCGCAGAGGCGCAAGACGCTAATGACATGATCCCTCAGACCATGCCCGGCCAACTCTCTTCAACCGCACAAGATCTTGCCCGCAAAAAACCGAGTGAAATTGAATTTCTGAACGGCCTGGTGGTGCGTAAAGGTCAAGAGTACGGCATTGCCACGCCGGCCAATCAAAGCGTTTATGCCTTGGTCAAAATGCTCGAGCAAGCACAACAATGTCGCTAAATGGCAAGGCCTACATTGCGGGTGCCTTTGAGCATCCGACCCGCTTCGCACCTGAAAAATCGGTCGCCCAACTTCACGTCGAGTGTGCTGTCGGTGCCCTGAAAGACGCAGGCCTGAGTTTTGCCGACGTCGACGGTTACTTTTGTGCGGGTGACGCACCTGGGGGCAGCCCTTTACCCTTAGCAGACTACATGAATCTGAAGCTCAAGTGGATGGACGGCACCGAGTTGGGTGGCTGCTCATACTTAGCCCATATTGAACATGCGGCAGCGGCGATTGCCG
>JABMMM010000263.1 GCA_013205565.1 Alcaligenaceae bacterium | reverse complement strand
TCGGACGAGGGGCAAGATTATGACCGCCACCGTCGGGCGCGCCGTCCATAGCCGCGATGTGCCCGGTGCCCGTCTGTGCGACGAAGAGCATGCCGTCTGGGCCGCCCCAATCGATTTTGACTTCCATAGCGAATCCTTAGTGGTTAACTCAGAATCATAATCTTGTTTAAGCAAAATTTTTCGGCGGGCCTTAAAATTGAGGTGTCAGTTTGGCACGGCGCATTCTGTTTGGTCGGGTTGTCTGAGCTTTCACGAAGCGAGACGCTCGCATCACGCGACTGGCCGTAGTAGCCCTGTTTTTTTGGGCGATCAGCACCTCACTTTAAGGTCTTTCATGGCAGCTCCCCAAGCGGTTTCAGTTGGCTCTTCGCACTTTATCCGTCGCCAGCACTGGTTGGATCCATTTATCGCCGAACTCGACGTCGCTTTGCAAGTATTGGCGGGGCAGGCTGCGCCCGCAAGGCCTAATCCAGCGGGTGCGCTTGGCGCAGAACCTGAAGCCGTTCTGACCAAGCCCGAGACAAAACACGCGGCCGGTTTAATGCGCGTGAATCATGTCGGAGAAGTTTGCGCGCAAGCGCTTTATCGTGGCCAGGCCGCCGCTAGCCAAGACGCGACCAGCCCAGCGCTTTTTTATGCCGCGGCTGCCGAAGAACTTGACCACCTTGCCTGGTGTCAGCAGCGCCTGCGTGAACTCAACAGCCGGCCCAGCCTATTGAATCCGGTTTGGTATGTGGGTTCTTTTACTCTTGGCGTGTTGGCGGCGCGAGCCGGGGTTGCCCGTAACCTGGGGTTTATGGCAGAAACCGAACGACAGGTCGAGGCTCACCTCGAGGATCACCTTGAGCGCTTGCCGGCAGGCGATGGGCGGTCGCGAAAAATTGTTGAACAAATGAAGCGTGACGAAGTTGGTCATCGCGTCACAGCAGAGCGAGCGGGTGCTGTGGCCATGCCGGTACCTGTACGGGGCTTGATGACGCTGATGTCTAAACTAATGACCGCAACGGCGTATCGTCTGTAGCAGAGTTTGTTGGCGCTTCAAGGCAGGCCTAAGCCTTGCTTTATTGCGAAGCACAAAAACAACAAAATAAATATTTATGTTTTTTTTTGCAGATTTTCTTGCGTTGCACAAAAACTTGGATTACTATTTGTTTATGGAAGTTGAGTCATAAGTGTGTTGACTGAAGCAAGGGTTATCTTAAGATAACGATCAGTCAATATACGCAGAGTCAGCGCGTTTCATTTAATTTGATCACGCGAATGTTGTCTCCTCAACTTGCCACGATTGTCTCCTCCACCCTCCTCCTTTGGTGGATTTAAGCCAAGACCGCAAGGTCTTGGCTTCTTTTTTTGTCAAACGCCAAGTCGTAGCACGCGACAGTTGCCCGCACAAAATTTTGCCCTAGCCTTTAAACTGAGGGCCAAACCTTAAAACCTACGACCTGACGGCCCGAGCGCCTGCAGGGATTGCGGAGAATAATTTGCTCATTCAGAATGTCAAAATCGCGGTTGTCGGCTTGGGTTATGTGGGCTTGCCCCTGGCGGTCGAGTTTGCTAAAAAAAGAGCGGTGCTTGGCTTTGACATCAACCCAGCCCGCATACTTGCCTTACAACAAGGCCATGACCATACGCTTGAGGTCGATGACGCTGAGCTTGCCAGCGCCAAGGGCCTACGCTGCACCGCAGAGCGGGCCGACCTACGCGCGGCAAATGTTTTTATCGTTACCGTACCCACTCCGATCGACGAATATAAGCGGCCTGACCTTACCCCGCTGATAACGGCCAGCGAAACAATCGGTGCCGTGCTCAAAAAAGGCGATCTCGTCATTTATGAGTCAACGGTTTATCCAGGCGCAACGGAAGAAGATTGCGTGCCGGTGCTCGAACGAGTGTCTGGTCTGGTGTTTAACAAAGATTTTTTTGCGGGCTACAGCCCCGAGCGCATTAACCCCGGCGACAAAGAGCACCGCATCAGTACGATCAAAAAAGTGACCTCGGGCTCGACCCCCGAGACCGCCGCGCTGGTTGATCAAATTTATCGCGAAATCATTGTGGCGGGCACTCATTGTGCGCCTAGCATCAGGGTCGCCGAGGCGGCCAAGGTCATCGAAAACACGCAACGTGATGTCAACATCGCCTTGGTGAATGAACTGGCGCTGATTTTTAATAAACTCGGGATCGACACCGAAGCTGTCCTGCAGGCAGCCGGAACAAAGTGGAACTTTCTGCCGTTTCGTCCAGGCTTGGTGGGCGGGCATTGTATTGGCGTCGATCCTTATTACCTGACGCACAAAGCACAGTCGATCGGCTATCACCCAGAAATCATTTTGGCCGGAAGGCGCCTGAATGACGGCATGGGAAGCTATGTGGTCTCGCAACTGGTCAAACTGATGACGCGCCAGCGCATTCATGTGCAGGGCGCTCGCGTGTTGGTGATGGGCTTGGCCTTTAAAGAAAATTGCCCCGATTTGCGCAACACCCGCGTGGTCGACATCGTAAAAGAACTTAAAGAGTACAACGTCGAGGTAGACGTCTACGACCCCTGGGTCTCGGCGCAAGACGCTCAGCATGAGTATGGTTTGGCAACCGTGCAGCAGCTAGAGGCGGGGCGCTACGATGCCATTATCGTAGCGGTTGCTCACCGCCAGTTTGTCGAGATGGGTGCAAAGGCGTTGCGCGCGCTTGGTAAGCCCGAACACGTGTTGTACGACCTTAAATATATTTTGCCTGCCGGGCAGTCAGATTTGCGCTTATGAAGCAAACCCCTGACTCGCGTTACGCGCAAGTTCAGGCGCAATTGCGCGCCGCGCCGCGCAGCTGGCTCGTGACGGGTTGCGCCGGCTTTATTGGCTCGAACCTGCTCGAAACACTGCTCAAACTCGGGCAACGCGTGGTTGGTCTGGATAATTTTGCGACGGGATATTCATACAACCTCGCTGAGGTTCAGGCCAATGTCAGCGCCGCTCAGTGGGAAAATTTTCGCTTGATCGAAGGTGACATCCGGGATGAGGCAAGCTGCGCGCAGGCGGTGACCGGTGTCGAATTCGTCTTGCACCAAGCCGCGTTGGGGTCGGTCCCGCGTTCGTTAAGCGACCCAGCCACTGCCAATGCTGTCAATATCTCTGGTTTTTTAAATATGCTAGTGGCCGCTCGCGATGCTGGGGTGCAGTCCTTTGTGTATGCCGCTTCAAGCTCAACCTATGGCGACCACCCTGCCTTACCCAAAGTGGAAGACCAGATTGGCAAGCCTCTGTCGCCTTACGCCGTTACAAAATATGTCAATGAGCTCTATGCCGATGTGTTCGCGCGCGCATACGACTTCAAGACGATCGGTCTGCGCTACTTTAATGTCTTTGGCAAGCGACAAGACCCCGAGGGAGCCTACGCAGCGGTAATCCCCAAGTGGATTGCCGCGATGCTGCGAGGCGATCCGGTGAGTGTGAACGGCGATGGCGAAACCAGCCGAGATTTTTGTTTTGTTGAGAACGCCGTGCAGGCAAACATTCTGGCTGCGGTTGCCGGCCCCGAAGCGTTTAATCAGGTCTACAACGTGGCGGTCAACGCACGCACTAGCCTGAACGCGCTGTTTGAAAATCTAGTCGCTACGCTCGCGCAAAACGGACTGCGGTATACGTTAGAGCCAAGCTATCGTGAGTTCAGAGCAGGTGACGTTCGACATTCACAGGCCGACATCTCGAAAGCACAGCGCCTGCTAGGGTATCAACCAACCCACACCATCGCGCAAGGTTTGCAAGCCGCCATGCCTTGGTATCTTGAGTTTTGCGCGAGATCGTAGACCAGTTAAGCGTCGGGGTTTTGTTCGCGCGCCAGTCG